>DATAOO010000175.1:0-6220 GCA_036265695.1 Pseudonocardia sp. | reverse complement strand
CCCCCACGCCGGTGTTCAGGTACCGGGAGCGATGAAGAACTCCAGAGCGATGTTGTCGGGGTCGCGGAACGACAGGCCGCTGCCGTAGCCCGCCTTCTTGATGCCGCCGTGCCTGATGCCGAGCTCGTCGAGGCGGTCGCGCCACTGCTCGAGCTCGGCGGAGCCGGAAAGGGCGAAGCCCACGTGGTCGAGCCCGGTGCGGCGTTCGTCGAACGCGTCGCCGGACTCGTTGCCCATGTGGGTGTGCAGGCCGAAGAGCTGGCCGCCGTCGAGCAGGAACACGGTGTGGTGGAAGGTGCCCGACTCCTCGTCCTCGTCGAGCACGGGCTCGGCGTCGAACAGGCGGGAGTACCACTGCGTGCTGCGCTCCAGGTCGGAGACGGTGATGGCGACGTGCTGCAGGCCGGGGAAGGCCACCGGAAGCTCCTTTGCGTCGGGGACACGGCCCCACCACGATGCTCCACGATCTCCGCGCGGGGAACCCGCCGTACGGACGGGTCGGCCGCGGTCAGCGGGCCGCGTGCGTGCGCAGGTCGGCGAGGTCGACCCACTCCAGCGTGCGCGCGTGCGTGGCCGCGAGCACCACCGGCGGGGCGACGCCCGCGGCGTTGGCCTCCGCCCACCGGCTCGCGCACAGACACCAGCGGTCCCCGGGCTGCAGCCCGGGGAACCCGAACTCGGGACGCGGGGTGGACAGGTCGTTGCCCGCCTCCGCGCTGAACCGCAGGAACTCGGCCGTGACGACGGCGCACACGGTGTGCACGCCCATGTCCTCCGCGCCGGTGTCGCAGCACCCGGTGCGGTAGAAGCCCGTCATCGGGTCGCAGCCGCAGGTCTCCAGCTCGTCACCCAGCACGTTGCGCGCCATCGCACCATGCTGGCAGACGGTCAGCCGTGCCGGTTGAGGTCCCGGAAGAACCCGTCGATCACCTGGAGCTCGCCGGAGCGCGTCACGACGTCGTAGACGTGCTTGCCGACGGCCAGGTCGAGCACACCCAGACCGAACGGTGAGAACACCACCGGCCGGTCGGCGGGCAGCGCGAGGCGGCCGTCCATCACGTCGGCGAGGGTGCCGTCGATGAAGTCCCGGTTGCCCACCCGCTGCTCGGCCAGGTGCGGTGACGTGTCGGCCTTCAGGCAGTGCTCGACGTCGTCGACGATGTTGGTGGAGCCGAGGATGATCTCCGGCGCCAGGTCGCGCAGCGACACGTGCAGCACCAGCGGGTTGTGGGCGAACCACGCGGGCTCGTGCACGTGCGGGGTGCCCGCGACGGTGGCGAAGACGACCAGGTCGCTGGCCCTGATCAGCTCCTCCGTGCTGCTGTGCACGGTGACGGGGCCACCCTCACCCGACCGGTCCAGGTAGCTGTGGAACCCCGCGGCGCTGTCGGCGGACAGGTCGAACAGCCCGACCTCGTCGAACGACCACCCGGTGCCCCGCAGGAAGGTGTGGACGTAGCGGTTGATCAGGCCGGTGCCGATGAACCCGACCCGGGTCGGGCGGCCCCGCTCCCGGCTCAGCCAGTCGGCGGCCAACGCCGCGGACGCCGCCGTGCGCGTGGCGCTGATGATCGAGCTCTCCAACACCGCGAACGGGTAGCCGGTGTCGTGGTCGTTCAGGATCAACACGGCCGAGGCCCGCGGGATGCCCGCCGCCACGTTCTCCGGGAAGCTGGAGATCCACTTCAGGCCGTCGACCCGGACGTCGCCGCCGATCGAGGCGGGCAGCGCGATGATCCGCGACGTGGGCCGGTCCGGGAAGCGCAGGAAGTACGACGGCGGGTTCACCGAGTCGCCCGCGCCGTGCAGGCGGTAGGTGGCCTCGACCAGCTCGACGACCTGCTTCTCGCTCCCCTGCAGCGCCTGCTGCACCTGCGTACCGGAGATCACCGCGAACGGCGGCGGCGTGGCGGGGCTCATCGCTGCCCCCCCGGTGCGCAGGCGGCCACGTTGACCGGCTCGGTCATCCCGACGAGCACCTCGCGATGGCCGTCGTAGGCCTCGCGGGCGTGCGCGCTGCGGATGTTGTCCACCAGCAGCAGGTCCCCCGGCTGCCAGGGCTCGCGGTGCGTGTGCGCCTCGTACACGCCGTTCAGCAGCTGGACGATCTCCGGGCCGATCGGAGCCCCGCTGCCGAACCGGGTGTTGAAGGGCAGCCCGTCGCCGCCGTAGGTGTCCACGAGGAACTCGCGCACGTCCGGCTCCAGGGTCCACTCGTTCAGGAACGCGATCTGGTTGAACCAGCTGAACTGCCCGGTGACCGGGTGCCGGGCGATCGCGGCACGCCGCTGCCGGGTGCGCAGCCCTCCCCCGGGCTGCCACTCGAACTCGATTCCGCCCGCCCGGCAGTAGTGCTCGACCGCGGCCGGGTCGGCGGTGCCGAAGGCCTCGGCGTACGACGAGCCGATCTCGTCGTTGTAGTTGCGCACGAGCATCCAGCCCTCGCGCTCGAACCGGCCGACCAGGTCGCGGGGCAGCGCGTTCAGCACCGCGGTCGCGTCGGCCACCGGCGTGGCCCCACCGGCGGCGGGCGCGGTGAGGCAGGCGAACATCATCACGCCCGGGAAGTCGGCGGCGAAGCTCTGCTCGTGGTGCATGCACATCTGCTGGTTGGCGGGCCACTTCGTGGAGCCGAACACGCCCGGCTGGTGCACCGCCCGGGGTGCGAAGGACTCGCGCTCGGGCAGCAGCCTGCCGCCGGAGAACGCCCGGAACACGTCACCGACCTCGGCGTGGCTGCGCAGCCCGAGCCCGCGGACGAGCACCGCGCCGTGCGTCAGCAGGGTGTGGCGCAACGCGTCCCGGTGGGCGGCGGTCCAGTCGGCGGCCCGGCCGCCTGCCTGCACGGCCAGCAGCGGCGGCTTACCGGGAGCCGTCTGCACGGGCAGTGGCGGAGCGGACGTCGTCGATGGGGACATGGTGCAGATACCTCTCGTTCGTCGCCGGTGTCAGCGGCTGGGGAGCAGTTGCGCTGCGCGGTTGACCACCCCGGCCGCGGCGTGCGGCCGGGTGCGCAGGAAGTGATGACCTCCGTCGGGGAGCAGTTCGAGATCGACGTGCTCGGCCACCACCTGCCACTCGTGGTGGGCGGACCCGTCCGTGCTGGGGTCGTCCGCCGCGAGCACGACCGTCACCGGGACGGGCAGCGGGGCGGGCGGGGCGTCGAGCAGGTCGGCGAAGTAGCGGTGCACGGCGACGCAGTCGTGCCGGTAGGCCGCGCCGACGTGCTCGGCCTGCTGCGGGGCGAACTCGCCGTAGCCCGCGAGCCCGGCGGCGATCTCCGCGTCCCCTTGTCCGAGGAGGCGGTCGGCCTCGGCGCGCCGCCCGGCCGCGTCGCGCGGGAGCTGGGCGGCCAGGAAGAGGCGCGCGACATCCGTGCCGCGCTCGTGCAGCGCCCGGGCGGTGGCCACGGCGAGCGCGGTGCCCGCCGAGTGGCCCCACAGCAGCACGCGGGTGAGGCCGCGCTTGCCCAGCTCGGTGTCGAGCTCCGCGGCGACGCGCGCCACGGTCTCGCCGATCGTCGCGAACGGCTCCCGCTCGGCGGCGAGGTCGTGCCCGGGCAGCTCGACGGCGAACACCGCGAGCCCCGTGAGCGCGTCGGCCATGGGGCGGAAGTTCACGGCGTTGCCGCCCGCGTAGGGAAAGCAGACCAGCGCGGCGTCGGCGCCGGGCGGCTCGGCGAGGACCTGGAGCAGCCCGGTCTGCCGCTCGGCCCGGCCGTCGATCAGCGCGGCCAGGTCGGCGAGCACCGGCAGGCGGGTGATGTCCTTGAGCGACACCTCCCGCTTGAGCCCGATCACCACCTTCACCGCCGTGAGCGAGCTGCCGCCCTTGTCGAAGAAGTGGTCGCGGCGGCCGACCCCGTCGACGGGCTCGCCGAGCACGGACGCCCACACCTGCGCGAGCCGCTGCTCGGTCGGGGTGGCGGGCGGCTCCAGCTCCTCGTCTGCGGCGACGTCGAACTCGCCGGCCAGCCTGGTGAGCGCCTTCTTGTCGATCTTGCTGTTGGCGGTCAACGGCAACGTCTCCCGCCAGTGGAAGGCGGTGGGCACCATGTACGCGGGCAGCGAGGCGCCGAGCCGCTCGCGCAGCAGGGCGACCGGGAGCGGCTCGGCGGCGGCGTAGAACGCGACGAGGTGCCTGCTCCCCCCGGCCGGTTCGGCGACGACGACGGCGCCGTCGCGCACCCCCGGCACCCGCAGCAGCGTGTTCTCGATCTCGCCGATCTCGATGCGGAACCCGGAGATCTTCACCTGGCTGTCGCGGCGGCCGAGGTACTCCAGCTTTCCGTCCGGGCGCCAGCGGCCGAAGTCGCCCGCCAGGTAGAGCCGCTCGCCGGGGCGGTACGGGTCGGTGAGGTAGGCGGCGGCGGTGCGGTCGGGATCGTTGATGTAGCCGCGGCCCACGCAGACCCCGGAGAACACGATGGCGCCCGGGGCGCCGAGCGGGACCGGGCGCAGCTGCTCGTCGACCACGTAGACGCGCACGTTCTGCACCGCCCGCCCGAGCGGCACCGAGCGACCCTCGGGCGCCGCGCGCATGACCTCGTGGTTGGTGTCGTCGGAGGTCTCGGTGAGGCCGTAGGCGTTCACGAGCTTGACGGCGGGCATCAGCGAGAACCACCGCTGGGCCAGCTCCAGCTTGAGCGCCTCGCCGGTGACCGAGCAGCAGTGCAGGTCGGGCAGCGCCTTGGCGTTCTGCTCCAGGTAGGTCAGCACGACCTCGAGGTAGGACGGCACGAGCTGGGCGACGTTGACCCGCCCGTCGGCGACGGTGTCGACGAAACGGGCGACGTCGAGGATGACCTCCTGCGGCACGATCAGCGTCCGGCCGCCGACCAGCAGGGCCGAGATGAGCTGCCAGAGCGAGATGTCGAAGCTCTGCGGGGCGGTCTCGGCGACGGTCTGGCCCTCGCCGATCTCCAAGTCGGCGATCTTGGCCTGGAGGTGGTTGAGCATGCCCGCGTGCTCGCACATCGCGCCCTTGGGCTCGCCGGTCGAGCCGGACGTGAAGTAGATGTAGGCGAGCTGGTCGGGCCCGACCGGGAGGCCGAGGTCGGTGTCCGGGTGGTCCTCGGCGTAGGCGTCCGCGATGAGGACCCGCTGCACCTGGGGCGTCGCCTGCAGCGCCTGGTCGAGGGTGGCCGTGCTGCCCGGCTCGGTGAGCACGAACGCGACCTCGGCGCGGCGCAGCACCCCCGCGATCCGGTCGGCGGGCAGGTGCGGCTCGACCGGGAGGTAGACCCCGCCCGCCTTGAAGATCGCGATGACCGAGGCCATCCAGTCGAGGTTGCGCTCGGTGGTCACCGCGACCACGCCTTCGCGGGCCAGCCCGCGGGCGACGAGCGCGTGCCCGATCCGGTTGGCCCGGGCGTTCAGTTCGCGGTAGGTCCAGCGCCTGCCCGCGCACTCGGCGGCGACCGACTCGGGATGGCTGCGCACGCGCTGCTCGAACAGCTCGTGGAAACGGTGGTCGGGCAGCGCGCGGTGCGGGCCCGCGAGGCCGTCGATCTGGAACGCGATCTCCTCGGCGGAGAGCAGGGTGTGCCGGTCGATCGCGGTGTCGGGCTCGGACACCAGCCGATGCAGCGCCGTGAGGTGGTAGCCGGCGATGCGCGCCGCGGCGTCGGCGTCCAGGGCGTCGCGGCGGTAGGTCACGCGCAGCGCCGGGCCTCCGTCGGCCTCGGTGGCGGCCACCCCGAGCACGGCCTCGCCCGCGTCGGCGCCGAACACCGCTTCCGAACGCGGCTCGCGCAGCAGCTCGTCCACCGGGAAGTCGGCGTGGGCGAGCAGCTCGCGCTCGACGTCACGCGTGCGGTCCAGCAGCTCCCGCCACGTGCCTGCACCGACGGACAACGGGCACGGCAGCGGCCGGTCGGCCCCCGCGGGCACGTAGCCGGTGACCACGTCGGCTTCGCCGGACAGCGCGGCCAGCACGGCGGCGTGCGCGGCGAGGAGCAGCGTGTCGTCGGCGGCGGCCGGGAGGGGCGCCAGGTGCGCGCCGATCCCGGGGGCCGGGTCGGTGACCCAGCGCGGCACGGCGGTCGTGCCGCCTGCGGCGAGCACCCGCGTCCAGTAGTCGCGGTGATCGGCTGCGGGGATCTGCATGCTTTCTCCTTCAGACCGCACGAACGGCCCGACCGGCGCCCTCCGCGGGCAGTCGGCCGGATCGCGTCCGGTGGGCGATGCGGGGTGTCGGGCGGGGAGCGGACGTCCGAGAG
>DATAOO010000174.1:0-9500 GCA_036265695.1 Pseudonocardia sp. | reverse complement strand
TGGGGCCGTAGGCCGAGTTCTCGGTCGAGCTGCCCATGGCGAACTCGTCCATGTTGGTCTTGCCGAGGATCGGCACGCCTGCGGCGCGCAACCGTGCGGTCACCGTCGCGTCGTACGGCGACCGCCAGCCCTCGAGGATCTTGGAGCCACACGTCGTGGGCATGTCGGTGGTGGTGAACACGTCCTTGAGCGCCAACGGCACCCCGGCCAGCGGCGAGGCGGGCGGGGTGCCCACGGCCAGGCTCTCGTCGACGAGCGCGGCCGAGGCCAGCGCGGCGTCCTCTGCGACGTGCAGGAACGCGTGCACCTGCCCGTCGACCTCGGCGATGCGATCCAGGTGGGCCCGCGCGACCTCGACGGCCGACACCTCCCGCGAGTGGATCTTCTCGGCCAGCTCGACGGCGGTGAGGCGGGTGAGCTCGGAGCTCATTGCTCCTCCCCCAGGATCTGCGGCACGCGGAAGCGGCCGTCCTCCGCGGCGGGGGCCCCGGCCAGCGCCTGCTCCTGGGTGAGGCACGGGCGCAGCTCGTCGGGCCGGAACACGTTCTCCAGCGGCACGGCGTGCGACGTCGGCGGGATGTCGTCCGCGGCCACCTCGCCGACCCGGGCGACGGCGCCCAGGATGACGTCGAGCTGGCCTGCGAAGACGTCGAGCTCCGCGTCGGTGACGGCGAGGCGGGCCAACCGGGCGAGGTGGGCCACCTCGTCCCGGGTGATCCCACCCGTATCTGCAACCACGATTTCCTCCGAGTGGTGTGGGACGTCACGGCGCGGCGCCGGGCGCGGACGTCAACCCTGCGTACGAGTCTAGGCGCGGGGACCGACGGCCTTCGCACGCGGTGCACCCGAACCGGGCTATCGACGACCGGCCGGGCCCTGCGTTCGCTCCGGTACCGTCTGCCCTGACACAATCGCCGGTCGGGGTGCTGCAGGGGGCGGTGCCCGGGGGGTCGGCGAGAGGGCGGTCTGGCGTGTCTTACCTGCTCCGCATCGTCCTTCCGGACAAGCCGGGCAGCCTGGGCGCCGTCGCGACCGCGCTGGGCAACGCGGGGGCGGACATCCTCGGCGTGACCGTGGTCGAGCGGGCCGCGGGCCACGCGGTGGACGACATCGCGGTCGAGCTGCCCGTCGGGCGGCCGCCGGACGTGCTGATCACGTCGGCCGAGTCGGTGCCAGGCGTCGAGGTGGAGTCGATGCGCCCGCATTCCGGGCTGATGTCCACCCACCACGAGCTGGAGCTGATCGACGAGATCACGGGCGACCCCGAGCGCGGGCTCGCGCTGCTGGCCGAGGGGGTGCCGCGGATCTTCCGGGCGGGCTGGGCGCTGATCGTCCGCCGCGACGGGCCGCGGTCCTACCGGCTGGCAGAGAGCGTGGCCGCGCCCGAGACGATCGCGGGCGACCTGCCGTGGCTGCCGCTGTCGAAGGTGACGGTGCTGGACCCGGTGATCCACTGGGTGCCCGAACCGTGGAGCGACCTCGACACCGAGCTGGCCGCCGCCCCGTTCGGGCCGGTGAGCGACGCGCAGGGCCTCGTCGTCGGGCGGCCGGGCGGGCCTGCGTTCCGGCCGTCGGAGCTGGCGCGGCTGTCGCACCTGGCTGGGATCGTCACCACGATCCTCGGGGGCTGATCCAAGCTCGCGCGGCGGCCCCGTCGGCGAGCACAGCGGCCCCGTCTGCGGCCCCGTCTGCGCGCGGCGCTCAGCGCGCGGCGCCCCGTCAGCTGCCCCGTGACGGCCCCGTCAGCGGCCCCGCCAGCACCCGGCGCCTCCGTCAGCGGGCGCGGCGCCCCTCAGCGGGCGCGGCGCGAACGCATCCGGTGCTGCAGGCCCCAGGCCCGCTTGCCGGACCCGATCTCCAGTGCCTTGGAGACGAGGTTGTCGTTGCCGGTGGCCAGCCAACCGTCGGGCAGTACGAGCACGTCCTCGAAGCCGATGCGCGTGTCGATGTTGAGGCCCATCGCGTACTCCAGCACCGGCCAGGCGCCGCCCTCCTCGCCGTGCAGCAGCACCGGCACGCCGAGGTCGGAGCCCAGCGCGCGCATGATCCGAACGCCTTCGGCGACCGCGGTGCTCGGGTCGGAGACGGTCGACTCGGCCAGCACGCGCGTGGTACCGCGCGGCACCCGGCTGCGGCGGAGCGTGACGGCGTCGCCGCTCGTCCACACGCCGAGCTCGACGCCGATACCGACGGACTCGGCGGCGGAGCAGACCCGCTCCCAGCCGCGTTCGTGGACGTTGACCGAGCAGACGTCGGGCTTGCCGATGCCCAGGTGCCCCCACGCCAGGACGGCCTCGACCCGCAGCTCGGGGTCGGGCTGGATCCAGCGGCCGGTCGGCACGCCGATCTCCATGCCGGGCACTTCCTGCCGGATGGCCGCGACCGCGTCGCCGACGTAGGCCGGGTCGAGCGTCTCCATGCCGTCGGGGTCGCGCGGGTGGATGTGCACGGACAACACGCCTTGCTCACCGACGGCGCGGGCGTCGCGGGCGAGGTGGCGGGGAACGATGGGCAGCGCGGGGTGCGCGTCTTCGGGGCGCGACCCGTTCAGCACCGCCTGCAACACCGCGACACCCCCATCTCCGACGACGATATCTTGCGAACGCGCCACGCACCGCCTCTCCATTCGGAGAGCATTTTTCGGGGATCGCACGACGATCTTAAGGGCCGGGGGCCGGGGGTGCGCTCTCAGGTTCGCCTCAGCACCGATCTGTGTGCTGCGCCACTCCTCAATCCTTTGGCGCCTCCACCAGGGCCACCTCCCGCGCCGCGTCCGGCCCGCGGTCGAGCAGCACGCGGAAGCCCGCTTCGTCGAGTACGGGAATGCCGATTTCCACGGCTTTGTCGTATTTGGACCCGGGCGCCTCCCCCGCGACGACGAACGCCGTCTTCTTCGACACCGATCCGGCCGCCCGGCCGCCGCGGGCCGCGATCGCTTCTCTCGCTTCGTCGCGGGAAAAAGCATCCATCGAACCGGTGATGACGATGGAGAGCCCCTCCAGGGTGCGCGGCACCGAAGCGTCGACCTCGTCGACCATGCGCACGCCCGCCGCCCGCCACTTGGCGACCACCTCGCGGTGCCAGTCGACGGAGAACCAGTCGCGCAGCGCCGCCGCGATCGTGGGCCCGACCCCCTCGACGCCCGCGATCGGCGCCAGCGCGGCCGCCAGCTCCTTCGCCTGCGCCCGGGCCGCCACCCGCGCCGCCTTCTCCGCCACGGCCGCCGCCTCCTCCGCCGGGCCGGCGTCCTCCACCGCTGCGACGGGGGCGGTGGCCGCGTCGGCCGCGGCCTCGTCGGCCGGGTCGCCCGCGCTGCCGTCGGACGTGATCGCCAGGCCTGCCGCCTCCGTGGCGCGGGCGGCCGCATCGGCCGCCGCCTCGATGGCCTCCATCGACGCGAACTCGCGCGCGAGGGCCTGCGCGGCCGTGGGCCCGACGTGCCGGATGGACAGGCCGACCAGCACCCGCCAGAGCGGGCGGTCCTTCGCCGCCTCGAGATTGGCCAGCAGCTTGAAGCCGTTTGCGGTGAGGCCGCCCTCCTTCTTGCGGAACAGCTCGGTCTGCAGCAGGTCGTCTTCGGTGAGCGCGAAGACGTCGCCCTCGTCGTGCACGACGCCCGCCTTGAGCAGCGCGACCGCCGCCTCGTAGCCGAGCCCCTCGATGTCGAACGCGCCGCGGCCGCCGACGTGGAACAGCCGCTCCCGCAGCTGCGCGGGACACGAGCGGGCGTTGGGGCAGCGCAGGTCGACGTCGCCCGCCTTCTGGTGCGCCAACTTGGTGCCGCACTCCGGGCAGTGGGTGGGCATGACGAACTCGCGCTCGGTGCCGTCGCGCAGATCCACAACGGGGCCGAGCACCTCGGGGATGACGTCGCCCGCCTTGCGGATGACCACCCGATCGCCGATCAGCACGCCCTTGCGCCGCACCTCGTCGGCGTTGTGCAGCGTGGCCAGCGACACCGTGGACTGCGCGACGACGACCGGCTCCATGAACGCGAACGGGGTGACCCGGCCGGTACGGCCGACGTTGACCCGGATGTCGAGGAGCTTGGTGGTGACCTCCTCCGGCGGGTACTTGAACGCGATCGCCCACCGCGGTGCCCGCGACGTGGAGCCCAGCCGCCGCTGCAACGCCACCTCGTCGACCTTGACGACCACGCCGTCGATCTCGTGCTCGATGTCGTGGCGGTGCTCGCCCCAGTACTCGGTGTGCGCGATGACCTCGTCGATCCCTTTGAGCACTACCGAGCGCTCGGAGACCGGCAGGCCCCAGGCGCGCAGCGCGTCGTACCCCTGCGACTGGCGCTCCAGCGTGAAGCCCTCGCGCTTGCCGAAGCCGTGGCAGATCAGGCGCAGGTTGCGCGACGCCGTGATCCGCGGGTCCTTCTGCCGCAGCGAGCCCGCCGCCGTGTTGCGGGGGTTGGCGTAGACCGGCTTGCCCGCCTCGACCATGAGCGCGTTGAGCGCCTGGAAGTCCTCGAGGCGGAAGTACACCTCGCCGCGCACCTCGATCAGCGCGGGCACGGGGAACTCCGGCGTTCCCGTGAGCTCCTCCGGCACCTCCTCCAGCGTGCGCATGTTCAGGGTGATGTCCTCGCCCGTGCGCCCGTCGCCCCGCGTGAGCCCGCGCGTGAGCTTGCCGTTCTCGTACAGGAGGTTGACCGCGAGCCCGTCGATCTTCAGCTCGCACAGGTAGTGCAGCTGCTCGGCGCCGACGTCGCGGGCCACCCGCTCGGCCCACGCCCGCAGGTCGTCGGCGCTGAACGCGTTGTCGAGGCTGAGCATGCGCTCGAGGTGGTTGACCGCGGTGAAATCGCTCGAGAATGTGCTGCCGACCTGCTGCGTGGGCGACTCCGGCGTGACGAGCTCCGGGTGCTCCTCCTCGATGGCCAGCAGCTCGCGCCACAGCTCGTCGAACTGGCCGTCGGACAGCACCGGCGCATCGAGCACGTAGTAGCGGAACCGGTGGCCCTGGACCTCCTCGGCCAGCCGGGCGTGCCGTTCGCGGACGGATTCTGGGCTCACGGGGCGAGGCTACCGAGGCGCACCGACACTTCTCATCGTCAACCCGAGATTGACGACCCAAGGGCGTCAACTTAGAGTTGACGCATGACCTCCGCGGTGCGCCTCGACGACCTCATCACCCTCGTGAAGAACCGCCACCCCGACGGCGACGCGCTGGAGCGGCTCGGCGACGCCGTCTCCGTCGGGGAGCACCTCGGCGAGGTGGCCGACCACCTGATCGGCCACTTCGTCGACCAGGCCCGCCGCGCGGGCGCGTCGTGTACGGACATCGGCAGGCACATGGGGGTGACGAAACAGGCGGTGCAGAAGCGGTTCGTCCCCCGCGCGGAAGGCGCCACCTCGCGCGATTTCGCCCGCTTCACGGACAAGGCCCGGCGCGCGGTCGTCGAGGCGCAGGCGGCGGCGCGGCGATGTCGTCAAGAGCAGATCGGGCCGGAGCACCTGGTGTTGGGCCTGCTCACCGAGCCGACGGCGCTCGCGGCGACGACGCTCACGGCGCTCGGCGTCGACCTCGAAGCGCTGCGGGAACGGGTCGAAGCCGGGCTGGTCGCGTCGGACGCGGAGCTCGGCGAGCAGATCCCCTTCAGCGGGCCCGCGAAGAAGGTGCTCGAACTGGTGTTCCGCGAGGCGCTGCGGCTGGGCCACAACTACGTCGGCACCGAGCACCTGCTGCTCGGGCTGCTCGCCGAGGAGGAGAGCCCGGCGGCGCAGCTGATCGGCGTCACGCACGCGGCCGCCGAGGAGCACATCACCGCGGCAGTGGCGGCGCTGCTCGCCGCGCGGGAGGCGGCGGCGGAGTGATCCGCGAGACCGACGTTCGCGGGGTGCCGACCCCGGAAACGTCAGTCTCGCTCCTCCGGCGGGTCGACGAACGCTTCGCCGAGCTCACGACAGAGGGCGAGCGCGCGCCGGGCCCACGCCGGGTCGGCGCCCGCCAGCCCGCAGGTCGGGGTGGGCACGGCGAGGTGGGCGAGGCGCTCGCGGTCGAAGCCGAGCCGGTCGGCGAGGTCGAACGCGGTGCGGGCCAGCGCGCGGCTGGTCGGGCGGCCGCCGGGGTCGCGGGCGGGCACCACGCCGAGCAGGAGTGGGGTGCCCGCGTCCCAGACCGCGCCGAAGGCGTCGAGGGCGGCGGGTGAGGCGGTGCGCCCCGCCACCGAAGGCAGGGTCGCGTCGACGCCGATCGCGACCGCGCCGACCGCGCCGAGCACGTCCAACGGGGGCCGGTCGGCACAGCAGTGCAGGACCACCGGAACGCCGACCGCGGCGATGAGTGCGCGCAGCACGTCGGCGGCCGCCGAACCCGACACCGCGCGGACCGTGCCGTAGCCGGACGGGGTGGGCACGCGCCCGGTGAGCACCGCGGGCAGCGACGGCTCGTCGAGCTGCAGCAGCACGGTGGCACCGGTGCGCGCCGCCGCCTCGGCGACGTGCGTGCGCAGCCCCTCGGCCAGGCTCGCCGCAACCTCGCGGACGGCGCCGCGGTCGGTCAGCACCTTGTGGCCGGAGTGCAGCTCGACCGAAGCCGCGAGCGTCCACGGGCCCGCCGCCTGCACCTTCACCCACGGCGGGCGGACCGGGTCGATCGCCTCGTCGAACGCGTCGAGGTCGGTCCGGAGGAGGTCGACGGCCCGGCGCTGGTCGCGGCCCGGCCGCCCGGTGACCCGGTAGCCGGACGGCCTGACCTCGACGGCGATGTCGACGAGCAGGCCCGCGGTGCGGCCGATCATGTCGGCCCCGACGCCCCGGGCAGGCAGCTCGGGCAACGCGGTGAGCACGGGCAACTCGCCCGCGACGACGGCCGCGGCCTCGCGCGGGTCCTCGCCGGGCATCGAGCCGACGCCGGTGGCGGCGCCGTCCGGCCAGCGGGCGGGCGGGGGCGGTGGCTCCTCGTCTTGGGCTGGTTCGGGCGTGGGCGCGGAAGGCGCGGCCTGTCCGGGCTGCACGCCAGCCAGCCCGGCGGCGGCGAGCGCGGCGGCGAGCGGGTCGTCGGCGGTCATCGGAGGCACGGCACGCCCGCGGGGCGGCGGCTGGCGGGCGTCATGTTCCGGTGTCTACCACCGCCCTGCCCCGCCCCGCCGCGCGGGCATGGTGACTGACGGCCGGCCAGCGGTCTGCCCGACTCACCGCGGCGGTGTGCACGACTCACCGCGGTGGCTTGCCCGACTCACCGCGGTCGTCCGCCCGACTCACCACGGCGGAACCAAGACCGCCGTCGTCAGAACGGAGACTCGGCGTCGTCGAAACGGGGACTCGGCAGGGGTCAGTGGGTGGCGGTGATCGTCGCGCTGCCGACGACCCGGTCGCCGACGTAGAACGCGGCTGCCTGGCCCGGGGCCACGCCGCGGAGGGGCTCGGCCAGCTCGGCGCGGACGCGGGCGCCGTCGGGCACCACCCGGGCCTGCGCGAGGCCGCCGTGCGCGCGCACCTGCACCACCGCGTCGAACGGGCCGGGCGCCACACCCGACGTCCACACCGGCCGCTCCGCGTCGATCGTGCGCACATCCAGAGCCGAGGCGGGCCCGACGCGGACCGTGCCGCTCACCGGCTCGATCCCCAGCACGTACCGCGGCCGCCCGTCGGCCGCGGGTGCGCGCACCCCGAGGCCGCGGCGCTGGCCGACGGTGAAGCCGTGCACCCCGTCGTGGCGGCCCAGCTCGGCACCGGTGTGGGCGTCGACCACCGGCCCCGGCCGGGCTCCGATCCGCGCGGCGAGGAACGCGCGCGTGTCGCCGGACGGGATGAAGCAGATGTCGTGGCTGTCCGGCTTGTCGGCCACCCGCAGCCCGCGGGCCGCGGCCTCGGCCCGGATGTCGGCCTTGACCGTGTCGCCCAGCGGGAACATCGCGTGCCGCAGCTGCTCGGCGCTGAGCACGGACAGCACGTAGGACTGGTCCTTGTCGACGTCGACGGCCCGCCGCAGCTCATCCCCGTGCAGCCGCGCGTAGTGGCCGGTGCAGACCGCGTCGAACCCGAGCGCGAGCGCGCGGTCGAGCAGCGCCGCGAACTTGATCTTCTCGTTGCAGCGCAGGCACGGGTTGGGGGTCTGGCCCGCGGCGTATGCGGCCACGAAGTCGTCGACGACGTCGGCGGCGAACCGGGCCGCGAAGTCCCACACGTAGAACGGGATGCCGATGACGTCGGCGGCGCGCCGCGCGTCGCCCGCGTCCTCCTTGGAGCAGCAGCCGCGCGAGCCCGCCCGCAGCGCGTCCGGTGTTTCGGAAAGGGCGAGGTGCACCCCGACGACGTCGTGCCCGGCGTCGTGCGCCCGCGCGGCCGCGACGGCCGAGTCGACGCCGCCGGACATCGCGGCGAGCACCTTCACCGGCTCTGCCCCGCCCGCCGCGCCCGCTCGACGACCTGGCCGATCACCGCCGTGACCCGCTCGACGTCGGCCGCCGTGCTGGTGTGGCCGAGGGAGAACCGCAGCGATCCGCGGGCGGTGGCCTCGTCGGCGCCCATCGCGAGCAGCACGTGGCTGGGCTGGGCGACCCCCGCGGTGCAGGCCGAGCCGGTGGAGCACTCGATGCCGTGGGCGTCGAGCAGCATCAGCAGCGAGTCGCCCTCGCAGCCGGGGAAGGAGAGGTGGGCGTTGCCGGGCAGGCGGGACGGGCCCCCGTCGACGACGCCGGTGCCCGGGTCGCCGTTCAGCACGGCGTCCGGCACGGTGGCCCTGATCTTGCCGACGAGGTCGTCGCGCAGGCCGCCGATCGTGGCCGCCCGCCGTGGCGCCTGCTCCACCGCCAGCTCGACGGCCGTGGCGAGGCCGACGACCGCGGGGGTGTCGAGCGTGCCCGATCGCACGTCGCGCTCCTGCAGGCCGCCGTGCAGCAGCGGCATGACCGGCACCTCCCGGCCGAGCAGCAGCACCCCCGCGCCGTACGGGCCGCCGAGCTTGTGCCCGGTGAGCGTGAGCGCGTCGACCCCGGACGCGGCGAAGTCCACCGGGAGGATCCCGACGGCCTGCACGGCGTCGGTGTGCAGCGGCACGCCGTGCCGGTGCGCGACGGCGGCCAGCTCGCGGATCGGGTTGACCGTGCCCACCTCGTTGTTGGCCCACATCACCGACACGACGGCGGCCGACTCGGGCTCGGCGGCGAGCGCGGCGGCCAGGGTGTCGGGCTGGATCCGGCCGTCCCGGTCGACGGGCAGCACCTCGACCTGCGCGCCCTCGTGCTCGGCCAGCCACCGCGCGGAGTCGAGGACGGCGTGGTGCTCGATCGCGGAGACGAGCACGCGGCGACGTCGGTCGTCGGCGGCGCGGCGCGCCCAGTAGAGGCCCTTGACGGCGAGGTTGTCGCTCTCGGTCCCGCCCGTGGTGAGCACGACCTCCGACGGCCGCGCACCCACCGCCGCGGCGATCCGCTCCCGGCCTTCCTCGACGTCGCGGCGGGCCCGGCGTCCCGCGGTGTGCAGCGACGACGCGTTGCCGGTGCGGCGCAGGGCCGCGGCCATGGCCTCGACCGCCGCGTCCAGCAT
>DATAOO010000173.1:0-2281 GCA_036265695.1 Pseudonocardia sp. | reverse complement strand
TACGGGCCGGACGAGGGCGGGGCACGACATGGGGGGATCCGCGCGGCACCGCCACCGCGCCCACCGCCGCCCGGTGCGTCGCCCGCTGGTGGTGCTCGCGCTGGTCATGGCGGTCGTGGCGATCGCCGTCGCGGGCGCGCTGTTCGCGATGTCGGAACGCCTCGGCGACGACGTCGTCCCCGACCCCTTCGCGGCGCTGCGCGACGGCTCCTCGGCGGCCTCCGCCCAGCAACACCCGGACGCAATGCTCGGGCCCGCACCGGCCGGAGAGGAGCACCCATGACCTTCCGCGAGAACCTCGCCGTACTGCGTGAGCGCTGGGTGCTCGTGGTGCTGACCGTCGCGCTGGCGATGGGCGCGTCCGCCGCGGTGTGGGCGCTGCGCCCGGTGCAGTACACCGCCACGCTCACCCTCTACGTCTCGGCCCAGACCGCCGACACCGCGCAGACGGCCTACCAGGGTGGCCTGCTCTCCCAACAGCGCGTGAAGCCCTACATCGAGCTGATCCGCAGCGTGCGGGTGAGCGAGCAGGTGGTCGCGGACCTGCGCCTGCCGCTGACCCCAGAGCAGGTCGCCGCCGAGATCGACGCGACGAGCACGCCGGACTCGGTGCTGATCGACGTCGGGGTGACCGACCCGGACGCCCGGCAGGCCGCGGCCATCGTCAACGGCGTGAGCACCGTGTTCGTCCGACTCGCCGACGAGCTGGAGCGCTCCGCCACCCCGAACGCGCCGCCGGTGGCGGTGCGCATCGTGCGCCCGGCGTCCGTGCCGTCCCAACCGTCGTCGCCGGACCTGCCGGTGATGCTGGCGCTCGGCCTGCTCGGCGGCCTGGTGCTCGGCGCGGGCGCGGCCGTGGCCCGCCACCTGCTCGACACCACCGTCAAGTCGGCCGAGCAGCTCACCGCGCTGGCCAAGGCGCCCAACCTGACGACGATCGGCTACGACGGCGCCGTCCGCAAACGCCCGCTCACCGTTCACGAGCCGCCGGACGCCCCGCGCGTCGAGGCGTTCCGGCAGCTCCGCACCAACCTGCGGTTCGTCGACCTCGACAGCCACCACAAGGTCATCGTCGTGACCAGCTCGCTGCCCGCGGAGGGCACGACCACCACCACGCTGAACCTGGCGATCGCGCTCGCCTCGGGCGGCCAGAAGGTGCTGGTCGTGGAGGCGGACCTGCGACGGCCCGGCGCCGCGAAGCTGCTCGGCCTGACGAGCACGGTCGGCCTCACCAGCGTGCTCACCTACGGGGTGCCGCTCGACCAGGCGATCCAGTCGTGGTCGGGCGGGGTGGACCTGCTCGCCAGCGGCCCGCTGCCGCCCAACCCGGCCGAGCTGTTGGGGTCGATGCACATGGCGGCGCTGCTGGCCGAGGTCGGCAGCTGGTACGACACGGTGCTCGTCGACACCCCGCCGCTGCTCCCGGTCACCGACGCGGCCGCGATCGCCCCGGCGGCCGACGGCGTGCTGCTCGTGACGCGCTTCCGGAAGACGACCCGCGACCAGGTGGCGGCGGCCGTCGCGGCGATCTCGGCGGTCTCCGTGCCGCTGCTCGGCACGGTGCTGAACATGGTGCCCCGCCGCGGCCCGCGCGCCTACGCCCGCTACCACACCTACTACGCGTCCCACCCGTCCTCGGAGGTGCCCGCTTCGACGGCGCCGCGGGTGACTCCCCGCCAGGCCGTGCGGCCGCACACCAACGGCCAGCGCAGCGGGGCGCACGCCAAGCCCGATCCGTTGCCGGTCAACGGGGTGCGGCCCTCGCCGACCCGGCGGAGCGTGCCGTGATCGTCGTCGACGGGGCGGGCGGCGAGTAGAAGCGCACCCGTGGGTCGGCGAGCTCCACGCGCATCTGGTCGTGGGAGAGCACGCGGACTTCGGCCACGTCGGCGGCCTGCATGGTCTGGCCGAACGAGGCGGTGCCACCGGTGCCGAGCGTTCCCTGCTTGCATGATCGGTTCCTCGGCCGTCCGACCTGGGCTGTTCAGCGGTACCCGACCGGCACCCCGTCGGTGTGCCCGGGCCAGGCGTGGGTGAGGTGCCAGCAGCCCGGCGCGGGCAAGTCCACCAGCGACGGGCCGGGCCCGTCGGGGATCTCGCGGGTGACGGCGGTGGTGGTGTCCCCGAGCTCCGCGCTGATCGTCAGCGGGCCCGCGGGGTGCGGGTCGCGGGTGACCCACAGGATCTTGTTGCCGCGGTCCGGCGCGGGCGGAGCGGTGAACGGTTGGCCGAAGAGGACGCCGAGGATCGTGCCGCGTTCGCCGACGACGAAGGGCACGGG
>DATAOO010000172.1:0-3117 GCA_036265695.1 Pseudonocardia sp. | reverse complement strand
TCCAGCAGGAAGTCGTCGATGACCTGATGCCTGCCGGTGAACAGGGCCGGGTGGCGGAGTTCGAGCAATGCGGGTGAGACCGTCGCCGCCCAGAGCAGGAGCCCGACGAGCCACCACCCGGCGCCCTCGACGATCCCGTGCACGCCCGGGTAGTACCCCGCGGCGGCCGACGACACGTCGTCTGTGGACGGTCGACTCGCCGGTGGCGGGTGCTGCTGCTCGAACCCGACGGGAGCAGGCCGCCTCAAGATCGAAGCCGCTCCGCTGGCCGGATCGGGCGGCGCGACCGCGGGCAGGCCGTTTCGGTTGGGCCGGTTCGGGTAACGCGGGCGGCGGAGGACGCCGAGCCGACGGGGCTCGGAGACGGGAGAACGGAGGGCTTTCGTGCGACTCGACTGGTTGAGCGCTGTCTGTGGGAGTGCCGGACCCTTTGCGACCGTCGTGCTCGACGTGTCCCACAACACCGAGGACGCCGACCACCGGGCCGAAGTGCGCCGCAAGGACGTGGCGGAACGGCTCGCCGCGCAGGGTGCGCCCGCCACCGTCGTTGGCCGCGTCGACGCGGCCTTGACCGATGCCGATCCCCCCGTCGGCGAAGCGGCTCGCGTGCTGGTCGTCGACGAGCGCGAGGTGCTCGTCGACGTGATGGCGCCGGGGCTGCCGCGCTCGGAACAGGTGGCTTGGGCACCGCTGCCCGACCTGTTCGGCGTCGTCAACGCGGTACCCGAGCAGGTGTCGACCGTGGTGGTGCGGGTCGACGAGGAGGGCGGCGAGCTGCTCGCACCCGGCGATGCGGAGCCCGAAGCCGTCACCGGCCGCACGAAGCCGGTCCACAAGGCGCGCGGCGGCGGGTGGTCGCACCGGTCGATGCAGGCCCGGGTCGAAGAAACCTGGCGGCAGAACGTCGCGCGGGTCGCCACGCTCGTCGACGAGCGGGTGCGCGCCGTCGACGCGCGGCTGCTGGTGATCGTGGGCGAGACGCGCTCGCGGGCGCAGCTGCGTGACGCTCTGTCGGAGCGTTCGGCGAGGATCGCCGACGAGGTGGCGCGCTCGGGTGGGGAGGGCCCCACCGAGGTCGCGGGTGAGGTCGGCAGCCGTGTGGACCTGTTGCTGGCAGGCGAGCGCCGCGCTGCCTTCGCGCGCTACGCGGAGCTGGCGGGTCGCGCGGAAGGGCTGGCGGTGACCGGGCTCGCGGCCGTCGTCGCCGCGGCGCGGGCGCAGGCGATCGACACGCTCTTCATCGATCCGGCGCGTGCCGTCGAGACGAGCATCTGGGGTACCGCAGAGCCCACCGTGCTGGGGCTCACCCGCGCCGAGCTCACGGACCTGGGCGCCGAGGAGCCGCGGGAGGTCTCCGCGGTGGCGGCCTTGATCCGCGCGACGGCGTGCACCGACGCCGAGCTCGTCGTGCTCGACGACCCCGCCGTGGTGCTGGGTCACGACCGGCTCGACGACGGATCCGGGTCCCCGGAGTCCGCCGTGCTGGGTGGCGACACCTTGACCGACGGGTTGGGCGCGGTCCTGCGGTTCCCCATCGGTTCGACCTGAGCAGGCGCCCATGAGAGGAGCGTTGCGATGGCCTTCCGATTGCGACCCGCTGAGCGCGGCTTCTACCCGCTGTTCAGCCGGGCGGGGGAGAACATCCTCGCCGCCACCACGGACCTGGCGCGAATGGTGGCCGCCGAGCCGGGCGCGCGGGCAGGCCTGGCCCGGCGGGTCAAGGAGGCGGAGCTGGCGGGGGACCGCCTCACCCACGACATCCTCATCATGCTCAACTCGACCTTCGTCACGCCCTTCAACCGTGAGGACATCCACCGGCTGACCGCCGCACTGGACGACGTCGTGGACGCGGTGGAAGAGGCCGCGGCGCGGATCGTGATCTATCGGCTCGGCGTGCTGCCGCCTGATGTCTGCGCGCAGGTCGAGGTCCTGTGCCGGGCAGCTACGGCCACGGCCTCGGCGATGCCGAAGCTCGCCGATGTCACCTCCCTCGCCGGGTACACCGAGGACATCAACGCGCTCGAGGACGAGGCCGACGCCCTGCACCACGACCTGCTGGCCGAGCTGCTCGCCCCGGCCAGCCCGCCGGAGGACCTGCTCCGGGTGCTCGCGCTCAAGGAGGTCGTCGATACGCTCGAAGACGCGGCGGACGCCTTCGAGAAGGTTGCCAACACCGTGGAGAGCATCGCGGTCAAGGAGTCCTGACCGTGCTGCTCGCCGGGATCGTGCTCGTGATCGTCGTCGCGTTGGCCTTCGACTGGACGAACGGCTTCCACGACGCCGCCAACGCCATCGCGACTTCGGTGGCGACGCGGGCGTTGACGCCGCCGGTCGCGCTGGGAATGGCGGCGGCGATGAACCTGGTCGGCGCGTTCCTCGGCACCGAGGTGGCCTCGACCGTCGGCGGCGGGGTGATCGAGGCCCCGCGCGGTACGAGCGGGCTGGCGGTAGTGCTCGCCGCGCTCGTCGGCGCGATCGTGTGGAACCTGATCACCTGGCGGCTGGGGCTGCCCTCGTCGTCGTCGCACGGCCTGATCGGCGGCCTGGTGGGTGCGGCGCTGGCTGCGGGGAGCGGGGTGCAGTGGTCGGGTGTCGTGAACAAGGTCATCGTGCCGATGGTCGTCTCGCCCGTCCTCGGTTTCGCGTTGGCCGCCGTGGTCATGCTCGCCATACTGTGGATCTTCCGGCGGGGCCGTCCACGTCGTCTCACCGCGGGCTTCCGGCACGCCCAGACCGTCTCGGCCGCCGCGATGGCGCTCGGCCACGGCCTCCAGGACGCGCAGAAGACGATGGGTGTCATCGTGCTCGCGCTGGTGGTCGGCGGGTTCCACGAAGGCTTCGCGGTGCCCTGGTGGGTGGTGCTGCTGTCGGCGGGGGCGCTCTCGGCGGGCACAGCGGTCGGCGGCAAGCGCATCATGCGGACCCTCGGGGCGACGGATCATCGACCTCGACCCACCGCGCGGCTTCGCCGCCGAGGTGTCGGCGTCGGCGTTGTTGTTCGTCACCGCGTTCGGTTTCGCCGCGCCGATCTCCACCACTCAGACGATCACGGCGTCGATCCTCGGCGTCGGCACGACGAGGCGGCTGTCCGCGGTGCGGTGGACGGTGGCGGGCGAC
>DATAOO010000171.1:0-8950 GCA_036265695.1 Pseudonocardia sp. | reverse complement strand
GGGGCGTAGAGCTTGTGCCCGGACACCGCCACGTAGTCGACGCCCCACGCGGCGATGTCGACCCGCCGGTGCGGGGCGAGCTGCGCGGCGTCGAGCACCACCCGGGCGCCCGCCGCGTGCGCGATCTCCACCACCTCGGCGATCGGCAGCACCTCGCCGGTGACGTTGGACGCCCCGGTCACCGCGACGAGCGCGGCGGGCCGCGCGCGCAGGGCCGCGGCCAGCGCCGTGAGCGTGGCGGACACCGTCGCGCGGGCGGGCACCACCCGGCGCGACCGCCACGGCAGCAGGTTGGCGTGGTGCTCGACGTCGAGGCACACGACCTCGCCGGGCACCGCGGCGGCCAGGAGGTTGAGCGCGTCGGTGGTGTTGCGGCCGAACACGACGACGTCGTCGGGCCGGGCACCGAGGAACGCGCCCACCGTGTCACGCGCCGCCTCCAGCACTCCGGTGCAGACCTGCGAGGCGTAGCCCGCCCCGCGGTGCACGCTCGAGTAGTAGGGCAGCAGCTGGGTGACGTGGGCGGCCACGTCCTCCAGCGCGGGGGCGCTCGCGGCGAGGTCGAGGTTGGCGTAGGGCGCGTCGCCGCCGGTGACGAGCGGCACGCGCAGATGGGCGCCCACGAGGGTGGGCAGGGCACAGTCGACAGCAGTCGTCATCGGACGCTCCACGAGGCTCGCGCTTGCCGCGGACCCTGCGCCCACGGCCAGGTCGTCACCCGGAGCACCCCACCGCGGAGGAGGGTTGCCGATCAGCGAGCCGGGGCTTGGCGCTGATGCTCATGACCTGCCGCGGACGTTAGCCGGACGCCGCCGCCTTCCGCAACTGCTCCCACAGCGCGACGACGTGCGCGCGCTCGGTCGTCACCCCGCCGATCGCGACGCGGATGACCACGCGCCCGTCCACGACGGTGTGCGTGAGGAACACCCGTCCTGACGCGTTGACCTGCGCCAACGCCGCCCGGGTGCGCTCGTCGGAGTCGAGGCGCAGGCACACCAGCCCGAGCGAGGTCGGGGCGGCCAGTGTGAATCCCGGCTCATCGGCGACCCACCCGGCGAGCTCGGCGGCCAACGCGATGTGGCCGCGCAGGTGCGCCCGCAGCCCGGACAGGCCGTAGCCCGAGAGCGCCGCCCAGAGCTTGAGCGCGCGGAAGCGCCGCCCCAGCGGCACCTGCCAGTCGCGGTAGTCGACCACGGCGCCCGAGTCGGTCGCCGCGTTGCGCAGGTACTCCGGGGTGATCGACAGCGCGTCCGGGAGCGCCCGGGCGTCGCGCACCCACAGCAGCGAGGCGTCGAACGCCGTACCGAGCCACTTGTGCGCGTCGGTGCAGAACGAGTCGGCCCGGTCGACCCCGTCGAGCAGGTCGCGGTGCTCGGGGCAGAGCGCCGCGACCCCGGCCCACGCCGCGTCGACGTGCACCCAGGCCCCCGATGCGGCGTCCACCACGGCGCGCACCGGGTCGACCGCGCCGGTGCCGGTGGTGCCGACGGTCGGGCACACCAGCACGGGCCGCAGCCCCGCCGCCCGGTCCTCGGCGACCAGCGCGGCCAGCGCCGCCGGGTCCATCTCCAGGGTGCCGGGCCGGAACCCGACGGTGCGCAGCGCGCGGCCGCCGAGCCCGGCGACCCGCACGGCCTTGGCCAGCGACGAGTGCGTCTCGGCGGTGACGTAGACCCGGTCGCGGCCGTCGACGCCGTCGTCGCGCCACGTGGGGTTGGCCCGGTGCAGCGCGGCGAGCAGCGCGACGAGCGCGGCCGAGGACGCCGAGTCCTGGATCACGCCACCGCCACCCCCCGCGAACGTGAACGCGGGGTCGAGGCCCAGCGCGTCCGCGAACGCGTCCAGCAGCGCCTGCTCGATCTCCGTGGCGGCGGGGGAGGTCGACCACAGCATCCCCTGGGCGCCCAGGCCGCCGGAGAACAGGTCGCCGAGTAGCGAGTGCAGCGAGGCGTTGGCCGGGAAGTAGCCGAACCAGCCCGGGTGCTGCCAGTGCGACGAGGCCGGGACGACCGTGCGGTCGAGCGCGGCCAGCAGCACGTCGAGGGGCTCGGGGTCCTCCGGCAGCGCGGCGGGGAACGCGGCGCGCACCGATCCGGGCGCGACCTCGGGCTGGACGGGCCGGTCGGGCAGGCCCGCGCGGTAGGCCGCGACCCACTCCACGGCGGCGGCGGCGCGCTCGCGGAACTCGTCGGGCGTCAGGTCGGGCACGCGGCACCCCCGTGGTCTTCCCGCAGCCGGGTCTTGAGCACCTTGCCGCTCGGGTTGCGCGGCAGCACGTCGACGAGCACGACGTCGCGCGGGCGCTTGTAGGCGGCGAGCCGTTCACGGCAGAACGCCTCCACGTCGGCGGCGACGGGCGGATCGGCGGGATCGCGGGCGACGACCACGGCCAGGGGCGCCTCGCCGTACTTCGCGTCCGGCACCCCGATCAGCGCCACCTCGGCGATCTTCGGGTGGGCGGCGAGCACGTTCTCCACCTCGGCGCAGTAGATGTTCTCGCCGCCCGAGATGATCATGTCCTTGACGCGGTCGACGACGAACAGGTAGCCGTCCTCGTCCTCGCGCACCAGATCGCCGGAGTGGAACCAGCCGCCGCGGAACGCCTCGGCCGTCTCCTGCGGCTTGTCCCAGTACCCGCTCATCACGAGCGGCCCGCGGTAGACGATCTCCCCGACGGTGCCGCGTGGCACGTCGTTCATCGCGTCGTCGACGATCCGGGCTTCGACGTTGACGATCGGCCGCCCGATCGAGCCGATCTTGCGGATCGCGTCCTCACCGCGCAGCAGGCAGGTGACCGGGCTGCACTCGGTCTGGCCGAACGCGGTGACGATGTCGGCCTGCGGGAACGCGTCGATCATCGCGCGGAGCAGCGTGGTCGACGCGGGTGCCGCGCCCCACGAGCACCGCCGCAGCGCCGAGAGGTCGCGGTCGGCCAGCCCGGGCACGGCGACGATCGCCGCCCACTGCGCGGGCACGAAGAAGCACGACGACACGCGTTCGCGCTCCAGCAGGTCGAGCATCGCGACCGGGTCGAACCCGCCCGACGGGGTGAGCACGGTGGTCGCGCCTTGGGCGAGGTTGATGCAGAACCCGGAGACGCCCGCGATGTGGAAGAGCGGCGCCCCGGACAGCCCCACCCGCTCGCCGTGCGAGCCGTTCGTGACGATGTTGCTGTAGGCGTGCAGCGTGAGGTTGCGGTGGGAGAGCACCGCGCCCTTGGGGCGGCCGGTGGTGCCGGACGTGTACATGATGAACGCGGGCGCCTCGTCGGCCACGGACGGCCAGTCGGGCGCCGCGGGTGCCGCGGCGAGCTGGGCGTCGTAGCCCGCACCGAGGGTGAGCACGGCGCGCACCTGCGGGGTGCGCGCAGTCGCCACGACCGGCGCGAACGCGTCGTCGACGAGCACGGCCGCGGCCCCGGAGTCGGCGAGCACGTAGGCGACCTCGCCCGCGACCATGCGGAAGTTGACCGGCACGCAGATCGCGCCGGTGCGCACGGTCGCGACCATCGCCTCGATGTGCGGCACGCTGTTGCCCGCCATCACCGCGACCCGGTCGCCCCCGACGACGCCCGCCGCCGCGAGCGCCGCGGCCAGCCGGTCGATGCGCGCGTCGGTCTGCCGCCACGTGAGGGTGAGCGGGGGGTCCCGGAACGCGACGCCGTCCGGGGTTGACCGCGCGAAGCGGCCGACCTGGTCGCTGATGGTCATGCCCACGGCGTTCACCGGAGCGTTCACGGTGGCGTTCACGGCATGCTCGGATAGCGGTCGCGGAGCTTCTGCTTCACCAGCTTGCCGGTGGGCGTGCGCGGCATGTCGTCGGTGAACACGACGCGGCGCGGGGCCTTGAACGCGGCGATGTGGTTGCGCGTGTGCGCGATCAGCTCGCGTTCCAGCTCCGGGCCCGGCTCGGCATCCGGCCCGGGCTGCACGACGGCGAGCACGGCCTCGCCCATCTCGTCGTCCGGCACCCCGATGACGGCGACGTCCAGCACCGCCGGGTGCAGCGCCAACGCGTCCTCGGCGTCGCGCGGGTAGATGTTCACCCCGCCGGAGATGATCATGAACGCCTTCCGGTCGGTCAGGTGGAGCCAGCCGTCGTCGTCGAGGTAGCCCAGGTCGCCCGTGGTGCCCCAGTCGTCGTGCTCGGGATGGCGCGAGGCGCGGGTCTTCTCGGGATCGTTGTGGTAGGTGAAGAGCGGCCCGTCGCGGCGTTCGAAGTAGATCGTGCCCACGCGGCCCGCGGGCAGCGGCTCGCCGGTCTCCGGGTCGGCGATCCGCACCACGCCAAGCCCCGCGCGCCCGACTGAGCCGGGGTGCTCCAGCCACTGCGCCGAGTCGATGAACGTGATGCCGACGGCCTCGGTGGCGGCGTAGTACTCGTGGATCACCGGGCCCCACCAGTCGATCATCGCCCGCTTGACGTCGACGGGGCAGGGCGCCGCGGCGTGGATCGCCACCCGCATCGACGACACGTCGTAGCGCTCGCGCACCTCGGGCGGGAGCTTGAGCATCCGCACGAACATGGTGGGCACCCACTGGCTGTGCGTGGCGCGGAAGCGCTCGATCGCCGCGAGCGCGCCTTCCGCGTCGAACCGTTCCATCACCACGACGGTGCCGCCGAGCTCCTGGACCAGCGCCGAGAAGCGCAGGGGTGCGGCGTGGTAGAGCGGGCCGGGGGAGAGGTAAACCGTCTCCGAGGTGAAGCCGTACAGGCGGGTGAAGGGGCTCGGCGGCTCCGGATCGTCGATCCGGCGCTGCGGCATCGGCGGCCGCACCCCCTTCGGACGCCCGGTGGTGCCCGAGGAGTAGAGCATCAGCGCGCCCGCGGGCTCGTCGGGGAGCGGGGTGTCGGCCACACCGTCGAGCGCGGCGTCGTAGTCGGCGAAGCCCTTGACGGGCGCGCCGTAGGCCAGCCGGAGCCCGACGTCGGGCACCTCCGCGCCGACGGCCTCGCCGAGCGGGCCCAGCGTTCCGTCGACCACCAGCGCCTTCGCACCGCAGTCGCGCACGATGTACGCGACCTCGGCCGCGGTGAGGTGGTGGTTGACCGCCGTGAGCACCAGGCCGCACCGCAGCGCGGCCCAGTAGACCTCGAACAGGCGCGCCGAGTTGTCGGCCAGCAGCGCGATGCCGTCCCCCGGCGCCAGGCCGTGGTCGACGAACCACCGCGCGAGCCGCGCCGAACCCCTCTCCAGCTCACCGTGGCTGACCGCCGTCCCGGAGCCCGCCATGATCACGGCCGGGTGGTCGGGGTGCGGAGCCGCACGCGTACCGGGAAGCACGCTGGCATGTCTACCGGATCGCCGGGCGTGGTAGAACCGGCACGCTCGACGGCACCAGCGGGGAGGCAGGCAGCGTGGACGTCACCGGCGCGGTAGCACTGGTCACCGGCGGGGCCTCGGGCCTCGGGCTGGCCACCACGAAGGCCCTCCTGGAGGCGGGCGCGAACGTCGTGATCCTGGACCTGCCCACCTCGGCGGGCGAGCAGATCGCCAAGGATCTCGGCGACCGCGTGCGGTTCACCCCGGCCGACGTCCGCAACGAGGCCGAGGTCACCGCGGCCCTCGACGTCACCGACGCGTTCGGCGCCCTGCGCGTGTGCGTCAACTGCGCGGGCACGGGCAACGCGTTCCGCACCGTCGGCAAGCACGGCGCGTTCCCGCTCGCCGAGTTCACGCGGATCATCGAGATCAACCTGGTCGGCACGTTCAACGTGCTGCGCCTGGCCGCCGAGCGGATGCTCGCCCACGACCCGATCGGCGAGGAACGCGGCGTCATCATCAACACGGCGTCGGCCGCGGCGTTCGACGGGCAGATCGGCCAGGCGGCCTATTCGGCGTCGAAGGGCGGCGTGGTGGGAATGACACTCCCGATCGCGCGCGATCTGGCGAGCATGCGGATTCGCGTGGTGACGATCGCGCCGGGCCTATTCGACACACCGCTGCTTGCGGGCGCGCCCGAGGAGGTGCGGGCGGCGCTGGGCAGGCAGGTGCCGCATCCGGCCCGGCTCGGCAACCCGGCCGAATACGGCGCGCTCGCCGCGCACATCGTGGCGAACCCGATGTTGAACGGTGAGACGATCCGTTTGGACGGCGCGATCCGGATGGCCCCGAAGTAGTTCTCAGTGCGCGCTGTGGTAAGCGGTGAGCACGTTGGTGGGGATCCGGCCGCGTTCTGACACCTTCATGCCCTGGGCGATCGCCCATTCGCGAATGGCCTGGTTTTGGGCGCGGTCGGAAGTGGCCCGGGGCGGCGCGACGGCGGCCCGCCGCCGGGCGCCCGTGCGGCGGCCCGCGGAAATGTAGGGGGCCAGCGCGTCGCGCAATCTCGACGCATTGACGGTGGACAGGTCGATCTCGTAGGCCCGGCCGTCGACCGAGAACTCGACCTGCTCCTCGGCCTCCGAGCCGTCCAGGTCGTCGACCAGCGTCACCGTGGTTTGCCGTGCCATGGGTGTGCGACCTTTCGAGCAGGAGAGAGCGCGCGGAAAATGCGCTTGATACGAGGATAATGGACGGCACCCGGCATTGTCGAACACGCCACGCGGGCCTTTAGCCGAGGCGTGACCACCAATCGACGTGGTGGCAGGGATCCTGTGCGTCGATGCGCTGCCCGGGCCGCGGAAGCGCGATCCGCACGTCGGCGCTCGCCGCGGCGGACAACAGCCGTCGCACCGGTTCCGCCCAGGTGTGGAAACCGAGGTCGAAAGTCGCCCAATGCACGGGCACGAGCAGTTTGCCGCCGAGGTCGCGGTGCGCGCGCACCGCTTCCTCCGGCGTCATGTGCACGTCGGGCCACAGATCGGCGTACGCCCCGATCGGCAACAAAGTGAGGTCGAACGGGCCGAGCGCCGCACCCGTACGGGAAAACGCGGTCGTGTAGCCGGTGTCGCCGCCGAAATACGCGCGGTGGGTGGGGCCCGCCACCGCCCACGCCGACCACTGCGTGGTGTTGCGGGCGGTGCGGCGGCCCGAGAAATGCCTGCACTCGACGCAGGTCAGCGTGAGGTCGCCGATGCGGGTGGAGTTGCCCCAGTCCAGCTCCACGATGCGGTTCGCGGGCACGCCCCACCGGCGCAGGTGGCCGCCCATCCCGAGCGGCACGACGAACGGGGCGTCGCTCAGCGCGGCGAGGCGCGTGACCGTCGGCCGGTCGAGGTGGTCGTAGTGGTCGTGCGAGATCAGGATCGCGTCGAGGGCGGGGAGCCGGTCGAGGCCGGTCGGGGTCGGGTGCAGGCGGCGTGGCCCGATCGTGCGCGACGGCGACGCCCGCTCGCCCCACATGGGGTCGGCCAGCACCCGGCGCCCGTCGATCTCGAGGAGCACGCTGGAGTGGCCGAACCAGGTCACCGCGACCGCGCCCGCGGGCCCGTCCGGCGCGCCCGGCACGAGCGGGACAGGCCCGGACGGGCGGCCCGCGCTCCCGCGGGTGAGCAGCCGTCCGAGGATCACCGGCACGCTCGTCGGGGTGACGAGCGCGCTCGGCTCCGTGTTGCGGAACCGCCCGGCCTCGGCGTGCGGCGACCGGTCCGCGGCGGCGCGCATCGCGGCCGGGCCTGCGCCGAGGGCCGAGGGCAGGCCCCACGCGGCGCGGATGAGCCGGGCCGCGGCCCAGAGACCGACCGCACCACCGAGAACCGGGAGAAGACGCACACCGTGAGCCTAAGGTCGTTGACCATGGACTCGACGGTGACCACGGACTCCACCGTGACCACGGCGCGGCACGGCCGCGTCCTGCTCATCCGCATCGACCGCCCGCACAAGCGCAACGCGATCGACGCCGCGACCACCGCGGGCCTCGACGCCGCGCTTAACCTGCTCGACGACGACCCGGACCTGTGGGCGGGGGTGCTCGCGGGCACCCCGGTGGCGTTCTCCGCGGGCACCGACCTCGCCGCCGGGGCCGGGCCCGCCACCCCGCGCGGCGGCAAGTACGGGGTGGTGCGCCGCGACCGCGCGACCCCGCTCATCGCCGCCGTCGAAGGCGTGGCCTACGGCGGCGGGTTCGAGCTCGTGCTGGCCTGCGACCTCGTGGTGGCGGCCCGCACGGCGCGGTTCGCGCTGCCCGAGACCGCGCGCGGCCTGGTCGCCAACTGCGGTGGTCTGTTCCGGGCACCGCGCGCGCTGCCGCCCAACGTCGCGCGGGAGATGCTGCTCACCGGCGATCCGCTCGACGCGGAGCGGGCCTGGTCGCTGGGCCTGGTCAACCGGCTGGTCGAGCCGGGGGAGGCGGAGCGGGCGGCGCTGGAGCTGGCCGAACGGGTGTGCGCGCACGCCCCGGTGGCACAACGGCTGTCGCTGCGGGTGGGGGTGGCGGCCGAGGCCGAGCGCGAGGCGCGGGGGTGGGCGGCCACCGAGCTGGCCGACGCCGAGGTCAACGCCTCCGCCGACGCGGCCGAAGGGGTGGCGGCCTTCCGCGAGAAGCGCGCCCCCCGCTGGTCCGGCCGGTGAGTCGTACGAACCACCCCCGTGAGTCGTACGAACCACCCCGGTGAGTCGTACGAACGGCCGTGGTGAATTGGGCGACCGCCCCGGTGAGTCGTGCGAGCCACCGCGGTGAGTCGTACGAACGGCCGTGGTGAGTTGGGCGACCGCCCCGGTGAGTCGTGCGAGCCACCGCGGTGAGTCGTACGAATGCCGTGGTGAGTTGGGCGATCCGCCGCGGTGAGTGGGTGCGAGCCACCGCGGTGAGTCGTCCGAACTGCCGTGGTGAGTTGGGCGATCCGCCCCGGTGAGTCGTACGAACGGCCGTGGTGAGTTGGGCGATGCGCTCTGGTGAGTTCGGCGGTCCGTCGCAGGTGCCGCGCCGACGCGGCGCGTGTGCCGCAGAGCAGGCAGCGCCGGGACGCGCGGTGGGCGGGCCGCCACGGCGCGGGCGGGAGTTGCTGCGGCGACGCTCCTGCGCACGACGTACGCTCGGGCTGTGACCTCGCCCGATGCGCCCGGCGC
>DATAOO010000170.1:0-21750 GCA_036265695.1 Pseudonocardia sp. | reverse complement strand
GCCTCGTCGGTCGCCGCCGCTCGCAGCGCCGTAGGCGCCGCCTTGTCGACGTCGGCGGTCGCCGCCGTCCGCAGCGCCGTAGGCGCCGCCTTGTCGACGTCGGCGGTCGCCGCCGTCCGCAGCGCCGCAGGTGCCGCCCCGTCGACCTCGGCGTCCGCCGTCGTCCGCAGCGCCGCCTTGTCGACGTCGTCGGCCGCCGCCGCCCGCAACGCCGTAGGCGCCGCCTTGTCGACGTCGGCGGTCGCGGCCGCTCGCGGCGCCGCAGGCACCGCCTTGTCGGCCGCCGCCGTCCGCGGCGCCGCAGGCACCGCCTCGTCCGCCGTCGCCGCGGCGATCGCGGCCAGCAGCCGCCAGTCCGTGTCATCGACCACCGCGGCGGCGAGCACCACCTGCCGCGCCGACGGCGGCAAGGCGGCCAGCCGCTCCGCCACCAGCCCGGCCATCGACGGCGGCACGCGCGTCGGGCCGACGGTCAGCAGCTCCTCCACCAGCAACGGCAGCCCGTCGGCGCGGGCCACGAGCTCGGCCAGCTCGGCCGCGGGCAGCGGCGCGCCCCGACAGGCCGCCGCCAACGCGGCCACGCCTTCGGCGTCCAGGCGGCGCAACACCAGCGTGCGGACCTCGGCAGCGATGCGGGCGAGGCCCGGCTGGGTGACGTCGTCGCGGGCCGTCGCCACCAGCAGCACGGGCGCGTCGACCAACGCGCCCGCGAGGTAGCGCACGAGATCGAGGGTGTCCGGGTCGGCCCAATGCAGGTCTTCCACCACGAGCAGCGTGCGCTGGTCGCCCAACAGCGCGAGCACGCCCTCGCCGAGCACGACCGTCGGGTCGGGCGCGCTCGCGAGGGGCTCGTCCGCGATGCCGGGCAACAGCCTGCGCAACGCCGCGCGGTAGGGCCGCAGTGCGGGGTCGTGCAGGGCGGCGCGGGTGCGCAGCAGCTTGGCCAGCGCCTCGGTCACCGCCCGGTAGGTGCCGCCGCCGTCCACCGAGCGTCCGACGAGCACGGTCATCCCGGCCGCTGTGGCCCGCTCGCGCAGCTCGTCGACGAGCCGGGACTTGCCGACGCCCGCCTCGCCGGTGACGAGCAGCGCACCCCCGCGCCCGCGGCCCGCGGCGTCGACGAGACCCAGCGCCGTCGCCAGCTCCGTCCGCCGCCCGACCAGCACCGGGCTCCGGGAAGTGGGCACGCCACAGCCTGGCGCGCGGCACCCCCACCCGTCACCCTCGACGCCGAAATCGACGTGACGGGGGTTCCGCCCCGGCAAAATCCCCACCAGGTCGATCTCGCGCACCCAGCGACCGCTCAGCTGACGCCGACCGACTGCCGCTCCGGCTCGACGACGGCCACCACGCGCTCCTCGTCCCGCGGGTACGGCGCGCCGATGTACTTCGCGGCGATCCGGTCGACGACCTCCCACGCGGCGTCGCCCTCGAGCCACTCGACGACGCGACCGCGGATGATGACGGGCTCGAACGGGTTGTCCGGCGCCGTGAGCGACAGCGCCACCCGCGGGTCGCGGCGCAGGTTGCGGGCCTTGCGGGAACCGGGGCCGGTGAGGAAGACGACCTGGTCGCCGTAGGTGTCGACCCACAGCGGCACGGAGTGCGGCGAGCCGTCCGGCAGCACCGTGGCCAGGTGCGCGACCGGGGTGCCGTCGAGGGCCTGGCGGACGTCGGGGTTCAGCATGGCGTTTCCTCCTCGGTGAAGTTCCTTGAGGAGACCCTAGCGCACGAAGTTCCCTTAAGGAACCCCAAGCGCTAGACTCGTCCCCATGCAACGCACGAACTTCGGCGAGCTGGCCTGCTCGATCGCGCGCACGCTCGACGTCATCGGGGAGCCTTGGTCGCCGCTGATCCTGCGCGACGTCTTCGTCGGGTTCACGCGGTTCGAGCAGCTCCAGGCCGATCTCGGCATCTCCCGCAAGGTCCTCACCGAGCGGCTGAACCACCTCGTGGAGTGCGGGGTGCTCGAACGCAGGCCATACGACCGGCGGCCGCGGTTCGAGTACGTCCTCACCGAGAAGGGCACCGAGCTGTTCGACGTCCTGATGGTCATGGTCGGGTGGGGGGACAAGTGGCTCGCCGGGGAGGCGGGGCCACCGGTCCTCTACCGCCACCACGCGTGCGGCGAGATCAGCCGCGTCGACCTGCGCTGCGCGCACTGCGGCGAGCCGATGCACGCGGGCGACATCGACCTGCTCGCCGGACCGGGCGCGGCCGTCGCCACCGGCGCGCCGGGCTAGACGGCGACCGCCGCGGGGACAGGCCTGCCCACCGCCGTCCGGATCGCCGCGACGAGGGCGGCGGGCTCGGCGGCGCCGTCGTGGCGCCACGCCACCACGCCGTCGGGCCGCACGAGCACCGCCGACTCCGCGCCGAGCCGGTAGGCCCGCCGGATCGCCCCCCGGGGATCCGGCAGGTCCCGCCCGACCCGCAGCACCGCGACCGGCACCCCGTCGACCTCGTGGCTGCCGAGACCCGCTGATACCCACCGGCCCTCGGGCCCGGCGAGCACGGTCATCCGTCCCTCGAACAGGTCGAGCGTCGAGCTCCGCCGCCCGTCGGCGCGGAACCACGCGTGCGGCGCCCGCTCCCCCGGGCGCGCGGTGCGGTGGTGGCCGGACGCGGGCGGCGCGCCGTCGCCGAGGATCACCGGCGACCGGTAGGTGCCGCCCAGGTCGCGCGGTAGGCCGTCGTCGGGCTGCCGCTCGGTGGTGAGGCTGCGCAGCGCGGTCGACCGCCCCACCGGCTCGCGCTCGACGGCGTAGCTCGCCAGCAGCCCGTCCCCCGCGATCCCGCGCGCCGCCCAGGCCAGCCGCCAGCCCAGCTCGTGCCCGTCGTGGACGGCCGTGTTCAGCCCGGCCCCGGCGTAGGGCGTCATGCGGTGCGCGGCGTCGCCGACGAGGAAGCCCGGCCCGGCCCGGTACGCGCTCGCCACCGCGGCGGCCATCGTGAAGCCCGACGTCCCCAGCACCTCCGGCGTCCGCCCGATCGCCAGCGCCAACGCCGCGTGAGACGGCTCCCGACCGGCCCGGACGTACCCCCACCGCCCGGACCCCAACGGCGCCAGCACGCCCTCCGCGTCGGGGTGCTTGACGAAGATCAGCGCGCTCGGCCGCGACGGCATCCCGGCGGCGCGGAACAGGGTCAGCGTGAACTCCCCGATCACGCCGAGCCGCTCCACACCGATGCCGAGCGCCGTGCGCACGGTGCTGCGTGACCCGTCGGCGCCGACCACGAACCGGGCCCGCACCTCCACGCCGCCGACGACCGCGCGCACCCCGTCGGCCGACGTCCGCAACGCCGTGAGCGCCGCCCCGAAGCGCACGGTGCCGCCGAGCCTGCGCACCTCGTCGACCAGCACGGGCTCGAGGTGGTCCTGCGGGATGACGGCCGGGAGCGCCGGGCTCGCGGCCAGGATCTCGCGCACCGGCGGCCAGGGCAGCGGCACGACCTCGTGCGGCGGGTCGGGAAGGCGGTCGGTGATCGTGACGGTCGGCTCGCAGACCACGCTCCCGGCCTGCGCCGCGCCCGCGACCCCCCAGCCGCGCAGCACTTCCATGGTGTGGATCGAGATGCCGGTCGCCCGTGGCACGGTCGACGGGCCCGCCCGGCGCTCGACGACGAGCACCCGGGCGCCGTGGCGCAGCGCGGAAAGCGCGGTCGCGAGGCCCGCGGGCCCCGCGCCGACGATGAGCACATCAGTGGTGAACATGCCGCCACGGTCGCGCGCCGACGGCCCGGGCACGTCCGTATCGGCTACGTACTTAGATGTCGGCCAGCACCGCTCCGACCAGCCGCTCCACCGCCGTGAAGTCCATCGCCAGCACGTTCTTCGTCACCGCGACGGCGACGCCCCGGTCCGGGTCCGCCCCGGCCCAGCTGCCGCCCGCGCCCGCCCAGCCGAACGCCCGCGACGCCGTTTCGTCGCCCGGGAGCCAGAGCGAGAAGCCGAGGCTCATGCGGCACTCGCCGCCGTACACCTGGTCTTCGCCTTCCGCCGACACCGTGGTGACGTCGGCGAGCTGCGGGCTCTCCAGCCACCGCGCGTACAGGGCGGCCAGCGCCCGCGCGGTGACCTTCGCACCGGCCGGGATGTCCGCGCCGATCATCCGCGGGTCGGCGCCGAGCGCGGCCGTCGGCATCACCGTGAGCGGCGCGGCCCGCAGCATCGGCGAGTCCGCGGGCACCTGCGACCAGTCCACATCAGACGGCGCATCCTCCGGCACGGCCAGCCCGCCCGCGTCGGCCATGCCGTAGCGGATCTCGCCGGGGTAGCCGAGCTCGGCGGTGAGGTCGGCGAGGACGTCGCCCAGCTCGCGCCCCGTGACCCGCCGCACGATCTCGCCGCACAGGTAGCCGAACGTGTAGGCGTGGTAGCCGACCTGCGTGCCCGGCTCCCACCACGGCTGCGCGTCCTCCAGCGCGGCCACCATCGTCGGCCATGAGCAGACATCGTCCACCGTGACGCCCGCGGGCAACCCCGGCACGCCCGCGGTGTGGTCGAGCACCTGCCGCACGGTGACGACGTCCTTGCCGTGCTTGCCGAACTCCGGCCACACCTCGACGACGCGGGTCTCCGGGTCGAGGCCCAGCCGGTGCACCAGCGTGGCCGTGGCGCCCTTCCCGATCGACCAGTTGTAGAACAGCGTGCCGGGGGTGACGGGCCGCCCGGTGGCCGGGTCCGCGACCCCCGCGACGACGTCCACGACCTGCTTCCCGTCCACGTACGCCGCCACCTGCAGCCCACGCTCCGCGCCCGACGCCACCAGCTCGTCCGCGATCTCCTGCACGTTGCTCATGCAGGGGTGGACCCCGGCGGTCGTCCGGAATCATCGCCGACGACGGTCACGCAGCACCGCCCCGGCGCCGGGTCGAGCACGGCGCGGCGGTCGGAGCCCTCCAGCAGCGCGTCGACGAGGTGCAGGTTCATGCCGCAGACCAGCGCGGTGTGCTCCTGCGCGAGCGCGTGGAACGGGCAGTTGAGCAGCTCGACGACGCCGTCACGCTCGTGCGGCTCGTAACCGAGCGCTTCGAGGTTCGCAGTGCGACCCACCTCGGCAGCCGCCTCGGCGAGTGCTTCGGCGCTGCCGCCCCGGTCGAGCGCCGCCGCCATGATCCGCGCGGCCAGCTCGTAGCGCCGCGGCGGCAGCGTGACCGCGACCTCGCGCGGCGAGCGCCGGTAGAGCTTCGCGGGCCGCCCGGCCCCGGGGCCGCGGCGACCGGTCAGCCTGCGGAACTCGGTCTCCAGCAGCCCGTCGGCCACGAGCTTGTCCAGGTGGAACTTCGCCGTGTGCCGGGGCACGCCCGCGCCCGCGGCGGCCTGGTCGCGGCTCACGGGCGCGGCCTGCCCGACCACCCACTCGTACAACGCGCGCCGCACCGGCTCCGCGAGCGCGCCGATGCTCTCGACGTCGTCCATCTAAAAGACACTTCCGCTTCCGTAACCCACGTTCTAAGGTGCACAGTATCGTCTTTTAGACCGGAGGCCGGTATGGCTGAGCCCACCACGTTCGCGATCGTCGGGGCGGGCCTCGCCGGGGCGCGGGCCGTCGAGACCCTGCGCGCTGACGGCTTCGACGGCCCCGTCGTGCTGTTCGGCGCCGAAGCCCACCTGCCGTACGAGCGGCCCGCGCTGTCGAAGGGCTACCTCCAGGGCACGGCCGAGGCGCCGTTCGCGCATCCGGCCGAGTGGTACGCCGAGCGGGACGTCGACCTGCGCCTCGGCACCCGCGTCGCCGCAATCGACCCGGCCGCGCACGAGGTCGAGACGGCCGACGGCGACCGCCTGCGCTACGCGAAGCTCCTGCTCACCACGGGCGCGAGCCCGCGGGCGCTCGCGGGCGCGGTCACCCTGCGCACGCTCGACGACAGCGACCGCCTCCGCGCCGCGCTGCGCCCCGGCGTCCGCGTGGTCGTGATCGGGGCGGGGTGGATCGGGCTGGAGGTCGCGGCCGCCGCCCGCGTGGCGGGCGCCGAGGTCACGGTGCTGGAGCAGGCGGCGGCCCCCCTGCTCGCCGTGCTCGGGCCGGAGATGGCGGCGGTGTTCGCGCGCCTGCACGTCGAGCACGGCGTCGACCTGCGCTGCGGGGTCACCGTGCGGGCCGTGCAGCCGGACGCCGTGCTGCTCGACGACGAGACCGTGCCCGCCGACCTGGTCGTCGCGGGCATCGGCGTCACGCCGGACGTCGACCTCGCCCGGGCCGCCGGGCTCGCGGTGGAGAACGGGGTGCTCGTCGACGAGCACCTGCGCACCGACGCGCCCGACGTGCTCGCCGCGGGCGACGTCGCCAACGCCTACCACCCGTTCGCGGGCAAGCACGTGCGCGTCGAGCACTGGGCCAACGCGCTGCACCAGCCCGTCGTCGCGGCGAAGACGATGCTCGGGCAGGACGCCGTCTACGACCGGCTGCCGTACTTCTTCACCGACCAGTACGACCTCGGCATGGAGTACACGGGGTTCGGGGGCGGCGAGGTGGTGGTGCGCGGCGACGACCGTGAGTTCGTCGCGTTCTGGCTGCGGGACGGCAGGCTCACGGCGGCGATGAACGTCAACGTCTGGACCGGCGTACCGGAGGTCGCGCAGCGGCTGATCCGCTCCGGCGCGCGGCTCGACCCCGCCGCGCTCGCCGATCCCGCGGTGCCCCTGGAGGATATGACCGCATGAGCGACGACGAGCCCGGCGACGCGGTGTGCTGGCTCCCCCAGCTCTGCCCGGAGTGCGGCGCCATGCCCACCGGCGAGCACCCGGAGCGCTGCTGGCGCTGCGACGCCGTGCTCACGCCGCCGGACGACTGAGGGCCTCGTGGACCAGCCGGTAGAGGTCGCCCTGGCTGGCCGCCACCCCGACCGCGCCGCGCGCTTTCAGCGCGTCGGCCTTCCGACCGCTCGTCGCTGCGGCGGTGGGAGAGGACGACCTGCACGGGGGCAGCTTCCCGGATAACCGGTGGCGGCCGCTCGTACCGTCGAGGTGTGCGCGTGACGTTCCGCAAGAACGAGCTGGGTCAGTGCGACTGGGAAGCAGTCCGGGCCCGGCGCACGCGCGTGCCCGGCTGCTGCATGGGCGGTCGCGTCCGGCCGGACACGCTGCCGCACGACCTCGCGGGGTTCGTCATCGAGGGCGGCCTGGGCCTGCGTCATGGCTTCTGGGGCCTGATCGCCGAGGGCGCCACGTTCAACAGCATGCGCAAACGCCGCACCCGGGAGGGCCGGGCCCTGATCGCCGCGCACCGGGCCGAGTTGGACGCCGCCGAGGCCCGCGTGCACGCCGAGGAGCACCTGCTCGAACACGGCGGCGACAGCCCGCTGCGCGCGGAGTGGGACGCGATGGTGGACCGGTGGGCCGCGCTACCCGTCGGTGCGGCCCTGGAGCTGGAGTGGCCGGGGCCGGACCGCCCGCTCAGCTCGGGTGACCGCCGCGCTCGAACGGGGCACCAGCGGGGTTCCGGCGCCGGGAAACCCCGCTCACGTCCCGTTCGGACGCGCGACTGAATCGAGGCCGGCGCGGCGAATTCCGTCGTCGCTGCCTGGCCGTCTGTGCTAATTTCTGACCGTGCGGCCAGAAAATGAGCCGAAGGGTCAGACCTTCATCGAGAAGGCGCGGCGTGCCCAGATCGTCGCGGCCGCGGTCGAGGTGATCGCCGAGGTCGGGTACGCCAAGGCGTCGCTCGCCGCCATCGCCGTGCGGGCGGGCATCAGCAAGGGCGTCATCTCCTACCACTTCAGCGGCAAGGACGAGCTGATGGTCACGATCGTGGAGACCATCTACCGGGAGGCCGCCGAGCACATCGTGGCGCGCATGGAAGGCCTCGGGTCGGCGACGGAGCTGGTGCGCACGCACGTCACGGCGGCGGCGGAGTACATGCGCGAGCGGCGGTCGCACGTCGCCGCGCTCGGCCAGATCTTCGCGAACCTGCGCGCGGCCGACGGTTCGCCGCGCTACGGCATGCACACCAGCGAGGAGCTGTTCGCCGGGCTGGAGCGCATGTACCAGGCGGGCCAGGCCTCCGGCGAGTTCCGGGAGTTCGACACCCGCGTCATGGCCGTCACGCACCAGGCCGGGGTCGACGACATGTTCGGCTACTGGATGGCCCACCCCGAGCTCGACCTCGACGCCTACGCCCGCTCGCTCGCCGACCTCTTCGTCAACGCCGTCCGGAAGGAGCGCTGATGACCACGCTGGCCACCCGAACCCGGCTGAGCTACCTGGACAACCTGCGGGTGGGGCTCACGGCGCTGGTCGTGCTGCACCACGCCGCGGTCACCTACAGCCACATCCCGCTCTGGTACTACTACGAGGCCCCCCGCGATGACTCGGCCACCGCGCTGGACGTGTTCCTCGCGCTCAACCAGGCCTACTTCATGGGGTTCTTCTTCCTCATCGCGGGCTACTTCACGCCCGGGGCGCTCGACCGCAAGGGCGCGGGCCGGTTCGCGCGCGACCGCCTCGTCCGCCTCGGCATCCCGTTGCTGCTGTTCGTGATCGTGGTGCGCGCCGCCGTCGGCATCCCGGGGTGGAGCGTGTCCGGGCTGCCATACGCGGAGTACTACGTGCTCAGCTGGGATCCGGGGCCCACCTGGTTCCTCGAGGTGCTGCTGGTGTTCTCGCTGGTCTACGCGTTGGTGCGGCGGTTGCGGCCGGAGCCGGGGCCGGTCGCGGCCCAGCCGCTGCGGGGGCGGTGGATCCTGGCGTTCGTTGTGGGGCTGGCCGTCGCGACGGCACTGTGGCGGCTGATGGTGCCGAACGGCACGTACGTGCCGGTGCTGGGCCTGCCGACGGCGAGCTACCTGCCCCAGTACGCCGCGATGTTCACCGTCGGCGTGCTGGCTTACCGGCGCGACTGGCTCTCCGGGCTCACCCGGCGCGCGGGCCGGTGGGCCTGGGTCGCCGCGGTGGTGGCGGTCCCGTTCGGCCTGTTCGCCTACGTGCTGGACGACCAGGTGGGGATCGCCGTCTTCGAGGCCGTGTTCGCCACCGCGATGATCATCGGGCTGCTGGTGCTGTTCCGCGAGCGGTTCGCCGCGCCGTGGCCGTCGCTCCTCACGGCCAACGCGTTCGCCGTCTACGTCCTGCACGCGTTGGTGATCAGCGCGCTCGGGATCGCGCTGTCCGGGCTGGTGGCGCCCGCGGTCGTCAAGGCCGTGGTGCTCGGCGCGCTCGGGCTGCCACTGTGCTGGGCGTTCGCCGCCGCCGTGCGGGCGTTGCCCGGCGCGAAGAAGGTGCTCTGACTCAACCGGTGCGGCGCACGACGATCGCCGTGAGGTCGTCCATCACGAGGTGACCCATGACGTAGTTGCTGATGCGGTCGATGAGGTCGGCCGCGCTGGTGGCCGCCATCGCCGACGGCAGCGGTCGTCGTCGCTGATCAGCGAGACCGCGACGATCGGCACGTCGAACAGCCGTCGGGCGAGCCGCACGGCGCGGGCGAACCGGTCCGCCCGCGGCGTGTCCAGGATCGCCAGCTCGTGCCGGGCCCGGGCCTGTGCGTGCTTGAGCGCCGCGTCCGGAACCCGCAAGCCGACCATGGGCTCCGCCAAGCCGCTCATGGGCCACGGCGCAACGCGACGACCAGCTGGTCGGCCAGCCCGAACCCACCCCGCAGCCGCGGACGCCGACACGCTCCGCTGCCCTCCCCCACCCGATGGTGGACGTGATCCGCGTCCGGGTGACCGCACGGGCAGGGGCCGCGACGCTGCGCCGGAACGTTCGGCGCGTCCTCAGGCTCGCTCGCATGCTCCTTCGCCCCACCGTCTGAGCCGCTCATCCATTACTCCCCGCAGCTGGACCGTCACCGATAACCGCATGTCGGGGACCGGCGGGCAAACGTCTCCCCGATCGGGGAGATTCCCCCCATCGGGTGATGCCGATCAGGGCAACGTCGCGTTCGGGCGTCCGTCGGGTACCGGTCCGGTGTAGACGCCCTCGGCGCGGAAGCGGAGGCCGGGCTCGGCGTACTCCTCCACCGCGTGCGCGATCCACCCGACGGTCCTGGCGACGGCGAAGATCGCTTCGCCCGCGTCGGGCCGAAGGTCGTGGGCGTGTACGACGGCGGCGAGCGCCAGGTCGACGTTGGGGAAGCCGTCGGGGCGCCCGGCGAGGGGAGCAGCCACGGCGTCGACGGCGGCGCGCACCGGCCCGTCGCCGAGGAGGTCGAGCACGAGGGCGGTGCGCGGGTCGCGGGTGCGGTAGACGCGGTGCCCGAAGCCGGGGATGGGCGAGCCCGTGCGCAGCCGCTCGGCGAGCGCGGCGACCGGGTCGGTGAGCGCCTCGGCGAGGAACCGGTGCGCGAGCGTGCTCGCCGCGCCGTGCCGCGGCCCGTCCAGCGCGCCCAGCCCGGCCGAGACGACGGCGTAGGGGTTCGCGCGCGCACTCGCCGCCACCCGCGCCGCGAGCGTGGAAACGGCCAGGTCGTGGTCGGCCAGCAGGATCAGCACGGCGTTGAGCAGCCGCTCCTGCTCCGGGGTCGCGCGGCGCCCGGCCAACGCGGGCCACAGCCGGGCCGCGAGCGATCCGCCGGGCCGCCCCACACCGTCGAGCGGAGCCGCGGCGGCCGGGTCGAGGGCGGCGGGGCCGGGGCGGGGGGCGGTGCGGGCGAGCGCGTCGACGGCGAGCGCGAGGATCGTCTCCGCCCGGCGCACGACGGCGGCCGGGTCGAGGTCGTGGCGCAATGGGTCGACGGCGCTCGCCGCCGCGACGGCCACCCGCAGCCGGTCGACGAGCCGCGCCGACGGGGGCAGGGCGCCCGCCGCCCCGGCGGCCACGTCGACGAGCCCGGCGGACGCCCGGAACGGCTCCCCCGGGCCGAGCGAGCCCGTCCACAGCAGGTGCGCCACCGCCTCGGCCGACGAGCCGAGCAACTCGCCGACGGGCCGCCCGCGGTAGGCCGGGCCGTCGTCGGTGAGCAGCGTGATCCCGGTGTTGATGCGCTCGATCGCGCCCGACGGCCGTCGCCCCTCCCGGCCCCGCCGCACCAGGCGCTCGACCTCGTCCTGCGCGAACCGGCTCGCCCGGCGCCCGCCCACGTTGGTGAGCAGCCCGCGGCTCACGTAGGCGTAGACCGTCGCGGGCTGCACGTCGAGCCGCCGCGCGACCTCGGCCGTCGTCAACAAGCGCGTCACGGATGTTGACTGTATCAATATTGACGATAGTTGACGTGCGGGCGCACGCTCGACCTATGACGACAACCGTCCCTCCCGGTCTCCGCGGCGTGGTGGTCACCGCCACCAGCCTCGGCGACGTCCGCGGCGACGAGGGCTTCTACCACTACCGGCAGTACTCAGCCGTCGAGCTGGCCCGCACCCGCAGCTTCTCCGACGTCTGCGCCCTCATGATCGACGGCGCGCTGCCCGACCCCGCGCGGTCGCGCCGGTTCGCCGCCGAGATGGCCGCGCACCGGAGGGTGCCGGAGGCCGTCGCCGCCGCCTTGCCCCTGATCGCGACCGCGGGCGGCACCCCGCTGAGCGGCCTGCGCACCGCGCTCTCCCTCACCGGCGCCGCGCTCGACCTCCCGCCGCTGTGGGACGCCGACCCTCCCACGCGCCGCGCCGCCGCCCTGTGCCTGTGCGCCGTGACGCCGACGATCCTCGCCGCGCTGCACCGGCTCCGGCGGGGATTGCGCCCGATCCCGCCGCGGCCCGAGCTGAGCCCGCCCGCCGACTGGCTGTACATGATCACCGGCGCGGAGCCGTCGCCGGAGCACGTGCGGGCCGTCGAGCGGTACCTCGTCGCCACCGTCGACCACGGCTTCAACGCCTCCACGTTCACCGCCCGCGTCGTGGCCTCCACCGGCGCCGACCTGGCCGCCGCCGTGGTCGCCGCGCTCGGCGCGTTCTCCGGCCCCCTGCACGGCGGCGCCCCCGACCGCGCGCTCGCCGCGCTCGACGAGATCGGCACACCGGACCGGATCGACGGCTGGGTGCGCGACAAGCTCGCGGCGGGCGAGCGGATCATGGGCTTCGGCCACGCCGTCTACACCACGGAGGACCCGCGGTCGCGCCTGCTCCGCGACACCGCCCGCGAGCTCGGCGGCGAGCTCGTCGAGTTCGCCTGCGCGGTCGAGGAGCGGGTGGTGGCGCTGCTCGCCGCGGCCAAGCCCGACCGGCCGCGCTACGCCAACGTCGAGTTCTACGCGGGGGTGGTGATGGAGATCTGCGGCATCCCGCGCGACATGTTCACCCCGACGTTCGCGGTCAGCCGGGTGGTGGGCTGGACCGCCAACGTGCTGGAACAGGCCACCGAGCGCCGGATCATCCGACCTGCCGCCCACTACGTCGGACCGCCCGCCCCGCAGCCGGTGCCGGTCTAACCAAGGCCTGCGGAACGTCCATCACGCGCGTAACGTTCCCGGCGGCCGGTGTGTTTCCGCCCACAGTCGGAGGTCGGGGAATGGCAGTTGGGGAGACCGTCAGCACCAATGTGGACGCCGTAGAGATCCACGAACGCAAGCCGCTGATGAGCGGCGGCAACATCCTGTTGATGAACCTGGGCTTCTTCGGGGTCCAGTTCAGCTTCGGCCTCACGCAGTCGGCGGTGAACCCGCTGTTCACGCTGATCGGGGCGGATCCCGAGCAACTGCCGATCCTCAACATCGCGGGCCCGATCACCGGCCTCATCATCCAGCCGTTGATCGGCGCGATCAGCGACAAGACCTGGAGCGACCGCTGGGGTCGGCGCAAGCCGTTCATCCTCGCGGGCGCGTTCCTGTGCGCGGTCGTGCTGTTCCTGTTCCCGTTTGTCGGCGTGCTCTGGCTCGGCGTGCTCTGCCTGTGGCTGCTCGACATCGGCAACAACACCTCGATGGAGCCTTACCGGGCGCTGCTGTCGGAGCGGCTGCCGGACTCGCAAGTCGCGCGCGGGTTCCTCACCCAGAGCATGTTCACCGGCGCAGGCGCGGTGCTGGCGAACCTGTCCCTCTTCATCCTGCAGAAGGTCATCGTCGGGAACGCAGGCAACGGTGTGCCGTACTGGATGTACTCGTGCTTCATGATCGGCACGGTCGTCATCCTGGTCACGATGCTGGTCGCGATGATCCGCACGAAGGAGCTCAAGCCGTCGCCGGAGATGCTCGCCGAGATCGAGGCGGCTCCCAAGGGCCTCGGCGCGGCCGTCAAGGACATCGCAGTGGCGGTCCGGGAGATGCCGGTCGCGATGCACAAGATCGGTGTGGCGTTCCTGTTCCAGTGGTACGCGATGTTCATCTACTGGCAGTTCCTGGCCGTGAGCCTCGGTGAGTCGATCTTCAATGCGGACCCGGAAACCGGGGGCGAGGCGTGGGACCAGGCGATCTCGTGGAGCGGCCTGGAGAACGCCGCCTACAACCTCGTCACGATGATCGTCGCGCTGTTCCTCGTCGGCTGGTGCCAGAAGATCGGGGCCAAGCGGGTGCACGCGCTCTGCCTCAGCTTCGCCGCCGTCTCATTGGTCTGGCTGGCCAACATCAGCAACCAGTACGTGGCCCTGCTCCCCATGATCGGCATGGGCATCGCCTGGGCGAGCATGACCGGCGTGCCCTCGCTCATGGTCGTGACCATGGTCCCCTCCCGCCGTATCGGCGTCTACCTGGGGATTCTGAACATGATGGTCGTGGTCCCGATGCTGATCCAGACGCTCACGTTCGGCTGGATCTTCGAGCACCTGCTCGGCGGCAAGGGCACCAACGCGATCATGCTGGCGGGTGTCCTGCTCGGGTGCGGTGCCATCTCGATGCTCTGGGTCAACTCGCCGCGGCCGGACGAGGAGTCGCCGATCGTGCCGCTCGGCGCGCCTCGGCACTTCCATACGGTCTACGACGAGGTCATCGTCGGCTCCGACGGCACGCCCACGTCGCTCGTGGCGGTCGGCCACGCGGCCGGTGTCGCCCACGCCGCCGATGCGCGGCTGGTCGTGGTGACCGCCTACGACCCGAGCGAGAAGCCCACCGGCCAGGTGGAGGTGGGTGGCCGCGAGCTCCTCTACGGGGAGGCGAAGGCGGAGGCCGCGATGGAAGCCTCGGTCAGAGAGCTCACCGTAGGAAAACGGCTGCGACCGTTCGAGCGGCGGATCGTCGCGGCCCCACCGGCGCGGGCCCTGCTGGACGCGGCCGGGGACAACCCGAAGAACCTCATCGTGGTGGGCAACCGCGGCCTGGGCGCCGAGGAGGGTCAGATGCTCGGGTCGGTGCCCGGCGAGGTCGTGGCCCACGCGATGTGCAACGTCCTCGTCGTGCAGACCACCCGGCACGCCGAGGACCTCGCCGCCCTAACGGCGGTGATGGAGATCCCCGCCGACGACAAGACGCCTCGGGAGGAGACCGCGGAGTAGCACACCCCGGATGGAGCGGGCGGGCCCGGCCGGGGCCGCCCGCTCCGCTCCACGCCGACCCGAGAGGATGGTCAGCACGGCGCCCGCGCTCACCACGACGCATCCGGTGATCGCGAGGGGCGCGGGCGGGGCGTGCAGCACGATCCAGGCGAAGAGCACACCCCACATCGCGTAGGAGATGTTGAGCGCCATCGCCCGCGCGACGCCGATCTTGCGGATCGACCGGTACCAGATGGCGTACGAGTAGCCGCCGATCGCGCCCGCGCCCGCGATCAGCACGATCAGCCAGGTATCGGCCACGATGCCGCCCACCGCGGTGACCGCGCCCGGCACCGCCAGCACGACGAGGCCGAACATCACCGCGGACAGCAGTTCGCGCCCGGCCATCACCGTGTTCGTGTCGAGCCCGACCATGGCGCGCGTGGCGACGATCCCCTCCAGCGCCACCGCGGCCGCGGCGACCAACGCCAACCCGATGCCGATCAGGTTGGGGACGCCGTTGCCCGCGTCGACGGCGATCAGCGTGGCGCCCGCGACGGCGGCGACCACGCCCAGCCAGCCGACCCGGTCGAGCCGTTGCCGCAACAACGGCCGGGCGAGGATCGCGCCGATCACCGGGTAGGTGGCGGTCGCGGTGAGGGCGTCGGCGGGGCCCGCGAGCAGCACCGCCGCGACGTACCCGCCCATGAACAACGGGCCCCCGAGCAGGCCGCACAGGCCGATGGCGAGCGCGCGACGGGAGGCCAGCACCCTGACGACGGCGGCCACCCCCGATCGCGTCAGCAGGAAGACGGCGGCCGCCGCGTCGAAGATGGCCGCGACGGCGACCGAGGTCGCAGGCAGGGAGGCGCTCGGGAGCTGACCGGCGGTGGGCAGCAGGACCGCCACCGCGCCCCAGGTCGCGCCGGACAGCAGGCCGTCCGCGTGACCCGACCACCGCCCGCCCGCCATATCGCGCACCTCCCCTCGACAGGAGGCTCACGGCTACGGGCTGGTGCACGGTTCACCGAGAAGGGGGCGACGGCTCCGAACGTGCTCGTGCTGTGGCGGGTAGCCCTCGTCGAGCTCGGCGGTCAGCCGATGTGCCCTGCGGTGGAACGCACGAGGCGTCGGGCCCAGCCGGTCATGCCCAGCTCGTCGAACGCCGTGCGGGCGGCGGTGATGTAGGGCTCGGCCGCGCTGGCGTCGCCGGAACGCAGGTGCATGAGTGCCTCGTCGTGGTCGACGACGGCACGCAGGGGCCGGGCGCCCTGTGCGTCGAGCACCTCGCGTGCCCTTCCGAACCAGTGGGTTGCTTCTGTGCTCCGCCCGGCGAGGGCGCACAGACGGGCGAGGGCCAGGCGGCCGTCGGTCATCGGGAACCGGAAGTCGGCAGGCAGCGCCTTATCCCGCAGCGCCGACTCGATCACGGAGAGGTGGTCCCGGCGATCGAGCAGCCACAGCGTCTCGGCGACCTCGCAGGCCATGCGGCAGAAGTTCGGCGCCCACGCCGGGGCTTGCCGTAGCGCGCGGATCGACGTGGCGATCAGCGGCAGTGCGGCGTCGCGGTGGCCCATGCGGGCCTCGATCCGCGCCCCGATGCTGGTGATCGCCGCGATCCCCCAGTGCCTGTCCGGCCCGGGCGCCAGCCAGGGGACGAACGCCGACCTGCGGTCGGCCCACCCCTCGTCGACGACCATGACGAGCGCGTCCTCCGCTCCCTGGTGGTGCAGGAGCTGCCAGCCGAGCGCCAGCTCCGGAAGCCGCGCCACGAGTCCGCGTGTGTGATCGATCGTGGCGCGACCCGCCACCAGGTCGCCCAACGCCACCTGGCAGCGCGCCGCTCCGGCCCAGCAGTAGACGGCCCATGCCAGCTGACCCCGTGCCTCAGCGGCCGTCGCGTCCGCGGTGAACAGGGGCACCGCGGATGCGTAGTCCCCCAACAGGAATCCGGCGACCGTCGCATCACGCCCCGCGTCGGGCGGGATGGACGCGCGGGAGCCGTGCAGCGCCGCGACCGCGTAACGGGCGAGGTCCCCGCGACCGGCCAGCCTGCCGGACTCGTACAGGATGCGCAGGGCCGAGCGTCGTCCGGGGAGGTCGAGCGGCATGCCCGGGTGGTGGGGGTCGTCGGCCTCCCGCCGGTCCAGGTCGAGCAGGGTCAGTGTGGCCCAGCTCTCGGGGGCGTCGCGCTCCGACGCGCCCATCGCGAGCCCGGCGGCGGCCAGCTGCCAGGCGTGGCGGTTGCTGCCTGCCGTCGCCAGCACGGCGGCGACCTCGGCCGCCGTCGCGACACCGCAGCCCGCACGGCACGCGGCTCGCGCGGCGTCGACCGCCTCGTCGAACCGCAGCGCCCAGCCCAGGGCGACGGCGCGGCGCCCGAGCAGCGCCGCGCGTCTGCCGTCATCGGGTGGCAGCAGGTCGCAGGCGATCCGCAAGAAGGTCGCCTGCTCGTCGTGCGCTCCCGCCACCTCCGCCCGTTCGGCGGCCTCCACAGCAGGTGCGACCCCCGCCGACGCTCCGGGCAGCGTGGCGGCCCGGTGGTACTGGGTCGCGACCTCCGCCGCGCTGATCCGGGCGCCGTCGTCGCGGGCCACAGCCAGCGCGGCGGCCAGATCGCGGTGCAGTCGCAACCGTCGCGAAGGGTTCAGCTCCTGGTAGACGGTGTGCCGGATCAGGGCATGGGTGAAGTCGTAGCGGTCCGGTGCACCATCGGCCACGACGAGCCCCGCGGCGAGGACATCGTCGAGTGCCTCGAGCCCGGCGGCGTCCGACATCTCGGCCGCCGCGTTGATCGGCGCGAACAGGAACGGTCCCTCGACGGCGGCGGCGACGTCCAGGAGGCGGTTGGCCTCCTCGGAGAGCCTGCGCCTGCGCCTACCGATCACCTGCCGAACGCCCTCGGGCACCGCGGACAGCGGTAGCCCGGCGTGCAAGCGACCGTCCGGGCCGCGCCGCAGCATGCCGTCCTCCTGGAGGTGGGCGACGACTTCGCGCGCGAAGAACGGGTTGCCGTCGGTCTCGTCGCGGACCGCGTCCACGAGGTCCGCCGCGACCGGCGCACCGGCGGTCGCGCCCATGAGCCGTTCGAGCGAGCCGCGGTCGAGACCGGTCAGCCGCAGCACACTGCACACGGCCTCGCTGCGCAACGCGCCCAACGCCTCCTCGAGCGCATGCCCCACCTCGCCGCTCCGGTAGGCGCCGATCACCAGCAGACGGCGGCCGGGCGTACTGCGCGCCGTGTGCCGCAGCATCGCGACGGTGGCGTCGTCGGCCCAGTGCAGATCGTCGAGCAGGAGCACGATCGGCATCGCTGCGGCCCGGCCGACGAGGAAGCGGGCGACACCGTCCAACAGCCGGGTACGGACCTCGTCGGGCCGCAGTTCCGGGCCGGACGGGGCGTCCGCGCGATGCCGGTGCAGCAACAGCCGGAGCGCGTCGGCAGCAGGCGGTGGCTCCCCGCCGTCGAGGCACGCCTCGATCGCCTCGACGAACGGGTGGTACGGCAACGCCCCCGCCCCCTCCAGGCAGCGGCCGGGGAGCACGAGCGTCCCGCGGCTGGTCGCCTCGACGGCGAGCTCGGCCAGCAGCCGGGTCTTGCCGATCCCAGGCTCACCGCACAGGAACGCCACCCGACCCCGACCTTCGGTGGCGTCCGCGACGTACGCGAGCAGCGTGCTCAGCTCCTTGTCACGACCGACGCACGGCGACGCCGCGGCGGCGGCCCGGGCGGCCGGTGGACGCGGCGACAACGCCGCGTCGTGGCGGAGGATCGCCGCCTCCGCCTCGCGGGCCTGCAGGCCGGGGTCGACGCCGAGTTGCTCGGCGAGCAGGTCACGCAGCCGCCGGTAGGCCGCGAGCGCCTCGCCCTGCCGCCCGTCGCGGTACAGCGCGAGCATGAGCTGGGTCCACCGCCGCTCGCGCAGCGGGTGCGCCGCGACCAGCTGTTCGCAATCCGCGACGGCCTCGTGATGGCGCCCCGCGGCCAGCACGGCATCGACGCGGTCCTCGGCGACGGACGCGCGCAGCTCGTCGAGGCGAGCCGCCTCCGTCCGGGCGAAGTCCCGATCGGCGAACTCCGCGATCGCGGGCCCGCGCCACAACGCCAGCGCCGCATCGAACCGGGCGACCGCAGTTGCGTACTCACCCTCCGCCGCGGCGCTCCTGGCCTGGGCGACCAAAGACTCGGCCAGGCGGACGTCCGTTGCCGACCCGGCCAGCAAGTAGCCGGGCGGGCGGGTGACGATGCTCAGCCCGTGACAGTCCTTGAGCCTGCGCCGCAGGCGCAACACGTAGTTCTGCAGCGTTTTCACGGCCGTCCGGGGCGGCGACCCACCCCACAGCGCGTCCACGAGACGTTCCTCGGCGACCACTTCGCCGGTGTGCACCGCCAGCACCGCGAGCAGGCAACGCTCCTTCGCCCCGCCGAGCACTACCTCACCGTGGGGGACGACCACCTCGATCGGACCGAGGATCCGTAGAACGGCCGGCACGCGATCAGCATCACGGCAGGCCAAACGGATGTCCAGGGACCTCCACGGGTCACGGGACGAGCACCCCGCGTCCGTGCATGCGCCCGTTCTCCAGGTCGGCGATCGCGTCCGCGAAAGCCTCCAGCGGATAGCTGCGCGTGCGGAGCGACACCCCGCCCGCGGCGGTGAGCGCGATCAGCTCGCGCAGGTCGTCGTGGCTGCCCACGGCGTTGCCGACGACGCTGATCTCGGGCAGCACGAGGTTGAAGGTGGGTACGCGGAGCTCACCGCCGTAGCCCACGATGAAGTAAGTGCCGCGGGCGCGGACCATCGCCAGCGACGAGGCGGGCGCATCGCCCTCCCCCACGAAGTCGATCACCGCCTCGGCGCCTGCTCCCCCGGTGAGCCGTCCGATGTCGGTACTCGCGTTCTCGACGGGCACACCGTGGTGGGCTCCGCAGTCGATGGCGAGCTTGAGGGCCTCGGGGTCGGGGTCGACGGCGATCACTTCCGCGGCGGTCAGCGCGCGCAGGCACTGCACCGCGATGTGGCCCAGCCCGCCGACCCCGACCACGACGACCCGCGTCCCTGGCCCGAGCAGCGGCACCGCCTTGCGCACCACGTGCATGACGGTGAGGCCCGCGTCGGCGTGCGGCGCGACGACGGAAGGCTCCTGCCCGGACGGCAGTTTCAGGACCGCGCGATCGGTGGTCTTGAGCAGCTCGGCGAACCCGCCGGGTCGGTTCAGCCCGCTGAAAGCGAGTCCCGCCGCGCAGCGCATGTCGTCGCCGATCCGGCACGCCGGGCACAGCCCACATGACTGCTGCGGGTGGCAGATGACCGCGTCGCCGACCGCGATGTTCTCGACCGCCGAACCGACCTCCTGCACCCAACCGGTGTTCTCGTGGCCGAGTATCAGTGGCAGCTCGACCGGTACCGCCGGGGCGAACCAGCCGTCGCGGATGTGCACGTCCGTTCGGCAGAGTCCGGCGCCACCGACCCGCACGATCACGTCGTGCGGAGTGGTGATCGTCGGCTCGGGCACCTCGTCGAGCTGCGGGGCTTCGTGGTACGCGTGCAACCGGACGGCCTTCATCGTGCACCTCTCGTCGGTCGGTGCCGTCCACCTGGACGGCACCGGCAGCGTCGCGGCTTGCGGTCGCGGACCGGTCGCACGGTGGTCGCAGCATCAGCCTCCGGCACTGCGACCGGGTCGCGACCGGCGCGGTCGACGCTGTTGCGGACACACCGGATCGAGCGGCAACGCTCACGAGGAGGTTCACGATGATCCGAACGATGCGACGCAGCCTGGTCCTGCTCGCGGGAGCGCTTGGCCTTGCCGTCGCCACCGCGAGCGACGCGTTCGCCGTCGCCGTTCTGTCCAATCACACCGAGCCGTTCACGATCATCTCGACCAATTAGTCGACGGGCGGAGCGGGGGATGCTTGGAGATGTGCTGCGGGCGCGGCGGTGCCACCACCGCGCCCGCGTGCTGTGGCGCAGGCGCCGTCATCAGGAGGCGTGCACCGTCCAGGACCGTGCCGTCCGCCTGTACACCCGCAGCGGGTCGCGCGTGCCGGAGCTCGCGGCAATCCTGGCCGCCCGGCTCGGCCCGGCAACAGCAGCGGCCGCGGCCAACTGCCTCGGCGTGCTGGCCAAGGACGCGGGCCACTACGAACAGGCCGGGACCCACTACGCCGAGGCGATCGACGTGCTGGCCGACGCGGACGGGGCGTATCCGCAGTTGCGGGCCACGTTGCAGCACAACCTCGCCGGGCTCGCCCACATCCGGGGCGAGTACGTCCGCGCAGAGGCGCCTGCCCGGCTCGCCGTCGCCCTGCGCAGGCAGGTGCCGGACGTCAGCGACTGCGAGATCGCCGCCGACGAGACGGTGCTCGGCGCGGTCCTCGCCGGGGTCGAGCAGGCGCGACGGCGCTTCGATAAGGCCGACAACCTGCTCCACGAGGTTGTGGGGATCAAGCGCAAAGTCCTCGGGGACGACCACCCGGAGATCGCTGCCGCGCTGAACAACCTGGCCGCCCTGGAGGCCGAGCAGGGCCGGCCCGCCCAAGCCCGAGACACCTACGGCGAAGCCCTCCGGATCTTCGACCTGGCCCTGGGGCCAGAGCGCCCGCACAGCGTCGCCTGCAGGGAGAACCTGGTGACCCGAACCGCGAGGGCGTGTCCGCGGCGGTTCAGCGGGACCTGGTGAGGGCGCCGAACGCCACCCAGCACAGCCCCCAGACGGTGATCGCGCCGAAGTGCGGCAGGTCGCCGAGCGCCGCGGTCGCCGGGATCGTCGCGAGCGGCCACACCCCGCACAGCAGCGGCACGAACCGGCCCGCACCGCGCCACGTCCGCGCGAGCGCGATCCCGGCGACGATCAGCGCCACGGCCGTCACCACCAGGAAGACCGAGAAAAACAGGATCGCGGTGTCGACGTCGACGAGCGTGTGTAGACGTGCGCCAGCGCGAAGAGCGCCATGCCGACCGCGGCCACGGCCAACGCGGGCCGCGCGACGCCGTCCACGCTGGGGGCGCAACGCCAGGATCGCCACGCAGAGCAGCAGCGCGCCGACGGCGGCGGCGAGGAACCACCAGGCCCCCTCGGTGGCCGCGGGGGCGAAGGCCGCCACGGCGGCGAGGACGGCGATGATCGCGCCTCCGGGGACGGCCGCGGCGAGGGCGGTGATCGGGCGTTGCGCGACGGATGAGCGGGACATGGTTCCTCCTGGTCGGCGGATCGGTTCGCCGCCGAGCGTCGCCGTGCGGGATTCCCCGCCGACAGAGCAACCGACCGGGAGGATGTTCCCGGTAGAACGGGGCAGACACCGGGATACCGGGCACCGCAGGATGAGCGCGTGACGAGACGGGCCGCGGCGATGGGGCTGTTCGCCGTCGTGATCGCGGAGGTGCTGGCGGTCGTGGTCGGCTGGGCGGCCACCGGCATGAGCGCCGCGGCCGCCGTCGACAGCTTCATCGTGCCGAACGCGGTCATCG
>DATAOO010000169.1:0-2194 GCA_036265695.1 Pseudonocardia sp. | reverse complement strand
CGGGGAGCTGGGCGCGAACACGTGGCGGCACGTGGCGTTCGTCGAGCAGGAGGTGCCGGTCGACGACGGCAGCGAGACGGCCGGCATCCGCTGGCTGATGAGCTCGGACGTGTGCAAGCACTGCACGCACGCGGCGTGCCTAGACGTGTGCCCGACCGGGGCGCTGATCCGCACCGAGTTCGGCACGGTGGTGGTGCAGGAGGACATCTGCAACGGCTGCGGGTACTGCGTGCCGGCGTGCCCGTTCGGGGTGCTGGACAAGCGCGAGATCGACGGCGACGGGCGGGTGTGGAAGTGCACGCTCTGCTACGACCGGCTGCAGGACGGGCAGACGCCGGCGTGCGCGAAGGCGTGCCCGACCGAGTCGATCCAGTTCGGGCCACTGGAGGAGCTGCACGAGCGGGCGGACGAGCGGCTGGCGACGCTGCAGGCGCAGGGCGAGGAGAGCGCGCGGCTGTACGGGCGCGACACGTTGGACGGGGTGGGCGGCTTCGGCGCGTTCTTCCTGCTGCTGGACGAGCCTGAGGTGTACGGGCTGCCCCCCGACCCGGTGGTGACGACGCGCGACCTGCCGGAGATGTGGCGGGCCGTCGGCACCGCGGCGGCCGGGTTGGCGGCGGCCGTGGTGATCTCGCTGATCGGGAGGCGGGGATGACGACACGCGACTCCTACTACGGGCACCCCATCATCAAGCCGCCGGTGTGGAAGAAGGAGATCGGCTGGTATCTGTTCACAGGTGGGCTGGCGGGGGCGTCGGCGTCGCTGGCGTTCGCGGCCGAGGTGAGCGGGAACCGGCGGCTGGCGCGGACGTCGGGCCTGATCGCGGCGGCGGCGGTGAACGCGAGCCCGGCGCTGCTGATCAAGGATCTGGGGCGGCCGGAGCGGTTCCTCTACATGCTGCGGATGTTCAAGCCGACGTCGCCGATGAGCGTGGGGTCGTGGATCCTCGCGGCGAGCGGCGGCGCGCAGAGCGTGGCGGCGGCCTGCGAGGTGTTCGGCGTGATGCCGAAGGTGCGGGTGACGTCACAGGCGGCGGCGGGGCTGCTGGGACCGGCGCTCTCGACGTACACGGCGGCGCTCGTGTCCGACACGGCGGTGCCGGTGTGGCACGAGGCGCGCCGGGAGCTGCCGGCGGTGTTCGCGGCGTCGTCCTGCGCGAGCGCGGGTGCGGCGGCGGTGCTGCTCGGGCACGAGGGGTCGACGGGGCCGGCGCGGCGGCTGGCCGTGCTGGGCGGGGTCGCCGGGCTGGGGCTCGCGCAGCTGATGGAGAAGCGGCTCGGGATGGTGGGCGAGCCGTACCACAGGGGGAAGACCGGGCGGTACATGCGGGCGTCGAAGGCATCGACGGCACTGGGCGTGGTCGCGACGGCGGCGGGCAAGGGGCTGGTGCGGCGGGCCGGCGCCGGGCTGCTGCTGGCGGGGGCGGCGCTGGAGCGGTTCGCGGTGTTCAACGCCGGCTTCGACAGCGCGCAGGATCCGCGCTACACGGTGGAGCCGCAGCGCGAGCCCCGCGCGGCGCGGGGGCCCGGGGCGTAGCGTGGCGGTTGCGGTGGAAGCGCCGGGCGGCATCGAGCCGACGGTCGACCCGCGGGAGTCGGCGAAGGCGGCAGGGCTGCGGTACGTGAGCGACCGGCGGCCGGGGATCCGGCGGCGCAAGCGCGGCAAGGGGTTCCAGTACATCGCGCCGGACGGATCGACGGTGCGGGACGAGGAGACGCTGGAGCGGATCCGGACGCTGGCGATCCCGCCGGCGTGGACGGAGGTGTGGATCTGCCGGTCGGCGAACGGGCACCTGCAGGCGACCGGCCGCGACGCGCGGGGGCGTAAGCAGTACCGGTACCACCCGCGATGGCGGGAGGTGCGGGACGAGACGAAGTACCACCGGATGCTGGCGTTCGGCGAGGCGCTGCCGCGGATCAGGCGCGAGGTGACGAAGCACCTGTCGCGGACGACGCTGTCGCGGGAGCGGGTGCTGGCCGCCGTGGTGCGACTGCTGGACGAGACCACGATCAGGGTCGGGAACGACGAGTACGCGCGGGAGAACGATTCGTATGGTCTCACCACCATCCGTGATTCTCACGTTGAGGTTGAGGGTTCGAGGCTATCGTTCCGGTTCCGCGGCAAGAGCGGCAAGGAGCACGACATCTCTATCGAGGATCCGCGGGTGGCCCGGGTCGTGCGGAGCTGCCAGGAC
>DATAOO010000168.1:0-5929 GCA_036265695.1 Pseudonocardia sp. | reverse complement strand
CCGACCTGCACGACCGCTGCCACCGCTCGCTCGCCGCGTTCAAGGTGCCTGCCCGCATCGAGGTGCTCGCCGAGTTCCCCGTGACCACGGGCACGAACGGCACGAAGATCCGCGCGGCCGAGCTGCGGGAGCGGGCGGCCGAACTGCTCGACGCACCCACCCCCTAGGTACGACCCGGAGCTCGACGGCGGCCCGTGCCACCGCGATGTGCTCCTCGCCATCGCCCGGGGCCGCTGAGGCTGGGTGCCGATCCGCCGTTCGCGACATAGTGTGGCGAGCATGGCCCCTGAAGCCGATCTCCCCCTCCCCTCCGCCGCCGCGCTCCGCCGGGCGCTGCGGCGGGCGCGCGACGGTGCCGCCCTCGACGTCACCGAGGCCGCCGTCCTGCTCGCCGCCCGCGGCGAACAGCTCGACGAACTGCTCACCGCGGCCGCCCGCGTCCGCGACGCCGGGCTCGTCGACGCGGGCAGGCCCGGCGTGGTCACCTACTCCCGCAAGGTGTTCATCCCGCTCACCCGGCTGTGCCGCGACCGTTGCCACTACTGCACGTTCGCCACGGTGCCGCACCGGCTGCCCGCCGCGTTCCTGGAGCGCGACGAGGTGCTGGAGATCGCCAGGGCGGGCGCGGCGCAGGGCTGCAAGGAGGCCCTGTTCACGCTCGGCGACCGCCCGGAGGAGCGCTGGCCCGCCGCCCGCGAATGGCTGGAGGCCCGCGGCTACCACTCGACGTTGGAGTACGTGCGTGCCTGCGCGATCGCCGTGCTGGAGGAGACCGGCCTCCTGCCGCACCTCAACCCCGGCGTCATGAGCTGGGAGGAGCTCACGCGGCTCAAGCCGGTTGCGCCGTCGATGGGGATGATGCTGGAGACCACCGCCACCCGGCTCTGGAGCGAGCCGGGCGGCCCGCACTACGGCAGCCCCGACAAGGAGCCCGCGGTCCGGCTGCGCACGCTCACCGACGCCGGGCGGGTCGGCGTGCCGTTCACCACCGGCATCCTCATCGGCATCGGGGAGAACCCGGTGGAGCGCGCCGAGTCGCTCTTCGCCATCCGGGCGGCCGCGCGGGCGCACGGGCACATCCAGGAGGTGATCGTCCAGAACTTCCGGGCCAAGCCCGACACCGCGATGGCGAACGACCCGGACGCCGACCTCGACGACCTCGCCGCCACCATCGCCGTCGCCCGCCTCGTGCTCGGGCCGAAGATGCGCGTGCAGGCGCCGCCCAACCTCGTCGGCGACGAGTTCGCCCTCATGCTCCGCGCGGGCATCGACGACTGGGGCGGGGTCTCCCCGGTCACCGCCGACCACGTCAACCCCGAGCGGCCCTGGCCGGCCATCGACGAGCTCGCCGCCCGTTCCGCCGAGGCGGGGTTCACGCTGCGCGAGCGGCTCACGGCGTACCCGAAGTACGTGCTCGCCGGGTCGCCGTGGATCGACGCCCGGCTGCACGCGCACGTCGCCGCGCTGTCCGCGCCTTCTGGTCTGGCTGACGAGAACGCACGGCCCGTGGGACGGCCGTGGCAGGAGCCCGACGGCGGGTTCGCCTCGACGGGGCGGATCGACCTGCACACGGCCGTCGACACCGATGGCCGCACCAGCGACCGCCGCGGCGACTTCGCCTCGGTCTACGGCGACTGGGACGCCCTGCGCGAGGAGCTCGACGCCTCCCGCCAGGCTGCGCCCACCCGCCTCGACGCCGACGTCCGCGCGGGCCTCGCGCTGGCCGCGTCCGACCCGGCGGCGCTGCTCGACCCCGCCCACCACGACGCCGCGCTGGCGCTGATCCTCGCCGACGGGCCCGCGTTGGACGAGCTGGCGCGGCTCGCCGACGACGTGCGCCGCGACGTGGTCGGCGACGAGGTCACCTACGTCGTCAACCGCAACATCAACTTCTCGAACGTCTGCTACGTCGGCTGCCGGTTCTGCGCGTTCGCCCAGCGGGAGCGTGACGCCGACGCCTACCGGCTCTCCCTCGACGAGGTCGCCGCGCGCGCCGTGGAGGCCGCGCGGGCCGGGGCCACCGAGGTCTGCATGCAGGGCGGCATCGACCCGCAGCTGCCGGTCACGTTCTACGCCGAGCTCGTGCGCGCGGTGCGGGCCGCCGTCCCGGGCATGCACGTACACGCGTTCTCGCCCATGGAGATCGTGTCGGCGGCGGCGAAGGCCGGGGTCTCGATCCGGGAGTGGCTCACCGAGCTGAAGGCGGCAGGCCTCGGCTCGATCCCCGGCACCGCCGCCGAGATCCTCGACGACGAGGTGCGCTGGGTGCTCACCAAGGGCAAGCTGCCTGCGTCACAGTGGGTCGAGGTCGTGAAGACCGCGCACGAGGTGGGCATCCCGTCGTCGTCCACGATGATGTACGGGCACGTCGACGAGCCCCGGCACTGGCTGGGGCACCTGCGCACCCTCGCCGCGCTGCAGGACGAGACGGGCGGGCTCACCGAGTTCGTGCCGCTGCCGTTCGTGCACCACAACGCGCCGATCTACCTGGCGGGGCTGGCCCGGCCGGGCCCGACCGAGCGCGACAACCGCGCGGTGCACGCGTTCGCCCGGCTGGCTCTGCACGGCCGGATCGACCACGTGCAGGTCTCGTGGGTGAAGCTGGGCGACCGCCTCGCCGCCGACGTCCTGCGCGGCGGTGCCGACGACATGGGCGGCACCTTGATGGAGGAGACGATCAGCCGGATGGCGGGCTCGGAAAACGGCAGCGCCCGCACGGTGGCCGAGCTCACGGCGATCGCGACGGCCGCGGGCCGCCCCGTCCGCCAGCGCACGACGACCTACACGGGCTCGCCGACCCGGCTGGCGACGCCCGCGCTCCCGCTGACGGTGGCCTGACCCTCGGCGGCTGACCACGACCGGACGGCGCGGGCGACCCCTCGAACCCCCGCGCCGCCCGGTCACGTCTCCGGGCGGCGCAGCTGGTCGGCGCGCACCCAGGTGGCGTGGAAACCCAGCGGCACCCGCTGGGGCAGCAGCACCCGCGCGACCGGCCCGGCGGCGATGTCGGACGCGTCGAGGACCTCGACCTCCGAACGACCGTTGCGCTCGTCGGTGACGAAGCTGACGAGGTAGCCGTCGTCTCCACCGACTCCGCCGCGGCTGCCCTCGCGCGGGGCGAACGGGGCCTCGCTGCCGAACCGCCCCGGCCCGAACCGGTGCTCGACGCGCTCGCCGGTGGCCTGGTCGTAGCGCAGGAGGCCGTCGAAGCGCACGGTCTCGCCGTCCGCGACGTGCACGCTGTAGGCGTAGCGGCCGCGCGCCCCCCAGGCCCGGCTGTCGATGGAGGGGAACTCGGTGTTGGCGTCGTCGAGCGGGGTCTCGGTGGTGGTGCCGGTGGCGAGGTCGAACACGTAGCGGTGCAGCCGGGCGTCGAGCTTCAGGTAGCCCAGCAGCTGCCCGAGCGGGCCGGGCCGGGTGGGCACGGGCGCGGGCCGGCTGACGCGGCAGACGTCCATCACGATCGTCTGGCCGTCCTCCCAGGCCGCGACGACGTGGTAGATGTAGCAGGGCTCGGCCGTGAACCACCGCACCTGCGTGCCGCGGCGGGGGAGCACCGCGAACCGGGCGGGTGTGCCCCGGTCGAACACGATCTTGTGACGGCCGTGCCGGGCGGCCTCCGGGTCCGCCGTGAGCGGCAGGTCCATGAGCACCGACCAGTTCTCGGTGATCGCCATGTCGTGCGGGAGGCGCGGGCCCGGCAGGTCGATCGGCACCTCGTGCTCGACCTTCCCCGACGCCCCGACCACGCCGTAGCGCAGCAGCGGCTCGCGGGTGCCGTAGTCGAACCACATCAGCTCGCCGGTGCGCTCGTCGGCCTTGGGGTGGGCCATGACGTCGCCGCGGAGGGTGTTGAGGAAGGTCTCGGCGCCGAGCGTCTCCAGCGACAGCGGGTCGAGCGCCACCGGCTGCCCGCAGAGGTACCAGGTGGCGAGGACCTTGCCGTCGTGGTGGACGAGGTCGGTGTTGGCGGTGTCCTTGAGCGGCAGCCCGCGGGCCGTGCCGACCGGGTTGCCCGCCGGGCTCTCCATCACCCCGCTCCACAGCGCGCTGCCCGCCGCCTCCTCCTGCGTGAACGCCTTCGTGCGCACGTAGCGGTTGCGGTAGCGGGCCCGGCCGTCTTCGAAGGCCATCGCGTGGACCATGCCGTCGCCGTCGAACCAGTGGTAGCGCCCGCGCGCCGCGTAACGCCGGTTGGGTCCATTTCGGAGATACACACCGCAGAGGTCGCGCGGGATCTCGCCGATGACCTCGAGGTCCTCGCTGGTGATCTCGTCGCGGACGGGCGCGAAAAGGCCGAGGAGGTAGGGGTTCTGCTCGTCCTCGGCGAGCCGGAGGGCCACCGCCTCGGTCATGGAGAGAACGCTACGATCGTCGAAGCCAGGGGTCAAGGGAAGCATGCCATCGAACACGATCGGGTCACTCAGCACGATCGGGCGAGCGCTCGCCGAGCTCGCCGACTCGTGGACGCTGCTCATCCTGCAGCGCGCGTTCCTCGGCGTCCGCCGGTTCGCGGGGTGGCGCGACGCGTTGGGCATCTCGGATTCCGTGCTGGCCGGGCGGCTGCGGGAGATGACGGCGGCCGGTCTGCTGGCGGCGCACCCCTACCGGGAGGGCGGTCGCACCCGCTCGGAGTACCGGCTCACGCCGCGGGGGCTGGACCTGTGGTCGCTGCTGGTGGCGATCTGGTGGTGGGAGCGCAACTGGGTGCCGCGCGACGTCGCGCTGCCCGAGCTGTGGCACGGGGAGCACCCGTGCCCGGTCACGCTCGTGTGCGGGGGGTGCGGTGCGGCGGTGACGGCCCGCGACACCGCCACCGAGCAGCTGGTCCCGTCGTTCGCGGGGTCGCTGCCGCGGCTGCACCCGCGCCGGAGCCGGGGGGTGCTGCCCGCCGACCCGTTGTCGACGTTCCCGGGGGCGTCGGAGGTGATCGGCGACCGGTGGGGGACGGTGGTGATCGCGGGCGCGCTGCTGGGGGCGCGGACGTTCGCGGAGTTCTCGCGGGAGCTGTCGGTGTCGCCGGACGTGCTGAGCGACCGGCTGCGCCGCTTCGTCGCCATGGACGTCCTCGCCGCCGACGACGGCGGCTACCGCCTCACCGACAAGGGCCGGGCCACGTTCCCGATCCTGGTGTTGCTGGTGGCGTGGGCCGAGCGGTGGCTGGGGCCGGAAGGCCACCCGTCGGCCCTGCGGATCACCCACCGGGCCTGCGGCGCGGTTCTCGACCCCCGCCTGGCCTGCGTGACCTGCGGCGAGGTGCTGGAACGCACGGCGGTCCGCTTCGCCTGACCCCTCCCGGCGAGTCTCCATTTCCCCGACGGCGAGTCTCCGTTTCCCCGACGGTGAGTCGTACATCTCACCGCGGTGAGTCCGCCGTTTCACCCGGGTGAGTTGGGCGTCTCGCCGGGGGCTTACCCGCGCAGGCTCCACACGGCGCCGGACGGGCCGTCGCGGACCTCGACTCCGGCGGCGGCGAGGCGGTCGCGCAGCGCATCGGCGGTGGCGAAGTCCCGGGCGGAACGGGCGGCGGCCCGACGTTCGAGCAGTGCGTCGACGAGCGGGGCGATGCGCGTGGCCGGGTCGGCGAGCCCGTCGCGCGCGGCGGCGGCCAGCTCCAGCACCATGCCGCGCAGGGTGCGGCGGGCGTGGTCGCCGTCGTCGGACTGGAGGGTGTCGGCCGTCCAGTCGGTGATGGCCTGCTCGAGCTCGAGCACGGCGCTCGCGGCGGCGTCGGCGTCGCGGGCCGCCATCGCCGCGTCGAACGCGGCCCGCGCCCGGTCGGCCGCCATGCGCAGCGAGGTCGGCGGCCGGGGTGCGCCCCGCGGGGCGTCCGCGCCACCTGCCGCGCCAGTGCCGCCCGCCTCGCCGCCCGCCTCGCCGCCCGCCTCGCCGCCCGCCTCGCCGCCCGCCTCGCCGCCCGCCTCGCCGC
>DATAOO010000167.1:0-2629 GCA_036265695.1 Pseudonocardia sp. | reverse complement strand
GTCCGGGTGCAGCGCGCGCAGCTCGCGGACGATCGCGACGTCGCGACGGGCGTGCCCGAGCCCGATCGGCGACGAGACCACGAGCGCGCGGCGCCGCTTGCGCAGCGCCCGGCTCCACCGGCGCGGCGGCTGCCGCGCGGGCCGCAGCCCCTCGACGAACTCCCGGATCAGCAGGTTGCAACGGACCGGGTCGCCGAGCGACGGCAGGTGCCCGCCGCCCTCCAGCGTGACGAGCCCGACGCCCAGCAGCTCGGCCAGCGCCACCCCGTGCTCGTACGGGATGATCCCGTCCTCGTCGCCGTGCACCACCAGCACCGGGCAGCGCACCGCCCGGCACACGTCCTCGAACGCCTCCTTGGTGACGCCCTCCCGGGCGGCGACGGTGAGCGCGAGCACCTCCGGCGTGGTCGAGAGGCCCCAGCCGACCGCGTCCTCGACCGGCTTCGTGCGGTGCGGCTCGGTGATCGCCGCCCCCATGAAGTACTCGACGAACGCGCGGTAGTCCGGTAGGCCCCGCTCGGCGCAGAACGCGGCGACGCTGCCCGCCGCGCCGACGTCGTAGAACGGGCTCGCACCCGGCTCGACCGGGGCCACGTAGGGCGCCACGCTGCCGATCGCCACGACCCCGCGCACGCGCTCCGGGTACCACGCCGCGGCCTGCAGCCCGTAGAGCGCGCCCATCGACGTGCCCACGAACACCGCCTCCCCCACCCCGACGGCGTCCAGCACGGCGATCGCGTCGGCGACGATCTCGCGGTGGGCGTAGCGCTCGGCCTCCCCGGGCCGGTCTGAACGGCCGTTGCCGCGCGCGTCATAGGTGATCACCCGCATGTGCCTGGCGAGATACGGCGCCTGCAGCTTCCACTGCCGGGAATGCAGGATCTGCCACGACGGCAGGAAAATGACCGCCGGGCCCGCGCAGCCGAACACCTCGTACGCCACCCGTACCCCGCCGCGTTCGACGTAGCCCGATTGCTCCGGTTCTCGCGCGCGCATGGCACCCCTCGGCTGATGGCGGAGTTGACCCGGGTCGATATTGGGCTAATCATCCTGTTTCACCTATTGGAGCACTATGCCGCAGAATTCGTCGCCCGCTGTGCGCCTTCCGCGCCCGGCGCTGCCCCTGATCGGGCGGGAGGCCGAGCTCATCCCCGTGCTGGCGACGCTTTCCGAGCCCGACGCCCGGCTGATCACCCTCACCGGGCCGCCCGGCGTCGGCAAGACCCGCCTCGCCCTCGCGGTGGCCGCCGAGGCGGCGCCGCGGTTCGCCGACGGCGTCGTCTTCGTCGATCTGGCCCCCGTTCAGGACCCCGGACTGGTCCTCGGCCAGGTCGCGCGCGCCTTGGGGCTGCCGGACGCGCCCGGCGGCCGCGTCGCCGCGCGGGTGGTCGACGCGCTGGCCGACAAGGAGGTGCTGCTCGTGGTGGACAACTGCGAGCAGGTGCTCGCGGCGGGCCTCGACCTCACCGAGCTGCTCCGCGCCTGCCCGGGGCTCCGGCTGCTCGTGACGAGCCGCGAGCGGCTGCACCTCGCCGCGGAACGGGAGTTCCCGGTCGCGCCGCTCGCCCTGCCGGAGCCCGCGGACATCGCCGATCTCGACCGTCTGGTCGCGGTGCCCGCGGTCGCGATGCTCGTCGTGCGGGTGCGCTGCGTGCAGCCGGGCTTCGCGGTGACGGCGGCCAACGCGCAGGCCGTCGCGGAGATCTGCCGACGGCTCGACGGCCTCCCCCTCGCTCTGGAGCTGGCCGCCGCGCGGGCCAAGCTCTTCACCCCCGCCGAGCTCGCCGACCGGCTGCGCGACCGCATGGCGGTGCTCACGACCAACACCCGCGACGCGCCCACCCGGCACCGCACGCTGCGCGCCGCCCTCGAGTGGAGCTATGACCTGCTCGCCGAGCACGAGCGCACGCTCTTCCGCAGGCTCTCGGTCTTCGTCGGCGCCTGGACGCTGGACGCCGCCGAGCAGGTGTGCGGCGACCGGGACACCGACGTGCTGGACGTCGTGGGCTCGCTGCTGGACAAGAGCCTCGTGCGCAGGCCCACGCAGGGCGGCGTGGCCGAGTTCGTCCTCCTGGAGAGCCTGCGGCAGTACGGAGCCGAGCTGCTGGCCGCCGACGGCGACGCGGGCGCGACCCTGGACCGGCACGCCGCCCACTTCACCGAGGCCGCCGTCGCGATGGAGGCCGCGATCGGGTTGGCCGCCGAGTCCGAGTGGTGGAGCGGCGCATCGGCGTCGGACGAGGCGAACTTCCTCTCCGCGTGGGAGCACAGCCTCGCTGCGGGAGACGTGGGACGGGCGCTGCACCTCGCGGCGGCGCTGGGGTGGCACTCCTTCTTCCGCGGCCACCTCGGCACCGGGCGCGCACGGCTCGACCGGACCTTCGCGGCCGCAGGCGACGCACCGCCCGCCGACGCTCTCGCCGCGGCGGCCGTAGCCGCCGGGGTGCTGGCGTGGACCGTCGGCGACGTGGGCGCGGCGCACGGGCACCTGCAGCGCGGGTTCGCGATCAGTCGCACCGGCAACGACCGGCGGCGCACGGCGGTGGCGGGCTCGTTCCTCGGCCACATCGCCCGCACCGAGGGCCGGTTCCGCGACGCCGCAACCCACCACGCGCACGCCGCCGAGCTC
>DATAOO010000166.1:0-6913 GCA_036265695.1 Pseudonocardia sp. | reverse complement strand
CGGACTCGATCTTCACGTGGGACCACTTCTTCCCGCTCAGCGGCGACGCCGACGGCAGTCACTTCGAGGGCATCACCTCGCTCGCGACGCTCGCGCAGGTGACCGAGCGCGCGCAGGTCGGCGCGCTCGTCATCTGCAACTCGTACCGCAACCCGAACCTCCTGGCCGACATGGTGCGGACGGTCGACCACATCTCGGGCGGCCGGGCGATCCTCGGCATCGGCGCGGGCTGGTTCCAGCGCGACTACGACGAGTACGGCTACGACTTCGGCACCGCGGGCTCCCGGCTCGCCGACCTGGCCCAGGCGCTGCCGCGCATCCGCAGCCGGTGGGGCAAGCTCAACCCGGCGCCCACCCGCGACATCCCCATCCTCATCGGTGGCGGCGGGGAGAAGAAGACGCTGCGCTACACCGCCGAGCACGCGCAGATCTGGCACAGCTTCGGCGACGTCGAGGTGCTGAAGCGCAAGAACGCGATCCTCGACGGCCACTGCCGCGACATCGGGCGCGACCCCGCCGAGATCGAGCGCTCGATCGGCGTGCAGAAGCCCCCGGACCAGGTCGGCGACGAGCTGGTGGCCGCGGGGGCGACGCTGTTCACCGTCGGCTTCGGCGGCCCGCACCACGACCTCGGGCTGCTCAAGGAGTGGATCGCCTGGCGGGACGACCGCCGCGGATGACGACCCTCTCCGCCGGGGTGCTGCTGCACCGCACGGGTCCGGACGGCGCCGTCCAGGTGCTCCTCGCGCACATGGGCGGCCCGTTCTGGGCCCGCAAGGACGAGGGCGCGTGGTCGATCCCGAAGGGCGAGCACCCGCCGTCCGAGGACGCCCGCGCCGCGGCCCGGCGCGAGTTCGCCGAAGAGCTCGGCTCCCCCGCGCCCGACGGCGAGTTGCGCGACCTCGGCACCGTCCGGTCCGGTCGCAAGGTCATCGCCGCGTTCGCGCTGGCGGGCGACCTCGACGTCGAGCACGTCGTCAGCAACACCTTCGAGCTCGAATGGCCGCCGCGCTCCGGCCGCACGCAGTCGTTCCCCGAGGTCGACCGGGCGGCCTGGTTCGACCTGGAGACCGCCCGCCGCAAGATCGTGAAGAGCCAGCTGCCGTTTTTGGATCGAATCTGACGGTCCGTTTCGGACGGTCCAATGCAAATCGTCGGAACACGATCGAGTTACGATTCGCGCGTGCGGGAGCTGCGGCTGACCACCACGTCGTACGTGGTGCTCGGCATGATCGCTCTCCACGGCCACTGCACGCCCTACGGCCTCAAGCGTGCGGTGGGCGCGTCCGTCGGCCTGTTCTGGCACTTCCCGCACGCCCAGCTCTACGCCGAGCCGGACCGGCTGGCCGACCTCGGGCTCCTGGCCCGGTCGGTGGAGGACGGCGGACGGCGGCGCAAGACCTACTCGCTCACCGGTCCGGGCCTCGACGCGCTGCGCGACTGGCTCGCCGCGCCCACGGCCGAGCACTTCCAGCTCCGCGACGTCGCCGAGCTCAAGCTGTTCTTCCACGAGGTCGGCGAGCCCGAGCACGTCGCGGCGCTCGCCGCCGAACAGATCGTCCAGCACCGCAGGCGCATCGCCTTGTACGACGATCTCCTCGCCAACGACAGCTCGCCCAGCCTCGAGCTGGGTCTGGAGCTGGAACACGCGGCGCTGCGATTCTGGACGGCGCTGGCCGAGAACGACCTCCCCCGGCTGCGCAGGCAGCGAGGTCGGGAATGAACCGCATCGGGCGGAGATTGGTGTCGACGTGGCTACGGTGACCCGCGGGTTCTTCGGACGACGGCGCGAGCGCGACCCCCGGTTGCCGCCGGGCCAGTACGACGCCTGCGACGAGTGGCCGGTGCTGCACGCCGAAGCCACCCCCCGCCTCACGACCGACCGGTGGACGTTCACCGTCTCCGGCCTCGTCGACCGGGAGACGTCCTGGAACTGGGACGAGATCCACGCGCTGCCGCGGTCGCGCTACGACGGCGACATCCACTGCGTCACCACCTGGTCGAAGCTCGGCATGACGTTCGACGGCGTTTCCGTGGACACGCTGCTCGACGCGGCGGGCGTGCAGCCCGCGGCCACCCACGTCGTCGCCGCCTCCCACACCGGCTACACCACGAACCTCCCGCTGGCCGACGTCACGGGCGGCAAGGCCTGGGTGGTCTGGGACGCCGACGGGAAGCCGCTCACCACCGAGCACGGCGGCCCGGCGCGGCTGCTCGTGCCCCACCTGTACTTCTGGAAGAGCGCCAAGTGGGTGTCGGAGCTGCGCCTGCTCGATCACGACGAGCCCGGCTTCTGGGAGCGCAACGGCTACCACGACCGCGGCGACCCCTGGAAGGAGCAGCGGTACAGCGGCGATTGACAGCGGAGTGATGAGCACCCCCGCGGGCACCACGCACCGCCGCACCCTCCGCTGGCAGAACGCCCGCGTCCGGTCGGTGCGCGACGAGACCCCGACCGCCCGGACCTACCGGCTGCTGCTGCCCGAGCCGCGCCGCCACCTCGCCGGGCAGCACTATGTGCTCCGCCTCACCGCGCCCGACGGCTACTCCGCCGCGCGTTCGTACTCGGTCGCCTCCGCACCCGACGACACGGGCGAGATCGAGCTCACTGTCGAGCGGCTCGTCGACGGCGAGGTCTCGGAGTTCGTGCACGACGTGGTCGTGCCGGGCGACGAGCTGGAGGTCCGCGGGCCGATCGGCCTGTTCTTCGTGTGGCCGGGCGACCGGCCCGCGCTGCTCGTCGGCGGCGGGTCGGGCGTCGTGCCGCTGATGGCGATGCTGCGCCAGGCCCGCCGCGACGGGCGCGCCGACCTGCTGCGGATGCTCGTGTCCGCACGCCGCCCCGCCGACCTCTACTACGCCGACGAGCTGCCCGGCGACGGGGTGCGGATCGTGTGGACCCGGTCCGCGCCGCCGGACGACCCGCGCGGCGCGGGCCGCATGACCGTCGAGGACCTCGCGCCGTTGGTGCGCGCCGAGCAGGACGTCTACGTGTGCGGCTCCCCCGCGTTCGCCGACGCGGCCACCGACCGCCTCCGGGAGGCAGGCGTGCCGGACGGGGTGATCCGGGTCGAGCGGTTCGGCCCTTCGGGTTGAGCGTGGTCACCCACCGCGCATCGGACCACCCGATCGAGGCGATCGGGTACGACACCTTCCGGTGATCTGCGGGCGATACCCGCGACCACACCGGCGCAGGCCGCCAAGCTGATCGGCATGCACCGCACCCGAGTCGCCGAGGCCGCGACCCGCACGGCCCTGGCTCCCGTCGTCGCCGCCGTGGTGGCGGCCGTGATCGCGGGCATCGTCACCGCGGGGTGGGCGGGCGTCGCCGCGCTGAGCGGGGCGAGCGCGGACCATCCCACGACGACGCTCCTCGTCGAAGGCGGCAACCGGGGCTGGTAGCCCCTCCTAGCGCTCGGCGGGTCCGCGCAGGCCCCACGGGTTCGCGCGGTCGGTCGGGTCGGCTGCCGCCATCCGCTCGTAGTTCTCCGCCGCCGCCCGGGAGAAGCCGTCGGGCAGGCCCACGGCGGCGAACGTGTCGCCCGCCTCCAGCATCTCCCCCACCCAGCGCCACGCCTTGCCCCTGGCCTGCGCGTCGATGCCCGCGAGCCGGGCATCCAGGTCGACGCCGTTGCGGTGCAGCTCCTCGCGGATCTCGTCGGCCACCCCGTACGCCTCGGCCGCGGCGTCGAGCTGGACCCACAGCGTGGGCAGGGCCTTGCTCTGCAGCGCGAAGCACGCCTTGAGCGCGCTCGCCGACCCCACCGGGCCCGGCAGCACGCGCGGCGCGAACGGCGAGCCCGCGAAGAGCGCGGCCACGGCGGGCGCCTGCGCCCCGGCCAGCCACACGACCGTGCGGCCCGGCTCCCACGCGGGCGGGCCGATGATCGCCCCGTCGACGACGCGCTCGGCGCCGAGGAGCTCGGCGATGCCGGTGACGGTGGCGGGCGACACCGCGTTGGCGTCGACGAAGAGCTGCCCTGGGCGGTCGAGCAGCGGCGCCACTTCCTGGGCCACCGCCCGCGCGGCGTCCGGCGGGCACACCGAGATGATCACGTCGGCGCGGCGGGCGAGCTCGGCGACGTCGGGAACGCCGATCAGGTCGGCGGTCTCGGCGCGCTTCGAGGTGGTGAGGCTGCGCCCGGCGGCCGCCCAGATGACCGCGCCCGCGACGGGTTTGAGGGCGTTGCCGACCGCGGCGCCCATCGCTCCCGGATGCAGGATCCCGATCACCGGGCGCGGTGGCAGCACGGCGCGACCCTACCCGCCGCTGCCCACGCACACCGCCGCAATGGGCGTGAAGCACCGCGTGCGCGTCAGGAGGGGGCCAAGGCGGCCAACAGCGTGTCGGCGCCCAGGGTCGGGGTGAGCGCGCCCGCCCGGACCGCGCGCTCCACCTCGGGCAGCGCCGCCCGCACGCCCTCGTCGGTGCGGAGCCGGTCCAGCAGGCGTTCGCGCACCATCGACCACATCCACTCCACCTGCTGGGTCGCCCGCTTGCGCGGGAGCTCGCCGTGCTCGTCGAGGATGGCGCGGTGCCGGGTGACCGCGGCCCACACGTCGTCGAGCCCGGCGCCGCTCTGCCCGCTGCACGCCAGCACCGGCGCGCGCCACCACGGCGAGGTGGACGCCATCATCCGCAGCGCCCCGGAGAGCTCGCGGGCCGCCGCCCTCGCCGGGCGGGCGTGCTCGCCGTCGGCCTTGTTGACGGCGATGACGTCGGCGATCTCCAGGATGCCCTTCTTGATCCCCTGCAGGCTGTCGCCGGTGCGGGCGATCGTGAGCAGCAGGAACGTGTCGACCATCGCGGCGACGGCCACCTCGGACTGGCCCACCCCGACGGTCTCCACGAGCACGACGTCGTAGCCCGCCGCCTCCATGAGCACGATCGACTCCCGGGTGGCGCGTGCGACCCCGCCGAGCGTGCCCGCGGTCGGCGAGGGCCGGATGAACGCGTTGTCGTCCACGGCGAGGCGCGCCATGCGGGTCTTGTCGCCCAGGATCGAGCCCCGGGTGCGCGTCGACGACGGGTCGACGGCGAGCACGGCGACCCGGTGCCCCTCGGCGGTGAGCCGGGTGCCCAGCTCCTCGATGAACGTCGACTTCCCGACGCCGGGCACCCCGCTGATGCCCACCCGGTGCGCGCCGCCCGCGTGCTCCAGCAGCTCCATCAGCAGCTGCTGGGCCGCCTCGCGGTGCTCGGGCCGAGCAGACTCGACCAGCGTGATCGCCCGCGCGATCGTCGCCCGCGAACCGGCCAGCACCCCCTTGGCCAGCGCGGGGACGTCGACCGGGCGCCTCAGCTCTCCTCCAGCGCGGCGAGCAGCTCCACGGCGGCCTCGGCGATCACCGTGCCCGGCCCGAACACGGCCGCCGCGCCCATCTCCTTGAGCCGCGGCACGTCGTCGGGCGGGATCACCCCACCGACGATCACCACGATGTCCGGCCGGTCGAGCGCGGCCAGCGCGTCGCGCAGCTCCGGCACCAGCGTGAGGTGCCCGGCCGCGAGCGAGGACACCCCGACGACGTGCACGTCGGCCTCGACGGCCTGGCGCGCCACCTCGCCGGGGGTCTGGAACAGCGGGCCCACGTCGACGTCGAAGCCGAGGTCGGCGAACGCCGTGGCGATCACCTTCTGGCCGCGGTCGTGCCCGTCCTGGCCCATCTTGGCGACGAGGATGCGCGGCCGCCGCCCCTCGGCCTCGGCGAACTCGTCCACCTTCTCGCGGGCCTGCGCCACCGCGGGGCTCGTGCCCGCCTCTTCGGAGTACACGCCGGAGATGATCCTGATCTGTCCCGAGTGCCGCCCGAACACCTTCTCCAGCGCGTCGGAGATCTCCCCGACCGTCGCCTTCGCGCGCGCCGCGGCCACCGAGAGCGCGAGCAGGTTCTGGTCTTCGCCGCGCTTGGCGCCCTCGGCGATCGCGGCGGCCGCGCCCGTGAGCGCCTCCAGCGCCGACGTGACGGCCCGGTCGTCGCGCTCCTCCCGCAGCCGGGCCAGCTTGGCCAGCTGCTCGGCGCGCACGCCCGCGTTGTCGACGACGCGGACCTCGAGCTGCTCGTCGGCCGTCACCGGGTAGCGGTTGATCCCGATCACGGGCTGGCGGCCGGAGTCGATGCGGGCCTGCGTGCGCGCGGCCGCCTCCTCGATCCGCAGCTTCGGCAGGCCTTCGCTGATGGCCCGGGCCATCCCGCCCGCCTTCTCGACCTCCGCGATGTGCCCCCACGCCCGTCGGGCCAGGTCGTACGTGAGCCGCTCGACGTAGTACGACCCACCCCAGGGGTCGATCACCTGCGTGGTGCCCGACTCCTGCTGCAGCAGGAGCTGGGTGTTGCGCGCGATGCGGGCCGAGAAGTCGGTGGGCAGCGCCAGGGCCTCGTCCAGCGCGTTGGTGTGCAGGCTCTGCGTGTGGCCCTGGGTGGCGGCCATCGCCTCGACGCAGGTGCGGATCACGTTGTTGTAGACGTCCTGCGCGGTGAGCGACCAGCCCGAGGTCTGCGAGTGCGTGCGCAGCGAGAGCGACTTCGGGTTCTTCGGGGCGAACTGGTTGACGAGCTTCGCCCACAGCAACCTGCCCGCCCGCAGCTTGGCAACCTCCATGAAGAAGTTCATGCCGATGCCCCAGAAGAACGACAGGCGGGGCGCGAACACGTCGACGCCGAGCCCGGTGTCGATGCCCGCGCGCAGGTACTCGACGCCGTCGGCGAGGGTGTAGGCCAGCTCCAGGTCGTTGGTGGCCCCGGCCTCCTGGATGTGGTAGCCCGAGATGGAGATGGAGTTGAACTTCGGCATCTCCCGCGACGTGAAGCCGAAGATGTCGGAGATGATCTGCATCGAGGGCTGCGGCGGGTAGATGTAGGTGTTGCGGACCATGAACTCCTTGAGGATGTCGTTCTGGATGGTCCCGGTGAG
>DATAOO010000165.1:0-11707 GCA_036265695.1 Pseudonocardia sp. | reverse complement strand
GGGCGCGTCGGCGATCTCGGACGAGGCCGGCGTCGCCCGTCGCTCCCCGGCTTCCGCAGTGCGTTCCTGCGCGACGAAGCGGACCTGCGCCCCCGGCGTCAAGAGAGCGGGCGGGGTGCGGGTGGCGTCCCAGAGCGGGGCGTCGGTGCGGCCGATCAGCTGCCAGCCGCCGGGCGAGCTGCGGGGGTAGATGCCGCTGAACTCGCCCGCGAGCCCGACCGAGCCGGGCGGGACGCTCGTGCGCGGCTCGGACCGACGCTCGACGTGCAGCCGGGAGTCGCCGCCGGTCAGGTAGGCGAAGCCGGGGGCGAAGCCGCCGAACCCGACGCGCCACGGCGTGCCGGTGTGCGCGGCCACCACGTCTTCGACGTCGAGCCCGGTAAGCTCGGCGACCTCAGCGAGGTCCGGGCCGTCGTAGACGACGGGGATCTCGACGGTCTCGCCGTCAGCCGCGTCGATCGGCGCGACGTCCAACGTCTGGATGGCGCGGCGCAGCGCGCCGAGGTCGGTGCCCGGGCGGACGCTGACCACGACGGTCCGCGCCCCCGGCACGACGTCGACCACACCCGGCCAGCCCGCCGCCTCGATCGCCGCCGCGTGGGCGAGGACGGCGTCGAGATCGTCGAGCTCCACGAGGACCGCCGCGTCCCCCATCGCCCGCACCCGCGGCCCGCCCTCGTCCGCCGATCCGACACGGTCGGCCGCTGCGTCGTCCGCGGGCACGTCCACGACCGTCCGCTCAGACGAACGCATGCAGCTCCACCCCCGCGGCGGCCAGCCCGTCGCGGACGGCCGCGGCCATCGCGACCGCGCCCGGCGAGTCCCCGTGCACGCACGCCGACTCGGCGCGGACGCACACGTCGGTGCCGTCCACCGCCGTGACCACGCCGTCCTCCACCATCCGCACCACCCGCACGGTGACGTCGTCGGGATCGTGGAGCAGCGCGCCGTCCTGCGACCGCGGCACGAGCGAACCCTCCGGCGTGTAGCCGCGGTCGACGAAGAACTCCGGCACCGCGCGCAGCCCCGCCGCCTCGGCCGCCGCGAGCAGCCGCGATCCCGGGAGGCCCAGCACGGGCAGTGTCGCGTCGTACGCCCGCACGGCCTCGACCACCGCCCGGGCCTGCGCCTCGTGGTGGACCGTCGCGTTGTACAGCGCGCCGTGCGGCTTGACGTACCGCACCCGCGTGCCCGCCACTCGGCTGAGGCCCTCGAGGGCACCGATCTGGTAGAGCACGTCGTCGGCGAGCTCACCGGGGTCCATGTCGATGAACCGGCGCCCGAAGCCCGCGAGGTCGCGGTACCCCACCTGCGCCCCGATGACGACGTCGTGCTCGGCGGCCAGCGCGCAGGTGCGCCGCAGCGTCGTCGCGTCGCCCGCGTGGAAGCCGCAGGCGACGTTGGCCGACGTCACGAGCCCGAGCATGGCCTCGTCGTCGCCGAGGACCCAGCGACCGAACGACTCACCGAGGTCCGAGTTGAGGTCCAGCACACGTGGCATCGTAGAGATTGTTCAACAATCCTTCAAGAGGGCGATCGGCTAGGCTTCGGCCATGACGCTCGTCGACCCACTCTCGTCGTTGGCGCGCGCCCGGGCGAGCGTGCTGCGCACCAGCACCGCCGAGCGGGTGGCCGACGCGGTGCGGGAGGAGGTCGTCGAGGGTCGGCTCCGGCCGGGCGCCCGGCTGCCCGAGCAGGCGCTGTGCGACGCGCTCGGCGTCTCGCGCAACACCGTGCGGGAGGCGTTGTCACAGCTGGTCAACGAGCGGGTGCTGGCGCGGGAGCCGAACCGCGGCGTGTTCGTCGCGCGGCCCGACGCCGCCGCCGTGCGCGACGTCTACCGCGTACGCAGGCTCGTCGAGCCTGCCGCGGTGCGCGACGGCGAAGCGTGGGGGCCTGCGGCGGTGGCGCGGGTGCGGGCGGCGGTCGACGAGGGCCGCGCGGCCGCGCATATGGCCAACTGGGACGGCGTCGCGAGCGCCAACCAGCACTTCCACCGGGCGCTCGTGGCGATGGGCGGCAGCCCGCGGCTGGACCAGCAGATGAAGCTGCTGCTGGCCGAGATGCGGCTGGTGTTCCACCGGATGAGCGAGGTGCGGGAGTTCCACGAGCCCTACCTCGACCGCAACGACGCCATCTGCGACCTCCTCGAGGCGGGCGACCGCGCGGCCGCGGCCGAGGAGGTCCGGCGCTACCTCTCCGACGCCGAATCCCAGATCCTCGACGCCTACGCCCGCCTCTGACCCGCCGTCCCGCGCCGCGGCGAAACGCCCCACTCACCGCGGCGAAACGCCCGACTCACCGCGGCGAAACGTGCGACTCACCGCGGCGAAACGTACGACTCACCCGGGTCAGCCGGTGTTGCGCAGGCCCGCGGCGATGCCGTTGATCGTCAGCAGCAGGGCCCGGCGCAGGTCGGGGTCGGCGACCCCGCGGCGGCGTTGGGCCAGAAGCTCCACCTGCAGGTGGTGCAGCGGCTCCAGGTACGCCCCCCGGACGTCCAGCGTGGTGCGCAGCACCGGGTGGTGCTCCAGCAGCCGCTCCGAGCCCGTGAGCCGCAGTACCTCCGCCGTGGTGAGCGCGTGCTCGGCCACGATCACGTCGAACAGCGGGTGCAGCTCCGGGTCCACCAGCTCCGACACGTAGTGCCCGGCGATCCGCAGGTCGGTCTTGGCCAGCGTCATCTCCACGTTGCCGAGCAGGTTCGTGAAGAACCCCCACTCGCGCATCTCGTCCAGCTGCGCCGAGAGCCCCGCCTCCCGCGCCGCGCGCAGCCCGCTGCCCAGCCCGAACCAGCCCGGCACGACCATCCGCGTCTGCGTCCAGCCGAACACCCACGGGATGGCCCGCAGGTCGTCCAACGTGGGCGCATCGCGACCCGGCCGCCGCGACGGCCGCGAGCCCACGTTCAGCTCACCCAGCTCGTCGACGGGCGTGGCCGAGGAGAAGAACCGCGGGAGCCCCGGGTGCCCGACCAGCGCCCGGTAGGCCGTCCGCGCCGCATCGCTGACGACGTCCATCGTCGCGTCCCAGCGGTCGAGCGTGGCCCCGTCGATGCGCGACGACTGGTGCTCCAGCGTCGCCTCCAGCACGGCCGCCAGGAGGATCTCCAGGTTGTCGTGGGCGAGGGCGGGCAGCGAGTACTTGTCGGAGACGACCTCGCCCTGCTCCGTGAGCTTCATCGTCGCGTCGACGGTGCCGAACGGCGCCGACAGCACCGCCGCCGCCGCGGGCCCACCACCGCGCCCCACCGAGCCGCCGCGCCCGTGGAACAGCCGCAGGCGCACCCCGTGCTTCGCGCCGATGTCGCGCAGCTGCCGTTGCGCTCGCTGGATCTCCCACTGCGACGTCGTGATCCCGGCGCCCTTGTTGGAGTCGGAGTAGCCGAGCATGACCTCCTGCAGGTCGCCGCGGTTGCGCACCTGCTGCCGGTACCCGGGCACGGACAGCAGCTCGTCCAGCAGCGCCCCGGCCTGTGCCAGCTCCTCGACCGTCTCGAACAGCGGCACGAGGTCGACCGAGGAGCGCGGATCGCGGCACAGCTCGACCATGAACGCCTCACGGGCGAGCACCGCGACCGCCAGCAGGTCGTCCACGCCCTGGCACATCGACACGATGTAGGTCTGCGCCACCTCGCGGCCGAACTCGTGCTGGACGTCGTGGAGCAGGTCGAAGACGCCGAGGACGTCGCGGGCGCCCTCGGGCAGGCCGTAGTGGCGTCGGATGAGCGGCCGGCCGTTCTCCAGCTCGGCCGCGAGCAGCTCGGTGCGCTGCGCCCGCGTCAGCTCGGAATAGGGCACACCGAGCGCCTCGTAGACGGCGGCCAGCGCGGCGTGGTGCTTCCCGGAGTGCTCGCGGATGTCCAGCTCGGCCAGGTGCAGGCCGAGCGCCCGCGCGGTGCGCAGGGCACGGGCGAGCGCGCCGTCGGCGATGCGGGCGCCGAGGTGGCCGCGCAACGAGCGGTCCATCACCGCGAGGTCGGCGACGTAGCCGTGCGGGCCGAGGTAGTCGACGCCGGGCTCGTGTCGCGCGCCCGTGGCGATGCGGGCGCGGGTGTTGGCCAGCCGCGCCTGGATGAAGGAGAGCTTGAGCCGGTAGGGCTCGTGGGCGTTGAGCCGGTTGCGCTTGGCGTAGACCTCGGGCAGCAGGCGACGGTCGTGCGCCAGCGACGAGCGCAGCTCCTCGGAGACGCCCACCACCCGCGTCGAGATCGACAGCTCCGACAGCAGCTGCTCCAGCAGGCTCTCGTGGATCCGCAGCGCCCGGTCGGTGTAGAGCTCCAGCACCTCGCGGGTGACGGCGGGGGTGACGTTGGGGTTGCCGTCGCGGTCGCCGCCGACCCAACAGCCGAGGACGAGCGGACGCGCGTCCTCGGGGAGGGCGAACCCGGCGGCACGCACCTCGCGGTCGAGCTCCCCCAGCAGGTCGGGCACGGCGCCGCGGCCGAGCTGCTCCATGTACCAGCCCACGGCGCGGGCCTCGTCGGCGACGGTGGGCTTGTCGGGGCGCAGCTCGTCGGTCTGCCACAGCTGGTCGACGTAGGCGCCGAGCCGGTCGTCGTCGACCCCCTCGTCGAGCGCGACCGCCACCCTGCGCAGGATCGCCAGCACCGACTGCCGCGACGCCTCCGTCGGGTGCGCGGTGAACACCGGCCGCAGCTCCAGCCGGGCGAGGGCGGCGTTGACCTCGTCGGGCTCGGCGGACGCCAACCGCTGGAAGATCCGGTGCAGCGGCGCACGGCCCGCCAGCTCGGCGGCGCGGTGGCGCTGCTCGGCGATGTTGGCCAGCTGGAAGAACTGCGAGAACGCGCGGGCCAGCCACACGGCCGTGCCCGAGTCGAGGCCCGCGAGGAGGGCGGAGATGGCGGTGTCGTCACCGCTCGCGATGGCGGCGCGCGACTCCTTGCGCACCTGCTCCACCAGCTCCAGCAGGTCCGGGCCGCCGTGCAGGGCGATCGTCTGGCCGAGCATCGTGGACAGCCTGCGGATGTCGGCGCGCAGGGCGTTGTGGCCGTGCTCGGACAGCGAATCGGGAACGGTCATGCGCGGGCCTCCGGCGTGAAGGCCGTTCGCGTCGGTGGGAACGACGGCTCGCGCCCATCGTCTCACGGCCGGGAGGGTGCAGGCGGACTACGCCGTGGCCGCTAGGAGCGCGGCCAGCGCCATCCGGCGCAGCAGCGTGACGGCCTCGGCGCTCCGCCCGGTGTGGGGGGTCGAGTTGAGCAGGCCGAAGGCGCCGTGCGCCGCGACCCGCGCCGCCTCGTAGGAGAGCTCGGGGTGCAGCGTGCGCAACGCGTCGACCCAGATCTCGACGTAGCGCCGCTGGAGCTGGCGCACCGTGTGCCGGGGGCCTTCGGGGAGGTTCGCGAGATCGCGGTCCTGCACGACGATCAGCTCCGGCTCGCGGCGCGCGAAATCGGCCTGGAAATCGACCAGCGCGACGAGCACCTCCTGCGGGTCGCCGCCCGCCGCCGCGCGCTCCTGCCCTCCTTCGAGGAGGTGCTCGCTGATGCTGATCAGCATCTCGGCGAGCAGCGCGTCCTTGCCGTCGAAGTGCCGGTACAGCGCGGGCCCGCTCACCCCGACCGCCGCGCCGAGGTCGGCGATGCTCACCCCGTGGTAGCCGTGCTTGGCGAACAGCTCAGCGGCCACCGCCAGGATCTGAGCGCGCCTGCCCGATCCGCGTTGGACAATCGGCGTCGCCATCCGTACAGGGTGCCCCGGTTCGCTCAGCGCCGCCACAGTCGCGCATCGTTACTCTGGTCGCATGACACTGGCTCCGCGGTGGCTGCGGGCCCGCGCGGGGGTGCGGGCTGCGTCCGCGCTGTCCGCGGCGGCCGTGGTCGCGCTGGCGCTGGTGGTGGCGGGTGTGGCGCTGATCGTGCTGGTAGGGCAGTCGTTGAGCCGCTCGGTCGAGGCCGATGCCGTGCAGAAGGCGCAAGCGATCGCCGAGCGGATGCACGGCAACTACGGCAAGCGCGTCAACGGCACGTACACCCCGAAAGAGAACGCGGTCGAGGCGCTCGACACGCTCATGGGTCGGGGCGACCCGGCGTTGGCGCAGATCGTCGTCGACTACTCCGACGACCAGGACGGCAGCGGCTGGGCCCTCCAGGAGGGCTCCGACAACGGCTCGCTCGGCCCGATGAGCGACCTCGCGCCCAACACGCGCGACGTCATCGTGGTGCCCTCGGCGTACGTGCCCGACCGCGGCGGCACGATGCACGCGGCGCTCGTGGCCGTCGGCGGCATCACGACCACGGTCGACCAGATGCACTTCGTCGTGCTGTACGCGGCGCCGCTGGCGGCGGTCGACGCCGCGCAGGACACCGTGATGTTCTACCTGGCGTTCGGCGTGCCGCTCCTCATCCTCGTGGTGGGCGCGGCCACGTACTTCTTCGCAGGCCGGGCGCTGCGCCCGGTGGAGGCGATCCGCGCGCGGGTCGCGTCGATGAGCGAGAAGGACCTGGCCGAGCGCGTGCCGGTGCCCGTGGCGCGCGACGAGGTGGGTCGCCTCGCCGAGACCATGAACGCCATGATCGCGCGGCTGGAGAGCGCGCAGAAGGTGCAGCGGCGGTTCGTCGCCGACGCCAGCCACGAGCTGCGCAGCCCGCTCGCCACCATCGGCGCGGGCCTGGAGCTGCTGCAGGACAGCGATCCCGGCACCGTGCGCACGCTGCGCGGCGAGACCGAGCGGCTCGGGCGGCTGGTGGACGACCTCCTGCTCCTCGCCCGCGCCGACGAGCGCGGCCTGCAGCCGCGGCGCGACGAGGTGGACCTCGACGAGCTCGTCGAGGCGGAGCGCTCGCGCCCGTACGACGACGGGGTGCGCACCGAGGTGCGCACCGAGCCCGTGCGGGTGGTCGGCGACCGCGGCCAGCTCGTGCGCGTGCTGCGCAACCTGGTCGACAACGCGCACCGGCACGCAGGCTCGCAGGTGGTCGTCACGCTCGGGCGCGACGGCGACCTGGCGGCCATCGACGTCGCCGACGACGGTCCCGGCGTGCCCGCGGCCGACCGCAGCCGGATCTTCGAGCGGTTCGTGCGGCTCGACGACGCCCGCGCCCGCGCCGACGGCGGCTCCGGCCTCGGCCTCGCCATCGTCGCCGAGGTCATGGCCGCGCACGACGGGCGGGTGTGGGTGGAGGAGGCGCCCGGGGGCGGCGCGCTGTTCCGCGTGCGCCTGCCCGCGCCCGAGCTGCCCGCCGACGAGGTCGACGAGGACACCGACCTCGGAGAGGTCGGCGACACCGCCGCCGCGCCGCAGAACGGCCGGGTGGCAACCGCGCCCGCCGAGCCCGTCGGTCCGCTTGCCGCCAGTGCCGGCGCAGCCGCCGCCGGCTACACCCTGAAGACCGCCGAATCCGCCGGGGCGGACACCGCGCCGAACGCGACAGCGCCCAGCGGCGCGACACAAGACGGCGCCGCGTCGGATGGGGCCGCGCCGGACACCGCGGCCCCGCTGCGCCCGCGGCGCGCCCGGCGCGGGGTGCTGCGCCGCCCGTCGATCGTCCAGCCACCGAGCGACGACCCCTACGCCGACTGGGTGTCGCCCCAGCCCCCCGAGCCCGCCCACACCCCCCGGCGCTGAGCCCGCGGGCGATCGGACGACGGCCGGGTCAGCCGGGCTCGACCATCCGGTACCCCACCCCGCGCAACGTCTCGATGCTCCGCACCCCGAACGGCGAGTCGATCTTGCGGCGCAGGTAGCCGACGTAGACCTCCACGACGTTCACCTCACCCTCGTAGTGCGCGTCCCACACCGCCCGCAGGATGTCGGTCTTCGTCACCACCTCGCCCGCGTGTCGCATGAGGAACTCGAGCACCCCGAACTCGCGCGGGGTCAGGGTGATCTCCGTTTCCGCGCGGTGCACGCGGTGGCGGGCGGGGTCGAGCGTGAGGTCGCCGACCGTCAGCACGGCGGGCCGCGCCTCCCCGGCCCGGCGCAGCAACGCCCGCAGCCGCGCCAGCAGCACGACGAACGAGAACGGCTTGACCAGGTAGTCGTCCGCGCCGAGGTCGAACGCGTCGGCCTCGTCGTACTCGCCGTCCTTGGCCGTGAGCATGAGCACCGGCGTCCAGACCTGCGCGGCCCGCAGCCGCTCGAGGATCCGGTAGCCGGACAGCCCGGGGAGCATGATGTCGAGCACCACCACGTCGTGGTCGCCCGTGGCCGCGGCCTCGAAGCCGCGGATCCCGTCGTGCACGACCTCGACCGAGTGCCCGTCGGCGACCAGCCCCCGCCGCACCATCTCGGCCAACGGCACCTCGTCCTCGACCAACAACACCCGCACGGCCCAACGCTATCGGCCCCGCCGCCAACCGACCGTTGCGGCCGATGTTAACAACCATTAACATCGGGGTATGGCCACCGCCGCACCCCCCGCGACCGGCGCCGACGTCCACCGCGACCTCGTCGCCGACCTGCGCGAGAAGCTCGCCGCCGCCGCGCTCGGCGGCTCGGCCCGCTCGCGAGCCCGCCACGTCGAGCGCGGCAAGCTCCTGCCCCGCGAGCGGGTCGACCGGCTCGTCGACCCCTCCAGCCCCTTCCTCGAGCTCTCCCCGCTCGCCGCCAACGGCCTCTACGACGACGCCGCCCCCGGCGCCGGGATGATCACCGGCGTCGGCCGGGTGTCGGGGCGCGAGTGCGTGATCGTCGCCAACGACGCCACCGTCAAGGGCGGCACCTACTACCCCATGACGGTCAAGAAGCACCTGCGCGCCCAGGAAGTGGCGCTGCAGAACCGGCTGCCGTGCATCTACCTCGTCGACTCCGGTGGCGCGTTCCTGCCCGCCCAGGACGAGGTGTTCCCCGACCGCGAGCACTTCGGCCGCATCTTCTACAACCAGGCGACGATGTCCGGCCTCGGCATCCCGCAGATCGCCGCCGTGCTCGGCTCGTGCACCGCGGGCGGCGCGTACGTGCCCGCCATGAGCGACGAGGCCGTGATCGTCCGCAACCAGGGGACGATCTTCCTCGGCGGCCCGCCGCTGGTGAAGGCGGCTACCGGCGAGGTCGTCACGGCCGAGGAACTGGGCGGCGGCGACCTGCACTCCCGTGTCTCCGGTGTGACCGACCACCTCGCCGACGACGACGCGCACGCCCTGCACATCGTCCGCGACATCGTCGCGACCCTCGCTCCCCGCGCCGCCCGCCCGTGGGAGGTGCTGCCCACCGAGCCGCCGCTGGTCGACCCCGACGAGCTGTACGACGTCGTGCCCGTCGACTCCCGCACCCCCTACGACGTGCGCGAGGTGATCACCCGGATCGTCGACGGCTCGGCCACCCACGAGTTCAAGGCCGAGTACGGCACCACGCTCGTCACCGCGTTCGCCCGCATCCACGGCCACCCGGTGGGGATCGTCGCGAACAACGGGATCCTGTTCTCCGAGTCGGCGCTGAAGGGCGCGCACTTCGTGGAACTGTGCGACCAGCGCGGCATCCCGCTCGTGTTCCTGCAGAACATCTCCGGCTTCATGGTCGGCCGCGAGTACGAGGCGGGCGGCATCGCGAAGAACGGCGCCAAGATGGTGACGGCCGTGGCCTCCACCCGCGTCCCCAAGCTCACCGTGATCATCGGGGGCTCGTTCGGCGCGGGCAACTACTCGATGTGCGGACGGGCGTACTCGCCGCGGTTCCTGTTCATGTGGCCCAACGCTCGCATCTCGGTGATGGGCGGCGAGCAGGCCGCCACCGTGCTGGGGACGGTCGGCTCGGGGGTGGATCCGGACGCGATCCGCGCCCAGTACGAGCGGCAGGGCCACCCGTACTACTCCACCGCCCGGCTGTGGGACGACGGCGTGATCGACCCGAAGGACACCCGCACCGTGCTCGGCCTGGCCCTGTCCGCCGCCGCGAACGCCCCCCTGGGCGACCCGGCCTTCGGCGTCTTCCGGATGTGAGGCAGATGTTCGAAACCGTGCTTGTCGCCAACCGCGGCGAGATCGCCTGCCGCGTGATCAAGACGTTGCGGCGCATGGGGATCCGCGCGGTCGCCGTGCACCCCGACGCCGACGCGACCGCGCCGCACGTGCGCCTGGCCGACGCCGCCGTCCGCATCGAGAGCTACCTGGCGATCCCGGCCGTGATCGACGCCGCGCGGGCCACCGGCGCGCAGGCCGTGCACCCCGGCTACGGCTTCCTCTCCGAGAACACCGCGTTCGCCGCCGCGTGCGAGGAGGCGGGGATCGTGTTCGTCGGGCCGCCGTCGTCGGCGATCGAGGCGATGGGCGACAAGATCCGCGCGAAGCAGACGGTGGCGAAGGCGGGCGTGCCCGTGGTGCCCGGCTCGGACGGGGCTGGCCTCGACGACGCCGCGCTCAGCCTGGCCGTCGAGCAGGTCGGCTACCCGGTGCTGCTCAAGCCGAGCGCGGGCGGCGGCGGCAAGGGCATGCGCGAGGTGCACCAGGCGTCCGAGCTGGCCGACGCCATCGCGAGCGCCCGCCGCGAGGCCCGCGGCAGCTTCGGCGACGACACCCTGCTCGTCGAACGCCTGATCCGGAACCCGCGGCACATCGAGATCCAGGTCATGGCCGACACCCACGGCAACGTGATCCACCTCGGCGAGCGCGAGTGCTCGCTGCAGCGGCGCCACCAGAAGATCATCGAAGAGGCGCCGTCGCCGCTGCTCACCGACGAGCAGCGGGCGGCGATGGGAGCCGCCGCGGTCGAGGCGGCGCGCGCGGTCGGCTACACCGGGGCGGGCACGGTCGAGTTCATCGTCGACGGCCGCGACCCCGACCAGTGGTTCTTCATGGAGATGAACACCCGGCTGCAGGTGGAGCACCCGGTCACCGAGGAGGTCTACGGCGCCGACCTCGTCGAGACGCAGGTGCGGGTGGCGGCGGGCGAGGCCGAGCCGTGGGGCACGCCGCAGCGGCGCGGGCACGCCGTCGAAGCGCGGATCTACGCCGAAGACCCGGCGGCGGGCTTCCTGCCCACCGGCGGCCGGATCCTGCGGCTGCGCTGGCCCGAGGGCGTGCGGGTGGACGCGGGCGTCGCGGAGGGCGGGGTCGTGGGCAGCGCCTACGACCCGATGCTCGCCAAGGTGATCGTGTGGGCTCCGACGCGCGATGAAGCGCTGCGCGGGCTGCACGCCGCGCTCGGCGACACCGTGCTGCTCGGGCTCGACACCAACATCGGCTTCCTGCGCGCGCTCCTGGCCGACCCGGACGTGCGCGCGGGCCGCCTCGACACCGGGCTCGTCGGCCGCCGCCTCGACGCGTTGACCGCCACCGACGTGCCGCCCGACGTCCTCCCGGCCGCGGCCGTGCACGCGCTGGCCGAGCTGGAGCCGAGCGGGCCCGTGGTGGACCCGTTCGACGTGCCGGGCGGCTGGCGGGTCGGCGCGCCCGCCTGGACGACCTGGCGGATGGCGGTGGCCGGGCGCGACCCCGTCGAGGTCCGCGCCCGCGGCCGGGCCGCCGACGCGGTGGTCGAGGTGCGCCCACCGGTCACGCTGCGCGACGCAGGCCCGCTCGCGGGCGTCGACGCCGCGCAGGCCGCGATCGCCGACGCACCACCGACCCCGGGCGCCGACCCCGTCGCGACCGCGCATGCGGGCGGAGCCGGGCCGGACGCGCCACGGGCCGCGGCCGTCGGCGGCACCGCAGGCCTCGCCGGTGCGGGCGACGGGCAGGTTGCCGCCGCGGCGGGCGGCGGGGCTGCTGGAGCCGGGTCGGGCCAGGCACCGCCGGTGCGGGCGGGC
>DATAOO010000164.1:0-8719 GCA_036265695.1 Pseudonocardia sp. | reverse complement strand
CCTCCGCGGGAGGAAGTACGTCGGCGGGCCCCATCAGAAGACCACGACCGAACGCAGGACTTCGCCCTTGTGCATCTTCTCGAACGCGGCCTCGACGCCGTCGAGCGGGATGGTCTCGGACACGAACTTCTCCAGCGGCAGGCGGCCCTGCAGGTACAGGTCGATGAGCATCGGGAAGTCGCGGCTGGGCAGGCAGTCGCCGTACCAGGACGACTTGGTGGCACCGCCGCGGCCGAAGACGTCGATCAGCGGGAGGTCGATGGTCATGTCCGGGGTCGGCACGCCGACCAGCACCACGGTGCCCGCGAGGTCGCGCGCGTAGAACGCCTGCTTGAACGTCTCGGGGCGGCCGACCGCGTCGACCACGACGTTCGCGCCGTTGCCGTCGGTGAGCTCCTGCACGGCCTCCACGACGTCGCGCTCGCGGGCGTTGACCGTGTGGGTGGCGCCGAACTCCTTGGCCCACTCGAGCTTCCGGTCGTCCGTGTCGACCGCGATGATCGTGGTCGCGCCCGCGAGCCAGGCGCCCGCGATGGCCGCGTCGCCCACGCCGCCGCACCCGATCACCGCGATCGAGTCGCCACGCCCGACACCACCGGTGTTGATCGCGGCACCGAGGCCCGCCATCACGCCACAGCCGAGCAGGCCCGCGACCTCCGGCTTGGCCTCGGGGTTGACCTTCGTGCACTGGCCCGCGTGCACGAGCGTCTTCTCCACGAACGCGCCGATGCCCAGCGCCGCGGAGAGCTCCTCGCCGGACTCGAGCGTCATCTTCTGCGCCGCGTTGTGCGTGGAGAAGCAGTACCAGGGCTGGCCGCGGCGACAGGCCCGGCAGGTGCCGTCGACCGCGCGCCAGTTGAGGATGACGTAGTCGCCGGGCGCGACGTCGGTGACGCCCTCGCCGACCGCCTCCACCACCCCCGCCGCCTCGTGCCCGAGCAGGAACGGGAACTCGTCGTTGATGCCGCCCTCGCGGTAGTGCAGGTCGGTGTGGCAGACCCCGCAGGCCTGCACCTTCACGACCGCCTCGCCCGGGCCGGGGTCCGGGATGACGATCGTCTCGACGGTGACGGGCGCGCCCTTGCTGCGCGCGACGACCCCGCGGACCTGCTGCGGCATGGTGACTCCTCCGGCTCGTCGATGAGGTGGTTCCCGCAGCCTGCCATGCCCGCGCCGTCAGCGTGGCCCGTAGTCCCGGGTGACGTGCGCGATGCGGACGCGGTAGTCGCGGTACCACACCTCGCGCCCCCGGCGCTGGGCGACGAGGTGCGCGCCGACCTGCTTCCACGCCGTCGCCGACGCCTCGTCCCGCCAGTAGGACACGGTGATGCCCACGCCCTCGCGCGCCGCTTCGATCCCCAGGTAGCCGGGCTGTTCGCGCGCCAGCCGCTCCATCGCCGCGGCCATCGCCGCGTAGCCGCCGTCGTCGTCGGTGCGCACGGATGTGAAGATCACCGCGACGTACGGCGGCGGCGGGGTCGCGGCGATCGTCGGATCGGACATCCGGCGAGGATGCCGGAATGTGCAGCGCACGCCTATCGGAATACGGTGGGTCCATGACCCAGGCGGATCGAGTGCGGGCGTCGGTCCTCGACGAGCAGCTGTGCTTTGCCCTCTACACCGCGTCGCGCGCGATGACGAGCTGCTACCGCCCGATGCTGGACGCCATGGGTCTCACCTACCCGCAGTTCCTCGTGCTGCTCGTGCTCTGGGAGCGGGGCGACAGCTCCGTCACCGGCATCGGCGCCGCGCTGCAGCTGGAGACGGGCACGCTCTCGCCGCTGCTGAAGCGCCTCGAAACCACCGGGTTCATCACCCGTACCCGGCAGGCGGAGGACGAGCGGTCGGTCGTCGTCGGGCTCACCGACGCGGGCCGGGCGCTGGAGGAGCGGGCGGCCACCGTGCAGCGCGAGGTCAGCGACGCCACCGGCATGACCGACGACGAGATCGTCGCGCTGCGCGCCACCCTGCACCGGCTCACCGGCAACCTGCGCGCGACGGGGGGCCGCTGAGCAGCCATGCCTGCACAGGCGCTCGACCGCACCCGCGCGACCCCGCTCTGGGAGCAGCTGCTCGCGGACCTGCGCCGCAGGCTCGACCACGACGAGTTCGCCGTCGCGTTCCCCGGTGAGCTGGCGCTCGTCGCCCAGTACGGGGTGAGCAGGCACACCGTGCGGGAGGCCGTGCGGCGGCTGCGCGAGGAAGGCCTGGTCATCGCGGGTCGGGGCCGCACACCGCGGCGGGCCGAGCCGATGCCGATCGAGCAGCCGCTCGGGGAGATCTACAGCCTGTTCACGGCCGTCGAGGCGACCGGGCGGGTCCAGCGCAGCGTCGTGCGCACGTTGGACGTCCGGGCCGACGGGGTCGTGGCCGCCCGTCTCGGGTTGGAGGAGTCCACACCGCTCGTGCACCTGGAACGGCTGCGCCTGGCCGACGCGGAGCCGCTGGCCGTCGACCGGGTGTGGCTGCCCGAGCGGCTCGCGGCGCCGCTGCTGGACGTCGACTTCAGCCGCACCGGCCTCTACGCCGAGTACGCCGAGCGGTGCGGGGTGCGGGTCACGGGGGGCAGCGAGGTGATCCGGGCCGTCGTGCCGGACGCCGCCCAGCGGAGCCTCCTCGGCATCGGGCCGGGGGTGGCGGCGCTGGCGATCGACCGGCTGGGGTGCGCGGGCGAGGTGCCCGTCGAGTGGCGGCACACGCTGGTGCGGGCCGACCGGTTCAGCGTGACCGCCCGGTTCTCGGCGGCCGACGGCTACCGGGTAGGCCCCGCCCCCCGGTGAGTCGCACGATCCGACGGCCCGAGTTGGCCGTTTCGACACGGTGAAACGCCCAACTCACCCTGGTCAGATGTACGACTCACCGCGGTGGGATGTACGACTCACCCGGGGCGGGGGTCAGTCGAAGTTGACGTGGATCCGCACCAGGGTTCCGTCGCGGCGGCGGTGCACCCGCACGAGGTCGCACACCTGGTGCACGGTGAACAGCCCGTGGCCCACGGCGGGCGGCGCGGGCGGGCGGCGGCCGACGAGCGGGTCGGTGATGCGGCCGCCGTCCTGCACCTGGCAGACGACCTGGCGACCGGCCGTCCAGATCATGAGCAGGCCGGAGCCGCCCGCGTGCACGACGGTGTTGACGACCAGCTCCTGCACGGCCGTGCGCAAGTTGCGCAGACGCCCCTCGCTCATGCCGGTGGCCTGCGCGTAGTCGTGCACGAACCGCCGCGCGGTGCTAGGCCCGGTGGTGGGCCCGATCACGAGCACGTCCGCCTCGGGCGGCGCGGGCTCGGGCGGCTGGTCGAAGTAGGCCGCAAGGGCGACCGGGTCGGTGTAGGCGGGACTCGCCCAGCGCTCGCCGTCGGCCGCGAGGGTGGGGTGGGTGCGGGTGGCGTCGGTGAGCCACTCCCGGTTCAGGCGCCGCACGTCGTACGGGCACAGGATGTAGGCGGGCGCGTCGCCCAGCGCCACGTTGATCAGCGCCTCGTGCTCGGCGCACGCGGGGTACTCGTCTTCGGTGCGGCCCGCCCAGATCGGCTCGCCGATGACCCGCACCCGTCGACCGGCGTGCTCGCGCACGAACGCGGTGAGCACCGTGCCGATGATCCGGCCGGGGTTGCGGCCCGCCTGCGCCATGTCCGCCGTGCGCACCCGCGCCGACTCGGCTTCGGAGAGCGCCGACCGCAAGAGGCCGAGCCCGGGCTGGGGCACGGCGACGAGCACGGGCTCGTCCTGCTCGAGGCCCGTGCGTACGAAGTCGAGGCATCCGGACCGGTAGCTCGCCGCGTCGGTGTAGAACAGCGCGTCGTGCTCGAGGGTCCCGGCGGCACTCGCCGTCATCGGCTTCCTCGCGGGGATAGGTAGCTGATCGCCCAGTCGGGCCTGGTCGGGAGGCAGATCGTTGCACGGAGCGTACCGTGCCGAATACATCCAGCCAATCAGTCTAGGCGGTCGGCACGGAGACGCCGACCCCACCTCGGGTTTCGGCGCCGTAGCGCGCGATCTCCCGCTCGAGGTGCAGCGGCAGCGTGGCGACCTCCTGGTCGGGGTCGAGCAGCGCCAGGGGCACGAGCCAGCTCACCTCGAACTCGATGCCGTCGGGGTCCTTCGCGTAGAGCGCCTTCGTGGAGCCGTGGTCGGACGCGCCGACGAGCGCGCCGTGCTCGGTGAGCACATCGCGGATGCGCTGCAGCTCGGCGAGGGTGTCGACCTCCCACGCGAGGTGGTAGAGGCCCACCGTCGAGCGGCCCGCGGTGGACGCGCCCGCGCCCTCGCCGATCGCGAAGAGGCCCAGGTCGTGGTCGTTCGTGGACCCGGCGGCCTGGAGGAACGCGGCCTGTCGCGGCATCTCCATCACCACCCGGAAACCGAGGGCCTCGGTGTAGAAGGCGACGCTGCGCGCGACGTCGCGGACGTAGAGGACGGCATGGTTCAGTCGCTGGATAGGCATGGCCACCTCAACAGATGAAGGTTCAACTACCTTCCCTCGTATGCTACGCCTGTGACGGAGTCGGATGTGCGCTGGCTCACGCCGGACGAGCTGTCGGCGTGGCTGGTCTACGTCGCCACCACCAGCCTGCTCGACGGCGCGCTCGATCGTCAGCTCCAACGCGACTCGGGCATGCCCATGGCCTACTACCTCATCCTCGCGATGCTCTCCGACGTGCCGGGCCGCACCTTGCGCATGAGCGACCTCGCGGCCGTCACGCAGAGCTCGCAGAGCCGCCTTTCGCACGCCGTCAGCAAACTGGAGCGCAACGGCTGGGTGCGCCGTTCCCCCTGCCCCGACGACCGGCGCAGCACCCTCGCCCAGCTCACCGACGCCGGCTTCGCCGCGCTGGAGGAAGCCGCGCCGGGGCACGTCCGGGCGGTGCGCAAGCACGTGTTCGACCGGCTCAGCCGCGAGCAGGTGGGTCAGCTGCGGGAGATCTTCGCGACCGTCCTCGACGGGCTCACGGCGCCCGATGCCTGTGCCGCCGTGCTGGCGCCGGCAGAGTAACGCCCATGGGAACCCTCGTGCTGCTGCGTCACGGCCAGAGCGTGTGGAACGCCGAGAACCGGTTCACCGGCTGGGTGGACGTCCCGCTCTCGGAGACCGGCGAGCAGGAGGCGCGCCGCGGCGGCGAGCTGCTGCGCGCCGAGGGCCTGCTGCCCGACGTCGTGCACACCTCGCTGCTGCGCCGCGCCATCGCCACCGCCAACCTCGCGCTCGACGCCTGCGACCGGCACTGGATCCCGGTGAAGCGCGACTGGCGGCTCAACGAACGCCACTACGGCGCGCTGCAGGGCAAGGACAAGAAGCAGACCCTCGACACCTACGGCGAGGAGCAGTTCATGCTCTGGCGGCGCTCGTACAGCGTGCCGCCGCCGCCGATCGAGCCCGGCTCCGAGTGGTCCCAGGACGCCGACCCGCGCTACGCGGACCTCGGCGCCGACATGCCCGCCACCGAGTGCCTCGCCGACGTCGTCGCCCGCTTCCTGCCCTACTGGGAGTCCGCGGTGGTGCCCGACCTGCGCAGCGGCAAGGTCGTGCTGCTGGCCGCGCACGGCAACTCGCTGCGCGCGCTCGTCAAGCAGCTCGACGGCATCTCCGACGAGGCCATCGCGGGCCTGAACATCCCCACCGGCATCCCGCTGCGCTACGAGCTCGACGACGACCTTCGCCCCACCGTCCCGGGCGGCACCTACCTCGACCCGGAGGCCGCGAAGGAAGCCGCCGCCGCGGTGGCCGCCCAGGGCCGCTGATCTCGGTGCCGCTGATCTCTGTGAACGGTGCGTGAACGGCCGTCGAACACTGACGATCTGCGCCGTCACGACCATCACGCTGAGCGTCGTGGCCGGGCGGGTTGCCTACGATGGCGATATGACCGGTGTGGTCTGTGTGCTGGTCGCGGCGTTGGCGCTCGCGGCGGGCATCGTGCTCGGCCGCCGGTGGGGCCGCAGTCGGGGGGTGGTCCCGCCGACGGCCGCGCCGCCCGAGCCCGCGTTGGCCGACCTCCTCGAGCGCGTCTTCTCCGCCACCGACGAAGGGCTCGTCGTCGTCGACCGCGGCGGCGCCGCCGTGCTGGCCAACCGCCGCGCCCGTGAGCTGGGCGTCGTCGCCGGTGACAAGCCGGACGCCCGCGCGGTCGCCGCCTGCGCCGACGTGCGGGAGCGCGGCACGACGGTCGCCGTCGACCTCTCGCCGCTCGCCCACCGCAGCCGCCGTCCCGCCGCCGTGCTCGCCAGGGTGCGCCCACTCGGCGACGGCTACACGATGGTCGAGGCGACGGACACCTCCGACGCCGTGCGGCTGGAGGCCACCCGCCGCGACTTCGTGGCCAACGTGAGCCACGAGCTCAAGACCCCGGTCGGTGCGGTCGGGCTGCTCGCCGAGGCCGTGCTCGACGCCGCCGACGACCCCGCCGAGGTCCGCCGGTTCGGCACCAAGATCGTCCGAGAGGCGAACCGGCTGGGGAACCTCGTCACCGAGCTGATCGCGCTGTCGCGGCTCACGGGCGCCGAAGGTCTGCCGGAGCTGTCGCGCGTCGCCATCGACGAGGTCGTCTGCGAGGCGCTGCACCGCACCCGGCTCTCGGCGGAGGCCGCGCGGATCGAGATCGTCGTCGACAAGCCGATCGGGCTCGAGGTCGACGGCGACCAGACCCTGCTGATCACCGCGCTCTGCAACCTCATCGAGAACGCGATCGCCTACTCGCCCGCCGAGACCCCGGTGTCGGTCTCGCGCAGGCAGTCCGGCGACGCCGTCGAGATCGCCGTGACCGACCGGGGCATCGGCATCGCCCCGGAGCACCAGAAGCGGGTCTTCGAGCGCTTCTTCCGGGTCGACCCGGCCCGCTCCCGCGCCACCGGCGGCACCGGGCTGGGGTTGGCGATCGTCAAGCACGTGCTGGCCAACCACGGCGGCGAGGTTCGGCTGTGGAGCAGCCCCGGCACCGGATCGACGTTCACGATGCGCCTCCCGCTCGCCCCCGACCACGCTCCCGTCCACATCGGAGGAACCTCATGACACGGGTCCTGATCGTCGAGGACGAGGAGTCCTTCGCCGACCCGCTCGCCTTCCTCATGCGCAAGGAGGGCTTCACCACCGCCATCGCCGCCACGGGGCAGGACGCGCTGGCGGAGTTCGACCGCAACGGCGCCGACATCGTGCTGCTCGACCTCATGCTCCCCGGCATGAGCGGCACCGACGTCTGCAAGGCGCTGCGCACCCGCTCGGCCGTCCCCGTGATCATGGTGACGGCGCGGGACAGCGAGATCGACAAGGTGGTCGGCCTGGAGCTCGGCGCCGACGACTACGTCACCAAGCCCTACTCGGCGCGGGAGCTGATCGCCCGCGTGCGCGCCGTGCTGCGGCGCGGCGGCGAGGTGGGTGGCGACGAGGGCACGCCCGGCGTGCTCAGCGCGGGTCCGGTGCGGATGGACGTCGAGCGGCACGTCGTGAGCGTGAACGGCACCGACGTCGCCTTGCCGCTGAAGGAGTTCGACCTCCTCGAGTACCTGCTGCGCAACGTCGGCCGGGTGCTCACCCGCGGCCAGCTGATCGACCGCGTGTGGGGTGCGGATTACGTCGGCGACACGAAGACGCTCGACGTGCACGTCAAGCGGCTGCGGGCCAAGGTCGAGGCCGACCCCGGCGTGCCCAAGCACCTCGTCACGGTGCGGGGTCTCGGCTACAAGTTCGAGGCCTGAGCGCCGCCGCGGCGGTCAGGAGGTGGTGAGCGAGAAGTCGCTCACGTCGAAGCGGGCGGTGCCGTCGGTGAAGCGGTACTCGACGCCGTAGTCGACCGAGCTCAGCCGGGGGTTGGCGGGCACGAAGCCCCGCGACACCCCGTCCCCGATGATCTGCTTGAGGTCGAACGTGCCGGACCGCACCGTCGAGCGGGCCTTGTAGGAAACGACGTTGATCCCGCCCGAGGTGTAGCGGTACACGTCGTAGCCGACCCCGTTGATCGTGAAGTCGCCCTGGTCGGTGCCCAACGGCTGCAACGTCTGGGGCCGGGTCTCGGGGTGCACATTCGGGTACGAGAAGACCTCGAAGTTGTCGTTCGGGAAGTTCTTCGCCTCCACGAACCACGACCGCTCCGAGCACACGGAGATCTTCTGCGACCCCCCGGACGGCGGGTTCCACACGTTGTTGTGGACGAAGTACCCGTTGAACTGCTTCATGTCGTCGTTGCCCGATGCCGTCCAGATCGGGTTGGTGCACGTGCCGCCCGGCGGCGTCGTCGTGGTCGACGTCGGCGGGGCCGTCGGGGTCGTGGTCGGCGTCGTGGTGGTCGGCGGCGCCGGTGTCGCGGTGGTGGTCGGCGGGGTCGGCACCGACCTGGTGACGGTGAACGTCGCGGCGAGCTGTGTCAGGCGACCGCCCACGTACGTGACGGCCGCGGTCATCTGGTGCTTTCCCGTCGCCAGCCCGGAAACGGCCAGTGGGAGCAGCTTGCCGTTCGCGTCGGTGGCGCCGAAGTCGAACGGGGCCGACCGCTGCGCGCGGATGGCCGTGGGCGTGCCCGGATCCAGCGTGAACACGACGCTCTGGACGGCGGTGGGCCCCGGCCGGACGAAGACGAACGCGGGACGGGTGAGGGCCGCGCCCTTGAGCGCGATCGGCGCGCTGTGGTTGGACTTGAGGCTGAACATCAGCAGTGGTGGAGCGGTGACGGCGTCCGCCGCCGTCGCCACGAGCACGGCGCCCGCGACACACGTCAGGACGGCGGCGAGCGCGA
>DATAOO010000163.1:0-8021 GCA_036265695.1 Pseudonocardia sp. | reverse complement strand
CTGGCTGGGTTGAGCGGAACGCCCCCGGCGCGGCGGCCGGGTCGCCAGTGCGGTGGCCGCGAGCATTGCGGGGTGATCGCGTGATCCAGGCGGCGCCTCGCCCGGGGGACGGAAGCCGACGAAGGAGGCGGGGTGGGACGGGCGAGCGCCGTCCGAAAGCTCATACCGGGCGTCTTCGCGAGGGCGGCAACGCCGCGAGGCGGCGTCTGGGCGCGCGAGGACCCGGTGAACGTTTGTGGCCGCCGCACGGGGCACTAGCGTCGCGGGCGTGACGGACGGGGCAGGTGGAGAGCTCGGGGCCGTGCTGGCCTGGTTGGACGGCGGGCCGGAGCCCGGGAGGCCCGTGGTGCGGGCCGCGGTGAAGGAGAGCCTGGCCGCGCTGGCCGCCGCGGCGCCCGGCCGCAGCGTCGAGGTCCGGGTGCCGCCGTTCGGGGCCGTGCAGTGCGTCAGCGGGCTGCGCCACGGGCGCGGCACCCCGCCGAACGTCGTCGAGGCCGATCCGCGCACTTGGCTCGCGCTCGTCACCGGGCGGTTGAGCTGGGCGGAGGCGGAGCGCAGCGGCAGGCTCTCCGCCTCAGGCACTCGTACGGGTGAAGTCCGGCGGCTCCTTCCGCTCACGTGACCGGAAGCTGCGAGGCTGTCGCGGAACGGACGAGTGACACTCCTTGTGGTGGCGCGATAACGCTGCGCGGCGGACACTGCGGGATGTCGAACGCAGGCTGTAGCCGCAGCGGCGACGGGAGGTGGCGTCGTGTGTGCACCGCACGGACGGACGCCCCCCGGCGCGGCGGCGGTGTTGCGGCCTGCCGGAGGCGGCCCGGATCGCCCGTATGACGCGGTCGACCCCGCCGCGCTGCAGCGCCTCGCGCAGCGGTGGGAGCAGGCGGCGCGCGCGGACGGGCACGTGCTCGACGGCACCCCGACGGGCGTCGGGCCGCCGCGGGCGGCCTCCGCTCCTACGGCCGCTCCGGCGGTAGGCGTGCCGACCGTGGGTGGTCCGGGACCGACGCCGGCCGGCCCCGTGGCGCCCGGGGTCGGGGAGACCGCGGTCGAGCACCGGCTGGCGACGATCCTGCGCAGGTTGGCGGGTGTGCTGCGCGCCGAGCCGTTCCAGCCGTCGGCCGCGCGGGAGCTGGGCGCGGCGCTCGTCGAGTCGGGCCTGTGCGACGACCGACCCGCGGCCGACGTGCTCGCCGACAGCCTCCAGGTGTTGCGCACCGATGCCCCCGCCGCGCTCGGCGTGCCGGGCGTCGACGGCGCCCGCCGGGTGGCGGCGGCCCTCGACCACCTCGCCGCCGGGTTCGCCGCCTGCCTTGCCGCCAGACCGCAGGTGCCCGCGCGGTTGGTCGACGCCGCGGGCAACGCCCTCGGGTCGCCCCCGCTCGCGCGGACCGCCCCCGCCGATGCCGCGCTCGACGCTCGCCCGGCGGAGATCGACCTGCGGCTCACCATGGCCGACGACGCGCCGGTCGGCGTCGCCGCGATGACGCTCGACGGGCGGGTGGTCGCCGCCAACCCCGAGCTCACCGCGTTCCTCGACCTCGGCGACGTGCTGGACGAGCCCCGCCCGTTCACCGACTTCGTGCACGCCGACGACCTGCCCGAGGTCCTGGAGCGCTACACGCGGCTGCTGCGCGGCGACCCCGACGTCCAGCGCATGGACGTGCGCGTCGTCCGCCCCGACGGCGTGATCCTCTGGGTGCGGATCATCGCCCGGCTCGTGCGCACGGCCGACGGCGAGCCGTCGCACATCGTCGTCGTCCTCCAGGACGACCCGGACCGGCTCTGGTCGCCCGCGGGCCCGGTCCGCGAACGGCTCGCCCGCCTCCCCGGCGCGTCCGTCACCGAGGACTGGCTGCGGCGCGCGTTCGCGGGCGGTATCACCCGGGTCGGCATCTGCGCGCTCGACCTGGACGGCTTCGGCGCGCTCGTCGACGCCCACGGCGCGGGCGTGGGCGACCGGCTGCTCCTCGCCGTCGCGGGCAGGCTGCGGTTGGCGGCGGGGGAACACCTCGCCACGCGCACCGGCGGCGACGAGTTCACCGTGCTCGTCGCCGACCCCGACGACATCGCCGCCGTCTGCCGCGTCGCCGACCGGCTCCAGAGCGCGCTCGCGGTGCCGATCCCGATCGACGGGCTGAACCTGGTGGTCTCCGCGAGCATCGGCGTGGCGGAAGGCCCCACCGTGCACGGCTGCCCGAAGGAGCTGCGCCGCGCCGCGGAGGTGGCCCGGTCGTGGGCCAAGGCCCTCGGGGGCGGTCGCCGGGTGATGTTCGATCCGCGCCGCGACGCGGGTGAGGCCGCGCGCTACGCGCTGGTCGCAGGCCTCCCGACGGGCATCGCGAACGGTGAGTTCCGGCTCGTCTACCAACCGCTGGTCACACTGCCGGACGGCCGGGTGCGCGGCGCCGAAGCGCTCGTGCGCTGGCAGCACCCGCAGGAGGGGCTGATCGGGCCGGGTCGGTTCATCGGGCTGGCCGAGCAGAGCGGCGCTATCGTGGAGCTCGGCCGCTGGGTGCTGGCCACCGCGTGCGCGCAGGCCGCCCGCTGGTGGCGCGAGCTGGGGGAGCGGGCGCCGTTCGTGAGCGTGAACGTCTCCCCGGTGCAGCTGAGCGAGCCGGGCTGGGTCGCCGACGTCATCGCCGTGCTGCAGGCCGAGGGCCTCCCGCCCCGCCAGCTGCAGCTGGAGATCACCGAGCAGGCCGTGCTCGGCGACGGCACCGCGGTGACCGAAGGCCTCTCGGCGCTGCGCGCGGCGGGCGTGCGGCTCGCGCTGGACGACTTCGGCACCGGCTGGTCCAGCCTGGCCTGGCTGCGCCGCCTGCCCGTGCACGCGCTGAAGATCGACGGCTCGTTCATCGACGGCCTCCGCCACCCCGACGCCGACACGGCCGATTCGGCGATCGTGCGCGCACTCGTCGGAATGGCGCACGCGTTGGGGCTGGAGGTCACCGCCGAATGGGTGGAGACCGGCGTCCAGGCGGACCGGCTGGCCGCCCTCACGTGTGACCTGGGCCAAGGACGCTGGTTCGGTGACGCGGGTCCCGGTGAATGGGTTCCGGAGCTCGTGCGGCGTAGGATGGGAGCCTGACCCGCTGACGCTGTCGAGGAGCGTGTCGTGCGCCCGAGTTCCGACCCGGACGAGAATCCCCCCGACCCCGATCCCGCCGAAGAGTGTGGCGTCTTCGGCGTCTGGGCTCCTGGCGAGGACGTCGCCAACCTCACCTACTACGGCCTCTACGCCCTGCAGCACCGCGGGCAGGAGGCGGCGGGCATGGCCGTGTCCGACGGGCGGCGCACCGTCGTCTACAAGGACCTCGGGCTCGTCAGCCAGGTCTTCGACGAGCAGGTGCTGTGCTCGTTGCAGGGCCACATCGCCGTCGGCCACTGCCGCTACTCCACCACCGGGTCCACAACCTGGGAGAACGCCCAGCCGACGTTCCGCACCACCGCGGCGGGCAGCGGCATCGCGCTCGGCCACAACGGCAACCTGGTCAACACGGCCGAGCTGCGCGACGAGGTGAACGCCCTCGACCACCGCGGCGGCATGGGCGCCAGCACCGACTCCGACCTCGTCACCGAGCTGCTCGCGTCCACCGCGGCCGACATCGGCGTCGAGGAAGCCGCGATGCGGCTCCTGCCCCGGCTGCGCGGGGCGTACTCGCTGGTCTTCGCCGACGAGGCCACCCTCTACGCCGCCCGCGACCCGCACGGCGTGCGCCCGCTCGTCCTCGGCAGGCTGGAGCGCGGCTGGGTGATCGCGAGCGAGACGGCGGCGCTGGACATCGTCGGCGCGTCGTTCGTGCGCGAGGTCGAGCCCGGCGAGCTCCTGGCCATCGACGCCGAGGGCATGCGCAGCTCGCGGTTCGCCACACCGGAGCCGAAGGGCTGCGTGTTCGAGTACGTCTACCTGGCCCGCCCCGACACCACGATCGCGGGCCGCTCCGTGCACGCCACCCGCGTCGAGATCGGCCGTCGGCTGGCGATCGAGCACCCCGTCGAGGCCGACCTGGTGATCCCCACGCCGGAGTCGGGCACCCCCGCCGCCGTCGGCTACGCGCAGGGCTCCGGCATCCCCTACGGCCAGGGTCTGGTCAAGAACGCCTACGTGGGGCGCACCTTCATCCAGCCGTCCCAGACGATCCGCCAGCTCGGCATCCGGCTCAAGCTCAACCCGCTCCGCGACGTCATCCGGGGCAAGCGGCTGGTCGTCGTGGACGACTCGATCGTGCGCGGCAACACGCAGCGCGCGATCGTCCGGATGTTGCGGGAGGCGGGCGCGCTCGAGGTGCACATCCGCATCGCGTCGCCGCCCGTGCAGTGGCCGTGCTTCTACGGCATCGACTTCGCCACCCGCGCCGAGCTGATCGCGAGCGGGCTGGACGTCGAGGGCGTCCGCCGCTCGATCGGCGCCGACACGCTCGGCTACGTCTCGCTCGACGGCCTCGTCGCCGCGAGCGAGCAGCCGCGCAGCAGGCTGTGCATGGCCTGCTTCGACGGCACCTACCCGATCCCGCTGCCCGACGAGGCCCGGCTCGGCAAGCACCTTCTGGAGAACCTCGAGCAGGTGTCCATCGGCTACGGCGCGGCGGACGCGTTGAACCGCCCGTGAACGAGCACAGCGGGGCCAGCTACGCCGCCGCCGGCGTCGACATCGACGCCGGTGAGCGCGCGGTCGAGCAGCTCAAGCCGTTCGCGGAGAAGGCGCGGCGGCCCGAGGTGCTCGGCGGCATCGGCGGTTTCGCGGGCCTCTTCGCGCTCAAGCTGGGCCGCTACACCGAGCCGGTGCTGGCCGCGTCCACCGACGGGGTGGGCACCAAGGTCGCGATCGCCCAGGCGCTGGACAAGCACGACACGATCGGGCTGGACCTGGTCGCGATGGTGGTGGACGACCTCGTCGTGTGCGGGGCGGAGCCGCTGTTCCTGCAGGACTACATCGCGGTGGGCAAGCTCGTGCCCGAGCACGTCGCGGCCGTCGTCGCGGGCATCGCGGAGGGCTGCCAGCGCGCGGGCTGCGCGCTGCTGGGCGGCGAGACGGCCGAGCACCCCGGGATGATGGAGGCGGGCGGGTACGACCTTTCGGCCACCGGGGTCGGCATCGTCGAGGCCGACGCCATGCTGCGGCCCGCCCACGTCCGCCCCGGCGACGTGCTGGTCGGCATGGGCAGCTCCGGTCTGCACTCCAACGGCTACTCGCTGGCCCGGCACGTGCTCCTGCGGATCGCCCGGATGCCCCTCGAAGGCCACGTCGAGGAGTTCGGGCACACGCTGGGCGAGGAGCTGCTCGTCCCCACCGCGATCTACGCGCGCGACTGCCTCGCGCTGGTCGCCGAGACGAACGTTCACACGTTCGCGCACATCACCGGCGGTGGCCTCGCCCGCAACCTGGCGCGGGTGTTGCCCGACGGGCTCGGCGCGGTCGTCGAGCGCGGCAGCTGGAACCCGCAGCCGGTGTTCCGCCTGATCGCGTCCCTTGGCCGCGTCGAGCGGGCGGAGATGGAGCAGACGTTCAACATGGGCGTCGGGATGGTGGCCGTGCTGCCCGCCGACGACGTCGACCGCGCGCTGGCCGTGCTCACCGCCCGGCATGTGCCCGCGTGGGTGCTGGGTGAGGTGCGGCGGGGCCAGGGCGTCGAGCTGAAGGGTGATCACCCCCGCTTCTGACCGGCCGGTACGCCCTCCGCCTCGGCCGCCGCGGCCGCCGCGCGGGCGATCACGTCCTGGCCCGCCCGCGCCGCACGGCCGGTCAGCCGCCAGGCCAGCGCGCGGGCCAGCAGCCGGGGGCCCGGCGGGAACGCGCCGATCTGGGTGAGCATGCCGAGGTCGTCGCGCACGGCGGAGTGCCCGATGATCTCCTCGCCGCGCAGCCGGTGGAGGTGGAACTGCCGCACGGCGAACCCCCGGCCCGTCGGCGGCAGCACCTGGGCGAGCCTGCCGTCCTCGAAGATCGTGAACGGGCCGGTGTGCGTGCCACTCAGGGTGATCTCCGAAAGGACGTGCTGCTCGTCGGCCACCGAGACGTGCTCCACGAACCGCAGGTCGCTGAACGCCGCGCGCATCCAGGCCCCCGTCGCGAGCAGGCCCGCGGGCCCCGGGATGCGGCAGGCGGGCGGTTCGCCCTCGGCCTCGTCGTTGGCCCAGTCGGGCGCGGTCGTGGCGACGGCGAGCGCGACGTCGCCGGTGAGCAGCGCCTGGTACTGCAAGCACACCTTCTCGCGGATGTCCATCCTTGGTCCCCCTTATTGGTAAGACTGATAGTCTGGCCAAATGGGGGAGCGTGTCAAGCGGCATTACGCGTCGGCCGTCCGAGCCGAGCAGGTGCGCGCCACGCGGCGGGCCGTCGTCGAGGCCGCGCGCGAGCTGTTCGTGCGCCAGGGGTGGACGGCCACGTCGATCGAGCACGTGGCCGCGGCGGCGGGGGTGTCGCGGGCGACGGTGTTCACCGTGGGCGGCAAGCCCGAGCTGCTCAAGCTCGCCTACGACACGGCGATCGGCGGCGACGACGAGGACGTCGCGATGGCCGACCGCCCGGCCGTCCGGGAGCTGGCGGCCGCCCCGGATCGTGACGCCCTGGTCGCTCGGTACGTCGAGCTCGTGGTGGCGGCGGGCGTCCGGGTCGCCGGGATCTACGTGGCGTTGCGGGCGGCGGCCGACGCCGACGAGCGGGTGCGGGCGCTGTTCGCCGACGTCCAGGCGCAGCGGCTGACCGGCGCCACCGGGTTCGTCGCGACGCTCACCGCGCGCGGCTGGCTGCGCCCCGGCCTGGAGCCGGAGGTGGCGGCCGACGTGCTGTGGACCCTCCTCGACCCGGGCCTCTACGCGGCGCTGGTCCTGGATCGGGCGTGGCCGCCGGAGCGCTTCGCGGCGTGGTGGGAGCGGACGTTGCGGGCGCAGTTGCTCGCGGGCTGAGCACTTCGCAGACCGGGCAGGCACCGCACCGGCGTCGGAGGCCTTGCGCGGCGCACAACGGCTCTGCGAGGAGCTACGCGTCGGCGCGCAGCATCGGGGGGTGCAGCGCGGTGGCCGGGCCGCGGCGGAACAGCTGGGCCGGGCGCCCCCGTCCGCCGGTGACCAGGCGTTCGGTCGGCACCAGGAAGCCCGGCGTACCGGTGACCTTGCGCTGGAAGTTGCGCGGATCCAGCTCGGCGCCCCACACGGCCTCGTAGATCCCGCGCAGCTGCGACACGGTGAACTCGGGCGGGCAGAACGCCGCCGCCAGCGTCGTGTACTCGATCTTGGCGCGGGCGCGCTCGACGCCCTCGGCGAGGATCCGGTCGTGGTCGAACGCCAGCCCGGCCGTGTCCGCGACGGGATGCCACGCGCTCGCTGCCGCGTCCGAGCCCGCCTGCGGCTCGGGGAGGTCGGGCACGAGCGCGAGGTGACCGACGGAGAGCACCCGCCCCCGCGGGTCGCGGTCCGGCGCCGCGTAGCTCGCGAGCTGCTCGAGGTGGTGGCCCGCGACCGTCAGCCCGGTCTCCTCGACCAGCTCCCGCGTCGCCGTGTCGATGAGGTCCTCGTTCGGCAGGACGAACCCGCCGGGCAGGGCGAGCGCCCCCTCGAACGGCGGCACGCCGCGCCGGACCAGCAGCGCCGAGAGGGCGCCCGCGCGCACGGTGAGGATCACCAGGTCGACCGCGACCGCGAACAGGTTGCCCCGCATATTTTTCATCCTGACGAGAAGTGGGTTATCGTCGCGGTGACGATAGATCATGGAGGAACGATGGCCGACATCACCCACCTGTTCCTGCGCCGCCACCTGCGTAGCGGCCCGACCGCGTGGACGCGCCACAGCGTCGGCGGGCGGGTGCGGCACGAGGGCGTCGGGCTGTCCTACGCCTTCCGGGCGCGCATCCGCCGGGTCGTACCCGCTTGAGCCAGGCTTCGACCAGGCATCGTCGTACGATCTGCCTACGCCTGGCGTGACGTGTCCTGGAATCGCGCACCGACGTCGCGGCCGCGTACCTCGCCGCGCGATCGCAATCCCGCCGCCGCGATCGCATCCCGCTGCGTGATCCCATCTC
>DATAOO010000162.1:0-3796 GCA_036265695.1 Pseudonocardia sp. | reverse complement strand
GGCGGGCCCGAGGTCGGCCAGGCCGAGGACGCGACCGCCGTCCCAGATCACCCGGACCTGAACGGGGCGGGGTGGGATCGTCGTCGCCGGGCGGAACGCGACGACCTGCTCCCGGCATTGGCCGAACAACTGGCCTGCGATGGTCACCGGCGCGCCGGGCCGGACGTCGAGGGGGTCGGCGGTGACAGGCGGACCGGCCGCCGCCCCCGTCAACAGCAGGAGGATCGGCAGGAGCAGCCATCGCGCCCAGCCACCCACGCCGTCACCCCGTTCCTTCACCTTCGGGGAAGAGGGACGGCTGCGGTCGGGAAATACGGGAAGAGGGACGGCTGCGGTCGGGAAATACATGGTGCCTGTCAGCGTGCCGGTGGGCGGCTCGTAGCCTGCGGAGCGTGGACCTCGCGCACGCCACCCGCCTCTACTGCACCTACGGCGACGACCTGCGCGCTGTGATCGAGGAGCAGCGGGCCTTCCTCGCCGCGACGCGCGTGATCCCGCAGCTCGACGACGTGGAGGCCGAGCTCACCTACCTCGCGCTGCGCGACCACCGCCCGCACACGGTGATGGAGCTCGGCACCTTCCAGGGCTGGTCCACCACCTGGATCCTGCGTGCCCTGCGCGACAACGGCCACGGCCGCCTGCACTCGTTCGACCAGGTGGACGCCGTGCTGCGCACCGTGCCTGCCGACCTCGCCGACGACCGGTGGACGTTCGTGCTGGGCGACGTGGCCGCCAACCTGGCGGAGGTGCCGCCGGACGTCGGGTACCTCTTCGTGGACGCCGACCACGGCCGCCGGTTCGCCCGCTGGTACCTCGCGCACCTCTTCCCGCTGGTGGCGGCGGGCACGCCGGTGAGCGTGCACGACGTGTTCCACCTGCGCTGGGCCCGCCCCTGGTCGGAGGGCACGGAGGTGCTGCGCTGGCTCGCCGAGCACGACACCGCGTGGTTCACCGCCGCCCGCAGGCACGCGCCCGACACCCTGGCCGCGCTCGACGAGGTGCGCGCCGAGCTCGGCCTCACCGGCGCCCGCGGGACGACGGTGAACCCGATGATCTTCTTCAGCCTGCCATCCGCAGCGGCAGACCGAACATCGGGAACAGCGCCTCGACGTCCAGGAACGCGTTGAGCCGCACGATCTTGTCGCCGCGGATCTCCGGGGCCTGGATCGCCCACGCCGTGTAGCCGTCGCCATCGGCCGCGGGCTTGTACTGGGCGAACCCGGGCATGCCGTTGACCGTGATCGGCACCATCTTCGAGTGCGCGCACGGGGCGCCGGGGCCGATGTGCCAGGCGACGATGTCGTCGGTGCCGGTGAGCCACAGCGCGTAGGGCGGCATGGACATCACCGCGTCGTCGTGCAGGAGGCCGACCAGCGCCGTCATGTCGTAGCGCTCGAAGGCATCGGCGTAGCGATCCAGCAGCTCCTGCTGCTCGGCGCCGATCTCGCCCACCGTGTCGAGCTCGCGCTCGCCCATCGTGGCCCGGGCGCGCTGCAGCGCGCTGTTGACCGACGCGACCGTGGTGCCGAGCAGCTCGGCCGTCTCCGCCGCGCTCCACTGCAGCACCTCGCGCAGGATGAGCACCGCGCGCTGGCGGGCGGGCAGGTGCTGCAGCGCGGCGACGAACGCGAGCCGGATGGTCTCCCTCGCCACGGCCCGCTCGGCGGGATCGCCGTCGACCGGCACCACCATCGCATCGGGCACCGGCTGCAGCCAGGTGTCCTCACCCATGGGATCGCCGAGCGACGATGGCTCCGGCGTGCTCGCCGAGCCGAAATCCATCGGACGGGCCCGCTTGCCGCGGCTCTCCAGCATCGTGAGGCACACGTTGGTGGCGATGCGGTAGAGCCACGAGCGCAGCGACGAACGGCCCTCGAACTTGTCGTAGCTGCGCCACGCCCGGACCATCGTCTCCTGGACGGCGTCCTCGGCGTCGTGGCTGGAGCCGAGCATGCGGTAGCTGTAGCCGGTGAGCTCGACCCGGAAGCGCTCCAACTGGGGTGTGAGCGCGCTCTCGGTGGCGGTCATGGTTCCTACAGTAGAGAAGGCCACCGACAGTTTGCGGTCCAAATCGGGCAGCGCTCAGCCGCGTCCGATGAACGGCATGGTCGTGGCCATGATCGTGACGAACTGGATGTTGGTGTCCAGGGGAAGTTCGGCCATGTGCACGATCGTGGACGCCACGTGGGCGGCGTCGAACGTCGGCTCGGCGCGCACGGTGCCGTCGGCCTGCCGGGCGCCGACGGCGATGCCCGCCGTCATGTCGGTGGCCGCGTTGCCGATGTCGATCTGCGAGCAGGCGATGTTGTAGGGGCGGCCGTCGAGCGACAGCGAGCGGGTGAGCCCGGTGATCGCGTGCTTCGTCGACGTGTAGGCCGCGCTGCCCGGCCGCGGGACGTGCGCGGAGATGGAGCCGTTGTTGATGATGCGCCCGCCTGCCGGGTCCTGCGTGCGCATCGCCGCGAACGCCGCGCGGGCGCAGAGGAACGAGCCGGTGAGGTTGACCGCGACGGTGTCGATGAAGCGCTGCACGTCGACCTCGTCGGGTGTGCCCGCGGGGCCGAACATGCCCGCGTTGTTGAAGAGCAGGTCGACCCGGCCGAACCGGTCGACGACCGCGGCGAACAGGGCTTCCACGGCGGCTGGGTCGGCGACGTCGGTGGGGACGGCCAGCGCTTCGGGGTGGCCGTCGGCGGTGGCGTCGAGCGCGTCGGGCCGCCTGCCCGCCAGCGCCACGCCGTACCCGGCCCGCAGCAGCGCCTGCGCCACGACCCGGCCCAGCCCCGAACCCGCCCCCGTCACCACCGCCACGCGATCCGCCACCGGGCCAGTCTTCCCCACAGCGCACGACGGCGGGAGGAGCACATGATCGCCGCGACCGGCACACCACGACGGTCCCCACCGTCGTGGTGTGCCACTCGGCGCGATCTCGGCCGGTCAGCCGTCGGGTGCGGGGACCGTGATGCGGGCGGGGACGGGCGCGCCGAAGAGGAGGGCCGCGACGTCGCTCACCGCGTGCACCCCGTCGGCGAGCGAGCCCGCCGGGCCGACCTGGTACATGATCGCGAGGGTGTAGCGCTGGGCCGGGCCCGCGAAGCCGACGGTGTCGGTCACCCAGTGCTTGCCGTAGGGGTCGGACTCGAACGACCAGCCGTCCTTGTTGCCGGGCTGCTGGGCGGCCCCGGCGGCCCACACGCCCCACTGCTGGTTGGGGGCGACGCCGCGCATGGCCGCGACGAGGTAGTCCCGATCGGGGCTCGCGAGGACGTAGCGCATGAGCGCGGCGAGGTCGTCGGCCGTGCACTTGACGAAGCCCCAGTAGGTGCGGGGGGTGAAGCCGGGGATGAAGCGCAGGCCGGTCATGCCGAAGTCGGCGCGGAAGCGGGCGAGCATGGCGTCGTCGCCGTAGGCCTTCCAGAGGCGGTCGGTGGCGGCGTTGTCGGAGAAGTTGAGCATGGTCGCGAGGTCGTGACGGTCGGCCGCGCTGAGGGTGATCTGGTGCGCCCGGTCGCGGCGCAGGAGGTCGGCGGCGATCGCGAGCTTGACGGTGGAGGCGGTCCAGCCCGGGTGGGTGGTGTCGCCGGTGCGCCAGGTCGCGCCGGTGACCCGGTCGGTGAACACGACCGACAGGTAGCCGTGCGCGCCCACGGTGCGCTTCGCGTAGGCGGTGACCTCGGCGAACCGCTCCTGCTGCGGGCAGCTCCACCTCCCGTCGACGCAGGACGGCGCGATGGCGGCCGAGGACCCGGGCGAGATCGGGGCTGGGGTGGCGGTGGCCGGGGTGGCGGTGGGCGCG
>DATAOO010000161.1:0-4759 GCA_036265695.1 Pseudonocardia sp. | reverse complement strand
GGCGCGGGTCACGCAGCTCGCGGCCTGCGCCGATGCGCTCGGGGCGCCGCTGGTCAGCGAGCACATCGCGTTCGTGCGGGCCTGCGGCCGCGAGGCCGGGCACCTGCTGCCCGTGCCGCGCACCCGCGAGGCGCTCGACGTGCTGGCCGCCAACGTCGCCCGGCTGTCGGCCGAGCTGACCGTGCCCGTCGCGCTGGAGGTGATCGCCGCCCTCTTCGACTGGCCCGACGACGAGCTCACCGAGCCCGAGTTCCTCGCCGCCGTGGGTGACCGCACGGGCGCGCTGCTCCTGCTGGACGTCGCGAACGTGTACGCCAACGCCGTCAACCGGGCGCAGGACCCCCGGGCCGTGCTCGACGCGATCCTGGACCTCGTGCCCGCCGACCGGATCGGCTACGTGCACGTCGCGGGCGGTTCGGCGCGCCACGACGAAGCCGGGTACTACCACGACACGCACACCGACCCCGTGCCCGACGCGGTGCTCGGCCTGCTCGCGCACCTGGTCGAGCGCGCGCCGGGCGTGCCCGTGCTGCTGGAGCGCGACGGCGGCTACCCACCCGCCGCCGTGCTCACCGCCGAGCTCGCCGCCATCGCCGAGGCGACCCGATGACCCCCCGCGGTGAGTCGTATGTTTCGACAGTTCGTGTTGGCCATTTCGACGGGGCAAGGGCGTCGGGGACGCTCGCCGAGCGCCAGGCCGCCCTCGTCGCCGCCCTCGTCGCGGGCGCTCCGGACCCGCCGGGCTTCGACCCCGCCCGCCTCGCCGTCGCCCGGCGTGCGCTGCTGCGCAAACGGGCAGGCGAGGCGGCGAAGCACTGGCCGGTGCTCGCCGCGTCGTTGGGCCCCCGCTGGTCGACGGTGTTCGCCGTGCACCACGTAGGCCGCGAGCCGGTCGGGGGCCTGCGCGACGGCTGGTACCTCGCCCGCGCCCTGCGCCCCGACCTCAGCGCCGACGCCGCCGCGGAGCTCCGCGAGCGCGAGGCGATGTGGCGCTACGACGGCGCCGGACCGCCGCGACTCCGCCGTGTCCGCGCCGCCGTCGCCGCGGTCTGCGCGACGGCGGGCACGCTGGCCGGGCAGGTGCTCGGCACCCGGGCGGCCCGTCCACCCGCATAAGGGACGTCGGCCACGCCACATCTCGGGCGGGGACGGGCGTGCCTAAACTGCGGAGACCTTGTGCCGGAGTAGGAGGCCCGATCTGTGCCGCGCCTGAGCAAGATCCTCGTCGCGAACCGTGGTGAGATCGCCGTCCGCGTCATCCGCGCCTGTCGCGACGCCCGGCTCGCCAGCGTCGCCGCCTACGCCGACCCCGACCGCGACGCCCCGTTCGTGCGGCTCGCCGACGAGGCCTTCGCGCTGGGCGGGTCGACCGCCGCCGAGTCCTACCTCGACATCGACAAGCTGATCGACGTCGCGCGGCGCGCGGGCGGCGACGGGGTGCACCCCGGTTACGGCTTCCTCTCCGAGAACGCCGACTTCGCCCAGGCCGTCATCGACGCGGACCTCATCTGGATCGGCCCCACCCCGCAGGCCATCCGCGACTTGGGCGACAAGGTCACCGCCCGGCACATCGCGATGCGCGCGGGCGCCCCGCTCGTCCCCGGAACCAGCGACCCCGTGTCCGGTGCGGACGAGGTCGTGGCGTTCGCGCAGGAGCACGGCCTCCCGATCGCGATCAAGGCGGCGTTCGGCGGCGGCGGGCGCGGGCTCAAGGTCGCACGCGAGGAGAAGGAGATCCCCTCGCTGTACGAGTCGGCCGTGCGGGAGGCCAAGGCCGCGTTCGGACGCGGCGAGTGCTTCGTCGAGCGCTACCTGGACAAGCCCCGCCACGTCGAAGCCCAGGTGCTGGCCGACACCCACGGCGGCGTGGTCGTGGTCGGCACCCGCGACTGCTCCCTGCAGCGCCGGTTCCAGAAGCTGGTGGAGGAGGCGCCCGCGCCGTTCCTCTCCGACGAGCAGCGCTCGACGATCCACGAGGCGGCCAAGGCGATCTGCCGGGAGGCGGGCTACCACGGGGCGGGCACGGTCGAGTTCCTCGTCGGCCAGGACGGGCTGATCTCGTTCCTCGAGGTCAACACGCGCCTGCAGGTGGAGCACCCGGTGTCGGAGGAGACGTCGGGCCTCGACCTCGTGCGCGAGCAGTTCCGCATCGCTGAGGGGGAGCCGCTGCCGTTCTCCGACGACCCGACCCCGCGCGGGCACTCGATCGAGTTCCGCATCAACGGCGAGGACGCCGGGCAGAACTTCGTCCCCTCACCGGGCACGATCACCGCGCTGACGCTGCCGTCGGGCCCTGGCGTGCGGGTCGACGCGGGCGTCGAGGTGGGCTCGGTGATCGGGGGGAATTTCGACTCGTTGCTGGCCAAGCTGATCGTCACCGGATCCGACCGCGCGCAGGCAATGGAGCGGTCGCGCCGGGCGCTCGCCGAGTTCCAGGTGGAGGGCACGGCCACGGTGCTGCCGTTCCACCGGCTGGTCGTGGAGGACCCGGCGTTCACGACCGACTTCACCGTCCACACCCGGTGGATCGAGACCGAGTGGGACAACACGGTCGAGCCGTTCGAGGGCGGGGCGGAGACCGAGGACGAGCCGGAGCGGCGGTCGGTCGTCGTCGAGGTCGGGGGCAGGCGGCTGGAGGTCACGCTACCCGCCGACTTCGGCGGGGTGGCCGCCCCCGCGGCCGAGAAGGCGGCGCCCCGGCGGCGCGGCGGCGGCTCCGGCAGCGCGGCGGCCTCCGGCGACGCGGTGAAGGCGCCGATGCAGGGCACGATCGTCAAAGTCGCGGTGTCCGACGGCGACACGGTGGCCGCGGGCGACCTCGTCGTCGTGCTGGAGGCGATGAAGATGGAGAACCCGGTCACCGCGCACAAGGCGGGCACGGTCACCGGGCTCTCGGCCAGCGCGGGCAGCTCGGTGTCGCAGGGCACGGTGCTCTGCGAGATCAAGGACTAAGGGCGGGGGCGCCCCACGACCGCGCCCGCGACGCCCGCTACCACGGTGATCCCGGCCAGGATGATCGCCACGAGGCCGAGGCCGCCGAGGATCAGGCCGAGCACGGCGGACGCCGCGCCGACGGCCAGTCCGGTGCGGGCCACCACGGGCCCGACGCGTCCGCGGGTGGCGACCCGGGCCGCGGCCGCGGTGAGCACGATCGCGAGCAGGGCGGGGAACGGCAGCAGGAGACCGATGGCGGCGGCGCCGAGTTGCGCGACGGCCGCGCCCGCGACCACGGGCACGGCGGGGACCTTCGACGAGGTGGGCACGATGCTCATGCCTTCGATCGTCGGCCTGCGGTGCCGGGCCGGAATCAGGGATGCCCCGGAGCCGACCCTTAGTCCAGGTCGCCGTGGCGCATGAGCTGGCGGCCCGCTTCGGTGATCGAGCCCGACAGCGACGGGTACACCGAGAACGTGTAGGCCAGGTCGGCCACGGTGAGCCCGTTCTGCACGGCCAGCGCGATCGGCAGGATCAGCTCGCTGGCCACCGGCGCCACCACCACGCCACCGACGACCACCCCGGTGGCCGGGCGGCAGAACAGCTTCACGAACCCGCGGCGCAGGCCCTGCATCTTGGCCCGCGGGTTCGTCGAGAGCGGCAGCATGATCGTGCGCGCCGGGACCTCGCCCGCGTCGATCGCGCGCTGGCTGATGCCGACCGTCGCGATCTCCGGACGGGTGAACACCGCGGCCGACACCGTCTTCAGCTTGATCGGCATCACGCCCTCGCCCAGCGCATGCCACATCGCGATGCGCCCCTGCATCGCGGCAACGGAGGCGAGCATGAGCACGCCGGTGCAGTCGCCCGCCGCGTAGACGCCCGGCACGGAGGTGCGCGACACCCGGTCGACCGTGATGAAACCGCCCCGACCGGTGGTGATGCCGACCTTCTCCAGCGCCAACTCCCCGGTGTTGGGCACCGAGCCGACCGTCATCAGCGCGTGCGAGCCGGAGACCGTGCGGCCGTCGGCGAGCGTGACGACCACGCCGTCGCCGTCGCGGCGCACCGACTCGGCCCGCGCCTGCGCGAGGATCTCCACACCGCGCTCGGCGAACACGTCCTGCAGCACGGCGGCGGCGTCGGCGTCCTCGCCGGGGAGCACGCGGTCGCGGCTGGACACGAGCGTGACGCGGGCGCCCATCTCGACGTAGGCGGACACGAACTCCGCCCCGGTGACGCCGGACCCGACGACGACCAGGTGCTCGGGCAGCTCGGTGAGGTCGTAGAGCTGGCGCCAGGTGAGGATGCGCTCGCCGTCGGGCTTGGCGTCGTCGAGGACGCGGGGGGTGGCGCCGGTCGCGACGAGGACGACGTCGGCGGGGAGGACCTCACCGCCGCCCTCGGGGGTGCGGGCCTCGACCGCGTGCAGCCCGCGGGCGCGGGGCTCGTCGGCGAACGCGGCGGTGCCCCGGATGATGCGCACGCCTTCGCGCTCGACGCGGGCGCGCACGTCGGCCGACTGGGCCATGGCGAGGCTCGCGACGCGCGCGTTGACCCGCGGGAGGTCGACGCCCATCGCGTCGCGCCCGCCGGTGAAGCCGAGGTCGGGGGCGCGGCCGAGCTCGACCCGCACGCCCGCGGAGGCGATGAGGGTCTTGGAGGGGACGCAGTCGTCGAGCACGCAGGCGCCGCCCATGCCGTCGCGTTCGACGACCGTGACGTCGCCACCGTGCTGGGCCGCCACGAGCGCCGCCTCGTAGCCTGCCGGGCCGCCGCCCATAATCACGATGCGGGTCACCGAACGTAGCCTTCCCCTCGTCGC
>DATAOO010000160.1:0-10432 GCA_036265695.1 Pseudonocardia sp. | reverse complement strand
GGGACGATCGCCAGCGCGAGCGTGAGGGTGGTGGCCGACAGCGCGAGGCTGGAGGTCGACGCCGCTACGCCGAACTGCGCGGCGAGCGTCGGCAGGAGCCCTTGGACCGCGTACACCAGCACGAACGTCGCCAGGCCCGCGCACCACATCGCGAGGCCGAGGCGCCGGAAGCCGACCGAGCCCCGTTCATGCCGGGCGGCGGCGGTGATTGTCATCGCTACCGACCGTACGAGCCCGGCTCGCCCGGGTCCACCGCAGGCGACGTGAAATCGGCCGCTCCTACGCCTCTTCTTCCTCGTCCTCGGCGGCCCGGCGCCGCAGCACCACCGGCCACACCGCCCACAGGATCGCGAACACCACGAACGCGACCACCGCGGCCGCCACGCCCGCGGTGACGCCCAGCACGACGTCGAAGATCAGCGCGCAGACTCCGACCACGGCCAGGCCGAGCGTGCAGAAGCCCGCGATGGCGAACCGCTGGCCCACCGACACCAGCGTGTGGCGGGCGTGCTGGCGGAACAGCACCCGGTGCAGCACCACCGGGCTGATCAGGAGGCCGCTGGCCAGCACGGCCAGCGCGACCGTCACCAGGTAGATCACGATCTCCTGCGGCTCCAGCCGGTCGAACCGCGCTTGGAACGGCACGGTGAGCAGCAGGCCGGTGAGGAGCTGCACGCCGGTCTGCGCGACCCGCAGCTCCTGGAGCATGTCGTCCCAGTTGCGGTCGAGCCGCGCCGTGGTCGTCTCGTGGCGGGCGTTGTAGTTCCAGTCGGCGTCCTTGCCGGGCTCGTCGACGTCGTGCGTCATGGCCGGGGCGCAGTGCGGGTGAAGTCGGTCATATCGGACATCGTGCCGCCTCTCCGCGCGGGGTCACGGGTCAAGGTTTCCCCATTTCCGGCCGGGGTACGCGCGCCCCTACAGAGGTTGATCAACGGCCGCACCGCACAAGGGGGCAACGATGTCTCTGGACCAACTCGGCCCTTCCACCACCTCCGACGGCCCGGTGCTCGCCACCGTCTCCCTGGCGGGAGACCTGAACGACGCAGCGGCGGCGCGGCTGCTGCGCTGGTGCGAGGCCCGCCTGCACCTGCACGACACCGGGCAGGTCCCGATCGGGCACCTGCTGGTCGACCTCGGGCGGGTGCGGCACGCCACGCTGTCCGCGGCCACGATCCTCGACCACGCCCGCACCGAGGCCGAACGCCGTCGGGTGGGCATCCACCTGGTCGGCGCCGGGCCGCTCCTGGCGGCGGCCCCGCCGCAGGTGCGTCAGCGCCTCGGTCGGTGGCGCACGTTCCCCTCGCTCGACGTCGCGCGCGCCGCGCTCGTGCCGGGTGGGGCGCCCCGGCCGGTGGACCCCGACGCGATCGTGCTCGGCGGCACGACCCACGACCGCCTCCGCTAGCCCGTTAACGAGCTCGGCGGCCACCCCGGCGCGAACGCGGGGGTGGCCGCCGTGAGCGGGAACGGCTAGATCAGGCGAAGGCCTTGACGATCGCCGCGCAGAAGGCGGGCAGGTCGCCCGGGTTGCGGCTCGTGACCAGCGCCCCGTCGGTGGCGACCTCCTCGTCCACCGGGTGGCCGCCCGCGTTGCGGATGTCGGTGCGCAGGCTCGGGAACGAAGTGAGCGTGCGCCCCTCGACCAGCCCGGCCTCCACCAACGTCCACGGGGCGTGGCAGATGGCGCCCACCGGCTTGCCCGCCGCGAACGCGTCCTTCACGAAGCGCAGCACGTCGTCGTCCATCCGCAGCCGGTCGGCGTTGACGGTGCCGCCCGGCATGATCACCGCGTCGTAGTCGGCCGCGGACACGTCTGCCGCGCGGCGGTCCACGCGGTACTTGCCCGCGGGTTCGATGTCGCCGTTCATCGCCTGGATCTCGCCGTCGTCGAGGGAGACGATCTCCGCCGTGGCGCCCGCCTCGGTGACGGCGTCGCGCGGCTGGACCAGCTCGACCTCCTCGACGCCGTCCGTGGCCAGGATCGCCACCCGGCGTCCGTCGAGCGCACCCATCGTCAGCTCCCCTCGTATCCGGCGTTCTGGGCCTGCCACATCCAGCGGGCCTCCTCGAGCCTGCCGACGATCTCGATCAGCAGGTCCTGCGTGACCAGGTCGGACTTCTCGGTGTCGTCCAGCCGAGGCCGCAGGCCGCGCACGACGACGTCGACGGCCTCGAAGATCTTGGCGATCACGTCGCGGTCGCTGACCCAGCCGGCGTCGAACGCCGGCACGGCCGACTTCTCGGCCACGGTGGGGGCCCGGCCGTCGGGCGGGACGCCGATGGCGGCCATCCGCTCGGCGACGTCGTCGGTGTACTTGCGCGCGGTGTCGACCAGCTCGTCCAGGTGCAGGTGGACGTCGTGGAACTGGCGGCCGACGAGGTTCCAGTGCGCCTGCTTCGCCACCAACGAGAGGTCGACGAGGTCGACCAGCGTGTCCTGGAGCGCGGTCGCGGTCGTGGCGCGGGCTTCGTCGCTCAGTGTGCTCGGGATCGGTCCCGGCATGACTCCTCCTCTGGTTCGGTGGTGTCGGGTCTTTGCGTACCCGCCGCGGTCCGGTCTGAACACCCGTGTGGGACCGGTCACCGCGTTTCGCCCGCGCGCCCACGGGCACCCCCTCCGCATGCGGCCTTTCGACGACATCAACCGGCTCGAACGCGCCACGTGGCTGGATCGGCCCGCGGCGGCGGCCCGCACGGTCGTCCAGAGCGTGCTGCGCCACCAGGGGATCAAGGACGCGATGCACGGGGTGTGGCTCGGGCACCCGCTGCACCCGGGCGCCGCCCAGTTCGCACTCGGCTCGTTCACCTCGGCCGCAGTGCTCGACGCCGCGCGAGGCCCCAGGTCGGGCAGCAGCAGCCTGATCGCGGCGGGGCTCGCGGCGACGCTGCCCACGGTGGCCAGCGGGTGGGCGGACTTCGCCGACGCCCACGAAGACCAGCAGCGGGTCGGCCTCGTGCACGCGGCCACGAACGGCACGGCCGTCGCGCTCTTCGTCACCGCGCTCGTCCAGCGGGCGCGCGGGGGCAGCGGGCGGGTGGCGTCGGTGGCGGGCGGCGTGGTGGCGAGCCTCGGCGCCGTGCTCGGCGGCCACCTGGGCTACCGGCAGGCGCTGGGCGCCAACCACGCCGAGGACATCACGCACATCGGGCCCGCCGAATGGCAGCCGCTCGGCCCGGTGGCGGACCTGCCCGAGGGCGAGCCGGTGCGACGGCGCGCGGGCGCGGTCGACGTCGTCGTCGTGCGGCGGGGCGCCGAGGTCTTCGTGCTCGCCGACCGCTGCTCGCACCTCTCCGCGCCGCTCTCGGACGGCGAACTCGTCGACGCCGACGGCGACGCCCGGCTCGTCTGCCCGTGGCACGGCTCGCAGTTCCGCGTCGCCGACGGCTGCGTGGTGCACGGTCCCGCCACGGCCTCGGTGCCGCGCTTCGAGACCCGCACCATCGGGCAGAGCGTGGAGACGCGGGTCGTGCCGATCCCCGGGGTGGACGCGATGCCCAACCGCACGGAGACGGACCTGCAACACGACCTGTCCATCGCGAACGACGCCGACACCGGGGTGGCGCGGCACCCCTAGGGCGGCGCGCCGGGTGTGATCCCCGTGGGAACGCCCGCGTTGCGCACCACCTGCTCGGCGGTCTGGTGGTTGGGGTCGGACCAGGGCCCGATGACGAACAGGGCGGCCGCCACGACGACGAGCACCGCCACGGCCACCACGGCGACACGAGCACCATTCACGCGGGTGTAATCGCTGGGCGTGACGGGTTGGTTACTTTGCGGCGGCCAGCAGGAAGTCGACGATCAGCACCGCGACGCGGGCGAACATGTCGCTCCCGGTGGCGGTGGCGCAGCCCGCCCGGCGGGCCGCCACGACCAGCGGGGGCACGGCGGGCTTGGTCACGACGTCGCCGACGACCATGCCGGGCTTCAGCCGGGTGACGTCGACCGGGTAGGGGTCCCCGGCCCGCATGCCCATCGGGGTGGCGTTGGCGACGAGGTCGCAGCCGTTCGGATCGGGGCCGTCCGGATCGGGCACGCCCGCCCGTACCCGGTCGCCGTAGCGCTCCCGCAGCCGCTCGACCAGCCCGTCGCGGCGGGCCGGGTCGGCGTCGTGCAGGCGCAGCTCCGCCACCCCGGCCTCCAGGAGGGCCAGCGCGACGGCCGACCCCGCCCCGCCCGCGCCGACCTGCAGCGCGGTGGCACCGGCGGGGTTCGCGGGCAGCGCGGCGACGAAGGCCGCGCCGTCCACCTGGTCGCCGTGCCACGTGCCGTCCGGGTTGCGCCGGGCGACGTTGGCGGAGCCCAGGAAGCGGGCCCGGTCGGTGAGGGTGGCGCAGCGCGCGGCGAGGCCGAACTTGTGCGGCACGGTGGCGATGAGCCCGGAGACGCTGGCCGACGGGGTGAGCCCGGTGAGCAGCGCGTCCAGGTCGGGGGCGGCGACCTGCAGCGGCACGACGACGGAGTTCACCCCGCGCTCGGCGAAGAGGGCGGTGATGCCGTCGGGCGACTTCACCTGGGCGATGGGGTCGCCGACGATCGGCACGACCGTGGTCTCCCCCGAGAGCGTCGGGTACCTGTTCACCGCGCCACCTCCGTCGCGACCGGGGCGGCCACCGCCGCGTGCCGGGCCGCGACGTAGCCGAAGGTGAGCCCGGCCCCGACCTGGCACCCCGCGCCGGGGTACTCCGAGCCCATCACCGACTGGGCGTCGTTGCCGCACGCGTACAGGCCGGCGATCGGCTCGCCCGCCGCGTCGAGCACCCGGGCCGAGACGTCGGTGCGCAGCCCGAGCGCGGTGCCGAGCGGGGTCGGGACGACCGGGATCGCGTAGAAGGGCGCGGTCGCGATCGGGCCGAGGTTGACGTTGGGCCGGTGCTCCGGATCGCCGTACCGGTGGCCGAACACGCTGCGCCCCTTCCCGAACTCCTCGTCCACACCGGACGCGGCGGCCCGGTTGGCGGCGGCGACCGTGGCGGCGAGGCCGTCGGGGTCGACGCCGATCGCCGCGGCCAGCTCGCGCACGGTCGCGCCGCGGTGCAGGTACCCCGCCTTCACGTACTTCCCGACGGGGCTGTGCGGGCGGACCATGCCCAACCCGTAGCGGCGCAAGGCAGCGGCGTCGATCACGAGCCATGCGGGCACCGCCTGCGCGGCGTACATGGCGCGGACGAAGCGGTGGTAGGACACCGACTCGTCGACGAACCGACGCCCGTCCTGGTCCACGGCGACGATCCCCGGCTTGGCCCGGTCCCAGATGTGCGGGAAGACGGCGGTCGTGCCGTCACTCCGGCGGCCGACGGAGCTGGGGAACCAGAACGCGTTGTCGTCGCGGGGCTCCCCCAGCGCGCCGCCGACGGCCTGCGCGAGCCGCAGCGTGGAGCCCGTCGCGCCCTCCGCGGCCCGGGTGTACTGCGGCGTGGGCGAGGGCAGGTAGCGCCCGCGCCACTCGGGGCTCGCGGCGAACCCGCCGCCCGCGAGCACCACGCCGCGCCGTGCGCGGACGCGCAGCTCCCGACCCTGGTACGCCACCACGGCGCCGACGACCCGGCCGTCGGCGTCGTCGCTCGGCCGGATCAGCTCGGTGGCGGTGGCGGTGAACCACACCCGGCCCCCGCGCGCCCGCAGCCGGGCGAACAGGTTCGCGACGAGCGCGTTGCCCATGGCCAGCCGCGTGCCGCGGGGGTAGCGCAGCCGGTCGGCGGCCCAGCGCACCCCGAGCCGCAACGCCGTCGCCACACCGCGGGGCGCGCCCTTGTAGATCGTGAGCAGCTCGTCGACCTCGGCGCGGCGCACCATCAGGGTGCCGCCGAACAGGGCGAACTCCGGCACGGGGCGACGGACGCGGCCGAAGTCGCGCTTGCCCAGCGTGCGCCCGTCGAACGTCTGCGGTTCCAGCGCCCGCCCGCCCAGGCCCGCGCCGTCGAGCTCCGGGTGGTAGTCGACGACCGTCTTCGACGGCCAGAACCGCACGCCGAGGCCGTCGAAGTAGTCGATCATCTCCGGTCCGCGGGTCAGGTAGGCCTCGCGCAGCTCGCGGGGTGCCCGGTCGCCGACCAGCGTGTCGAGGTAGCGGCTCGCGGCGGCGTGGTCGTCGGTCACCCCGTCGGCGCGCTGGAAGCGGTTGTCCGGGATCCAGCAGGTGCCCGCGGAGTAGGCGGTGGTGCCGCCCAGCCACTCGGTCGTCTCCAGCACGAGGGTCGACAGCCCCTCCGCCGCGCCGGTGACGGCCGCGGCGAGGCCGCCCGCACCGCTGCCGAGCACCAGGAGGTCCACGTCCTCATGCCACATGGAGGGCCTCCACCCCGCGCCGGTTGCGGGCGGCGAACTCGACCGGGGACAGGGAGGCCGTCAACGTGGCGTTGGGGACCTCGACGCTGATCGGCGTGTCCCGCGGCACCGCGGCCAGCAGCTCGGTGAGCGGGAACTCCCCCTCGCCCGGGACCTCCCGCAGAGCGCGGGCCTCCACCTGCAGCACGGAGCCGTCGGCGGTCATGCCCAGCGGCAGCCGCGCGGGCAGCGCGAGGGACTCCGGGGTGGCCAGCGGGCCGTCGCAGACCTGGACGCAGGGCACGAGCGCGGGCTCCAGCGCGCGGACGTCCTCGATGCTGGAGCCGCCGCGCTGGATGTGCAGGGCGTCGAGCAGCACCGCGGCCCCGGCGGCGCGGGCGATCGCGGCGGCGTCGGCGACCCGGCTCACCGGCTGGTAGCTGATGGGCTCCAGCGTGGGACGGATGCCGTAGGCGGCGGCGTCGGCGGTGAGGCGGGCAAGGGTGGCGGTGAGCCGGGACCGGTCGGGGTCGACGCCGACCACGCTGAGCGTCGACGCCCCCAGCGCCGCACCGGCTTCGAGGGCGGGCATCCAGTCGTCGGGGCCGGTTTGCGGCCGGAGCTGGAGGAACTCGACGTCGCGCACGGTGAGGCCGGTGTCGGAGAGCCGCAGCAGCGTCTCGCGCGACATCGGCGACCCGGGTGCCATCGGGTACTGGTGCTCGCCGTCGGTGACGGCCTTGACCCGGACGCCGACGAAGTCGAAGCCTGCCTCGGCCGCGGTGACGACGAGCTCCGGCGGGCTGAGGGCCAGCAGGGTGAGGTGCGCGATCCCGAGAGGCATGTTCCGAGGATCCCCCGACGACTATGCGGTGTCCAATACCGAATCTATCAATGATTATGTGCTTTCACATCTAGAAGGCCGGTCCGCTCGCGGCACCCGGCGTACTCGAACCACTGCTCGGCGGGCTCGGCGACGGCGACCTCGTGGTAGAGCCGCAGCTTCGTCGGCGCGCCGGGGGTGGCCATCTTCATGAACGCGCCGAAGATCGCCAGGTGCGTCGGGTGCGACTCCGACCAGCGCTCCAGGTCGGCCAGCGTGCGCCACCAGCCCAGCCCGTAGGTCTTCTCGGTGGGGTGGCCCGCGTCGTCGAGGAGGGTCAGGTAGCGGTTGGCGAAGCAGCCGACGTCGTCGCCCTGGTCGCGCAGGAAGTCCATGCCGCGTCGCAGGTTCGGTTCGACCCGCTCGAGGTAGGTGGCGCGCTCGTCGTCGTCGCAGCCGGTCCAGTCCTGCCCCGACCGGATGACGCAGACGCTGCCCCGGGGCCGCACGCGCACCCGGTCGCCGTCGCGCTCGACGTCGACGCCCGCCGGGTCGTGCAGCGCGTCCGTCTGCGCGGCGGGCATCCGGTCGCGCATGCCGCCCCAGTACGCGTGTTCGGTCACGGCGTCGCTGAAGCCCTCGGCCAGCACGGCCACGCCCTCGGGCCTGCTGCGCCTGCCGAAGATCGTCTCGAACCGTTCCACCCGCGGCCGGATCACCTCGACCCACCGGCCGCCCGGGCCCGCGAGCCATGCCTCGCGGCACTGCGCGAACCAGCGGTCGAACGCCGCGACGTCGTCCCAATACGCCGCCACGACCAGATCGCCGGTGCCGTCCTGGCGGGCCCGGTCGAGGTGGCGCGGGCCGTCCGGACCCCTGTCGACGTCCGGCTCGCCGTCCTGGGCGCCGAGGAACGCCATCACCACCTGGTCCACGGACTCGGCGAGGCGCGCGACGAACGACGGGTAAGCGGGCACGAAGTCGTCGGGCACGCGGCTCGGCCGGGTGCGGACGACCGTCAGGTGCGGCGGGATCGCGGACTCCATCGGGCCCTACTCAACCGGAGGGAGCACCTCGTCGGCAACGGCGAGCACCGCCTTGAGCACGGCGGACGGATTGTCGTCCGACCAGGCGATGGCGCTGCTGAGGTAGGTCGGCGCGCCGCGCAGCGGCCGGTAGACCGTGCCCGACGGCATGATCGCCGCCACCTCCGCCGACATCAGCGCCACGCCGACGCCCGCGGCGACGAGGGTGAGGATCATGTACGGGTCGGTGATCTCCTGGACCACCCGCGGCCGGAACCCGGCGTCCACGCAGGCCCGCAACGCCGCCTCCTGCAGGCCGGAGCCCGCGGCGGCGGGGGTGGTGATGAAGCCGTCGTCGGCGAGGTCGGCGAGGTCGACGTCCGGAGCGTCCGCCAGGGGGTGGTCGATCGGCAGCGCGACGCCCAGCGGCTCGCGGGAGACCAGCCGGGTGCGCACGAGCGGCGACGGGTCCACGGGCAGCGCGACGAACGCCAGGTCGAGCGCGCCCCGCTCGATCTGCGCGACGCCGTCGCGGGTCATCACCCGACCCACCATCTCGAGGGTGACCTCGGGGTAGCGCTGCCGCACCGCCCGGGTGAGCGGGGGCAGCGTGCGGTGGTTGAGCGCGCCGGAGAAGCCGATGCGCACGGTGCCGTAGAAGACCCCCGCCACCGCCCGCGTGGCCTGCCGGGCCAGCTCCAGCTCCTCGAACACCCGGTGCGCGTGCGGCACCAGCGCCTCGCCCGCGGGCGTGAGCGCGACGCTGCGCGTGCTGCGGTCGAAGAGTGTGACGGAAAGCTCACGTTCGAGCCGCCGGATCGTCTGCGACAGCGGCGACTGGGCCATCCGCAACCGGGCCGCGGCCCGCCCGAAGTGCAGTTCTTCGGCGACGGCGAGGAACGCCTCCAGCCACCTGATCTCCATGCGCCCATCCTTGCGCAACTCAGCGATCCGTGCACACAATAACGACGAAATTAAGATATCGATCTACACAGAGGGGTTGTCGTGGACACCGCAGACGTCGTCGTGGTCGGAGCCGGTGCGGGGGGTCTGGCCACCGCCGTCACCGCCGCGCACGAAGGGCTCTCGGTGGTGGTGCTGGAGCGGGCGGCGGTCTGCGGCGGCGCCACGGCGTGGTCGGGCGGCTGGATGTGGGCGCCCGGCAACCCGCTCGCGCACGCCGACGGGGTGGTCGAGGACGTCGAGGAGTTCCGCACCTACCTGCGCGCGGTGCTCGGCGAGCACTACGACGCCGCCCGGGTCGACGCGTTCCTCGCCGCCGCGCCCGACATGGTCGGCTTCTTCCACGAGCAGACCGCGCTGCGGTTCGTGCCCGGCGCCACGATCTGCGACGTCTACGGCGACCTCCCGGGGGCGGGCACCGGGCACCGCTCGGTCGCGCCCGCGCCCGTCGACGGCCGCAAGCTCGGGGCCGACGTGCTCACCCTCCTGCGGCCCCAGCTCTACGAGACGTCGTTCCTCGGCATGGCCGTGATGGCCGGGCCGGACCTCATGGGGTTCCTCGCGGCGTCGCGGGGCAACCCGCGCGGCCTGCTGCACGCCACCCGCCGGGTCACCCGGCACCTGTACGACCTGGTCACCCGGCGTCGCGGCATGCAGCTGGTCAACGGCACCGCGCTGGTCGGACGGCTGCTGCGCGCTGCGCTGGACGCGGGCGTCGAGGTGCGGGTGCGCACCCCGGTCACCGAGCTGGTGCGCGACGGCGAGGGGCGCGTCACCGGCGTGGTCGCGGGCGGGCGGCAGATCACCGCCACGCGCGGCGTGGTGCTCGCCGCGGGCGGGTTCCCCCAGGACGCGGTGCGCCGCAAGGAGCTGTTCCCGCGCACCCCGACCGGCGCCGAGCACTGGTCGCTCGCCCCCGCGACCGCCGACGGCGCGGGCACGACGCTGGGCGAGTCGGCGGGCGGCCGGCTCGACAACAGCGGCGCCTCGCCCGCGGCGTGGTGCCCGGTGTCGCTGGTGCCGTACCGCTCCGGGCGCACGGGCGTGTTCCCGCACATCATGGACCGGGCCAAGCCGGGCAGCATCGGGGTGCTGTCCACGGGGCGCCGGTTCGTCAACGAGGCCGACGGCTACTACGACTACGTCGCCGCGATGATCGATGCCGCCCCCGAGGGCGAGCCGGTGCAGGCATGGCAGGTGGCCGACGCCCGCTTCGTGCGCCGCTACCCGCTCGGGATGGCCAAGCCGCGGCCCGTGCCGCTCTGGCCGTACCTGCGCAGCGGCTACCTGAAGCGCGGCCGGACGCTCGAGGAGCTGGCCCGCGAGTGCGGGATCGACCCGGCCGGGCTGGTGGCG
>DATAOO010000159.1:0-4255 GCA_036265695.1 Pseudonocardia sp. | reverse complement strand
TCGACGGCTGGCTCCTCGTCGCCCTGGTCCTCGTCCTCCAGCTCGCCGCGGTGCTGGTCGTGCTGCGCAGGCGGTGGGCGGTGCTGATGCTGCTGGCCGCGGCCGGACCCGTTCTCTACGGGATGTACGCGGTCGCGGCCGAGGAGGCGGTGCTCGCCGTCGTGGGAGTGGCCGCCGTCGTCCTCCTGGTCGCGCTCGCCACCGCGGCGCTCGCCCTCCGCCGGATCCCGGCCGCGTCGGCGCCCGCCGTCGACGGGCGCAAGGCAGGCGCCTGCGACGGGGCGCAATCGTCGTCGGCGCCCGCCGTCGACGGGCGCAAGGCCGAAGCCGGCGACGTCCCGGCGGCTGAGCCGCCGCAGGTCCCCGGTGGTGGGCTGGCGACCGGGCGGAGCGCCCGCACGTGGGTCGGCGCGATCGCGGCAGCCGTGGCCGCAGCGGTCCTGCCCGCGCTGGTGGCGGCCCCCACGCTCGGCGGTTGGCGCGGCGCGCTCCTCGCGGGCGGCGCTGCCGCGGCGCTCGCCGTACTCGCCGGGCTGCCGGGCGCCCGTGCGGTCAAGGTGGCTGCGGGCGTCGCGGCGGTCACCGCCCTCCTCACCGCCACCGTCGTCGGCCTGGACGGCGCGCCTGCCGTCCTCGCGGTCCTGGGCGAAGCGCTCGTCGCCGCGCTCGTGGCAGTCGGGCTGCGCAGCCGGTTCGCGATGATCACAGCGCTCGTGCTCGGGGCCATGGCCTGGGTCGCGGCCGTCCAGCGCGACGCGCCCATCACGACCCTGGTGCGGTTCACCATCGCGCCGACCGTTCCGGCGCTCGTCACCGCCGTCGCGGCCAGCGCGCTGATCGTGGCGCTGACCGCCGCGCTCCTCGTGGCGGGCGGTCGACTCGGCTGGATCCGACCGGACGCCTCGCGCGCCGCGATCTGGGTGCCGATCGGGCTGGTCGGGCTGTACGGGGCGGCCGGCGTGATCGTCAACGCGGCGCTGCTGGTCTCGCCGACGTCGGCAGGCTTCACCGCAGGCCACGCCGTCGTCACCGTCTCCTGGACGGTCGGGGCGCTGATCCTGCTGGCCCGCGGCCTGCGCAGGCAGGCACTGCGGATCGCCGGGCTGGTGTTGGTGGCCGCCGCGGTCGCGAAGCTCGTGCTGTTCGACCTGGTCGCGCTCGACGGCCTGGCCCGCGTCATCGCCTTCCTCGGTGCCGGGCTGGTCCTCCTGGCCGCAGGCACCCGTTACGCCCGGCTGGTGGCCGAAGCGGAGCAGCCGCCGTCCGAGTGATCGCCGTTCGCACCTGCAAACCGATTCGGCGCGCTGGCCTCGGATGCTCTCCGGGGCCGGCACAGTCGCGGACGGAACGCAGGGAGGCGGTGCCGATGCCCGATCGCTATGCCGATGCCGTCCGGGCCCGTCGGGCGGAGCTGCGCGCAGAGCTCGGCCCACTCGCGGGCATCCACCGCGCCGAGCTGCGCGCCGAGTTGGGCTTGGCGCGCATCGTCGCCACCGATGCGGCAGCGGCGGCGTTCGCCGATCTCGCCGGGGAGGTCGCGGCGCACATCGGCCACCCGGACAAAGCCGTCGGTCGCGCGCTGCCCGGGCGACTACCCGCCGCTCTGGACGGGCTCGCCACGCGGGTGCACGCAACCACCCTCGCCCAGCTGGCGCCCGCGCTGCGCCGCATCGCCACGGCTCGCAGGCTCGACCTCGGGCCGGCATGGCCCGGTGTCTCGCCGCCCCGGCTGCCGTTGCTGGCCGGGGCGCCCGCCGCCTCGGTGCGCGCGCCCCGGCTCGCGGGCGCGGCCGAGGGGCTCGCGGTCTGGCGGGTGGCGTTCGTGATGCTGGCGGCCATGCCGTTGGTCGGGTTGCCGGTGTGGGGCGGCCCCGCGCTGGCGCCGGTCGCCGTCGGGCTCGGTGTCGCCGCGGTGGTGGTCGCGGTGATCGCGCGCCGGGGCCACGCCGAGCAGGCCCTGCTGCGCCGCCAGGTCGACGCGGTGCTCGGGCAGGCCCGCGTCGCCCTCCGCGTCGACGTCGAACGCATGCTCCTGGAGCTCGAGCGCTCGGCGGCGGCCGAGCTCGACGTCGCGGTGCAGCGCCGCCGCGCGGTCGTCGAGGCGGAGCTGCTCGCCCTCACCGGGCCGCGGGCGGTGGCCCATGCCTGAGCCCCACGACGTGCCGGATCTCGATGCAGCGCCGCTCGTGCTCGACACCGACGGCGACGGCCGCCTCGACACCAGCCTGGTCGACGACGGCGTAGACCTGATCTTCGGCACCGATCTCGACGCCGACGGCATCGTCGACCAGATCCTCCGGCTCGGGCCCGACGGCGTGATCCGCATGGACCTGCTCGACGACCTGACGTAGCCCTCCCCAGCCTTGCCTGACCTGCGCGCCGGTTTCGCACTCGCGTCGGGCCCCGGACCCGTCAGGCGTCCGCCTCGCGCTGGCGTCAGCCGCAGGACGCGCGTCGGGGGTGTCCGCCGCTCAGCGTGCGCCCGATCCCACCGAGCAGCTGTCAGCCCCTGCTTGCCCCGGTCCGTCCTCCCGCCCGGCTCCGGCGGCCCTCGCCGTGAAACGCCCAACTCGCAGCCATGAAACGCACGACTCACCGTGGTGAAACGCACGACTCACCGTTGTGAAACGCACGACTCACCGTGGTGAAAGTGAGGACTCGCCGGGGCGGGGGTGGGGGGCGTCACCTTTGATCGGTGCGGGCGGCCGAGCGTCAGGGTCGCGCTCTAGGTTGAACCCATGCTCGACCGCGTCGACCCGCAGTTCCGCGCGCTGCCGCTCGCCGCCCTCGCCGACGCCGCGCTCACCCGGGCCCGAGAACGCGGCGCCCAGCATGCCGACATCCGCGTTGAACGCATCGTCACCCAGACGATCTCGCTGCGCGACGGCGCCGTCACCGGCGTCGGCGACGAGACCGTGGTCGGGCTGGCCGTCCGCGTGCTCGTCGACGGCGTCTGGGGCTTCGCCTCCCACGGCGACCTCACCCCCGAGCAGGCCGGGGCCACCGCCGAGCAGGCCGTCCAGGTCGCCCGCACCCTCGCGCCGGTCGCGCGGGAGCGGGTCGAGCGGGCCGACGAGCCCGTCCACGCCGACGCCGTGTGGGTCTCCGCCTACGCGCTCGACCCGTTCGAGGTGCCCACCCGCGACAAGGTCGCCCTGCTCACCGACTGGTCGCAGCGCCTGCTGGCGGCCGACGGCGTCGACCACGTCCAGACGGCCGTCGCCCAGGTCCGCGAGTGCAAGTTCTACGCCGACCTCGCGGGCACCTCGACGATCCAGCAGCGCGTCCGGATCGCGCCGACCGTCACCGCGACGGCGGTCGACCGCGCCGCGGGCGGCTTCGAGACCATGGACACCCTCGCCGCCCCAGCAGGCAAGGGCTGGGAGTACCTCGCCGACGTCGAGCCCGAGCTCGCCACGATCCCCGAGCTCCTGGCCGAGAAGGTGAAGGCGCCCAGCGTCGTCGCGGGCCCGTACGACCTGGTCATCGACCCGTCCAACCTCTGGCTCACCATCCACGAGTCCGTCGGCCACGCCACCGAGTACGACCGCGCCATCGGCTACGAGGCCGCCTACGCGGGCACCAGCTTCGCCACCCCCGACAAGCTCGGCACGCTGCGCTACGGCTCGGACCTCATGCACGTCACCGGCGACCGCACGATCGAGCACGGCCTCGCCACCATCGGCTTCGACGACGACGGCGTCGCCACCACCGAGTGGGACCTCGTCCGCGACGGCGTGCTCGTCGGCTACCAGCTCGACCGCACCTTCGCCCCCCGCCTCGGCCTCGCCCGCTCCAACGGGTGCGCGTTCGCCGACTCCCCGCACCACGTGCCGATCCAGCGGATGGCCAACGTCTCGCTGCAACCCGCCCGGGAGGACGTCACCACCGACGACCTCATCGCGGGCGTCGAGCGCGGCATCTACGTCGTCGGCGACAAGTCGTGGTCGATCGACATGCAGCGCCACAATTTTCAGTTCACGGGTCAGCGGTTCTACCGGATCGAGAACGGCCGCCTCGCGGGCCAGCTGCGTGACGTGGCCTACCAGGCGACCACGACCGACTTCTGGCGGTCCATGGAGGTCCTCGGGGGGCCGGCCACCTACGAGCTCGGCGGTGCCTTCAACTGCGGCAAGGCCCAGCCCGGGCAGGTCGCCTCGGTCTCGCACGGCTGCCCGAGCGCACTCTTCCGTGGCGTCAACGTGCTGAACACGACCGCCGAAGCCGGGCACTGACAGGAGCGACCACGCATGAC
>DATAOO010000158.1:0-14808 GCA_036265695.1 Pseudonocardia sp. | reverse complement strand
CGGGGCGAAGCCGCCGGAGCGCTCGTCGTCGAACTCGCAGAAGAACGCGTCGACGTCGAGGCCGCCGAACAGATCCTCGGCGACGTAGTCGTAGCCGCCCTCGGCGATCCAGGACGAGCGGAAGTTGCCGCGGCACACGTGGGCGGCGATCTTCATGCCCTCCGGGCGGTCGGCGACGGCGGCGTTGATCGTGCGGATGTTGCGCTCGTGCGTGTGGTCGGCGTCGTCGCCCCGCGCGGCCAGCATCTCCCGCTGGCTGGGGTCGTTGAGGCACGCGAGGCTGGTGTCGTCGAGCTGCAGGTAGCGGCAGCCCGCCTCGGCGAGCGCACGGATCTCGCCTGCCCACGCGGTGGCGAGGTCGGCCCAGAACTCGTCGAGATCCGGGTAGACGGTGCGGTCCACGGCGGCGGTGCCGGTGCGCAGCAGCACCATGCTGGGCGAGGGGATGGTCATCTTCGGCACCGCCGTGCGCACCGCGCCCGCCAGGAAACGGAAGTCGTCGGTGAAGATCGGCGCGTCGAGGTGCACCGGCTTGTGCACGGTCAGCCCGTCGGCGATGAACTGGCCGCCGCCCTCGTCGTTGCGGAACTGCACCACCAGTTCCTCGTCGGTGCGGGCGATGCCGCCCAGCTGGTAGATGAAGTCCATGTGCCAGGAGGTGCGGCGGAACTCGCCGTCGGTCGCCACGCGCAGGCCGAGGTCCTCCTGCAGGGCGACGACGTCGCGGATCGCGTCGTCTTCGGCCGCGCGGAGCTGGTCGGCGTCGATGCGGCCTGCGCGGAAGTTCTGCCGGGCCGTGACCAGCTCGCGGGGGCGGAGCAGGCTGCCGACGTGCTCGGCCCGGAACGGCGGCTCGGTGCGGGCGTCCATGGCCGTAGAACCTAGCCCAGCGTGGGCGAACTAACCTCGTGTGAGTGCGGATTGCGGTGGTCGGGGGCGGGGTCGTCGGGTTGGCGACGGCGGCGAGCCTCGTGGGCCGCGGCGTCGAGGTGGCGTGCTTCGAGCGCTCGACGGTGATGGCGGAGCGGTCGGCCGGGTCGTCGCGGATCTTCCGGCTCGCGCACGTCGACGCCGACCTGGTGCGGCTGGCCGACCGGGCCCGCGCGGGCTTCGCCCGGTGGGGAGCGGGGATGGTCGACCCGGTCGGGTGCGTGGTCTCGGGCGGCGACGCGGCGGAGCGGGCCCGGGCGATGGCGGCGGCGGGCGCGGCCCACGAGCTGCGCGACGACGCGGACGACCTCGGCCTGCCCGTCGCCGGTCCGGTGGCCGGGCCGGTGCTGGTGGACCCGGCGGGCGGCGTGGTCGACGTCGACGCCGTGCGGGCGCTGCTCGTCGCGACCGCCGGGCACACCGTCGTGCGCGCGGAGGTGGACGGCATCGCCCTCACCACGGCGGACGCGGGCGGCGGGGGCACGGCGGAGGTCCGGGTGGGCGGCGCGACGCACCGGTTCGACGCCGTCGTGCTGGCCGCGGGCGCGGGCACGGCCGCGTTGGCCGCCGACGTCGGCGTCGACCTGCCGTCGGCGCTGCAGCACCACGCCCGCTTCACCTTCGCCCTGCCCGACCGGCCGCGGCCCGCGTGGATCGACGCGCCGCCCACCGGGCTGCGCACCTACCAGCACCGCAGCGGGCCGGGGCGGTGGTCGGTCGGCGGCACGGTGGACGCCGCGGCCGTGGCGTGGGAGGTCGGGCCGCAGGAGGCGACCAGGGCGTCGCGCGAGGCGGTGCTCCGGTTCGCGCGGGAGCGGCTGACCGTGGTGCCGGAGGTCGTCGAGACGCTGTACTGCACCCACGCGCCCGACACCGGCGACGGGATCACGTTCGCGCGGAGCGGCGCGGTGCTGGCCGTGTGGGGGGAGAACCTCATGAAGTTCGTACCGGTGCTGGGCGACGCGCTCGCCGCGGCCGCCGTCGACGGGTCGACGCCGTCCGTGCGCGCGCTGGCGGAGGGGTGATGGACCCGAACACGCAGAAGATCATCGACGGCCTGCTCGCGGCGGCCGAGGAGCACGACGCGGCGCAGGCCGACCGGCTCGACCGGTGGCGGGTGCTCGAGCCGGACGCCGGACGGCTGCTCTGGTTCCTCGCGCTGACGCTGCCGGCCCGCAACATCGTCGAGATCGGCACCTCGCGCGGGGTGTCCACGCTGTGGCTCGCCGACGCGGCCCGGAGCACCGGCGGCCACGTGCTCACCCTGGACGTCGACGCGGAAGCGCAGGACGCGGCCCGGGCGAGCGTGCACGCGGCCGGGTTCGACGATCAGGTGACGTTCCGCAGGCGCGACGGCGGCGCCGCGCTGGCCGACCTGGCCGACGGCTCGGTCGACCTGCTGTTCCTCGACGCCGAGCGCACGGAGTACCCCGCGTGGTGGCCGCACCCGATGCGGGTGCTGCGCCCCGGCGGGCTGCTCGTGGCGGACAACGCGACCTCGCACCCCGAGGAGATCGCGCCGCTGCGTGCGCTGGTCGAGGCCGAGCCCGGGATGGTGACGATCACGGTCGGCGTCGGCAAGGGCGAGCTGCTGGCCCTGCGGCGGTGAGACGGTGTCGGCACCGCCCGGGCCGACCTACGTAGTAGCACGCTGTTGCGCGCGCCCGCCGCGGGCGAGGCTCACCTCATGCGCTCCGACGTGAACCTCGCCCTCCAGATCCTCACCGTGGGCGCGGCCGTGCTGCTGCGGCTGACCACCCCCGGCTGGCTGCTGGTGATCTTCTTCGTCTTCGTGCCGGTCGCCACCGTCGCGCTGATCACCCAGATCCTGCTCGCGGCCGCCCCGGTGAAGCGCGGCCGGCTCACGACGAACGCCGCGCTGGCGTTCGGGCTGCTAGCGGCGAGCACGCTCGGCGCGGCCGCCGTGATCCCCGACGGCGGCGACTCGGAGCGCAGCATCAACAGCCCGCTCGGCCTGCTTTTCGGCCCCGACCTCCCCGACCTGACGCCGGTGGGGCTGCTCCTGCTCCTGACGTGGCTCGTCGCACTGGTGTGGGCGATCGTCGGGCTGGCGACCTCGCGCAAGAGCACACCGCCGCCGGTGCCCTACCCGTACTGGTCGGGCCCGGCGCCTGCCGGGCTCGGCTAAGAGGCGGGACCCTGGTGCTCGGCCTCCCACTCCTTCGGGGTCTCGGTGTGGGGGGCCTCCGGGTCGGCGTTGCCGAGGGCGGTCTCGGCGGGCAGGTCGGCGATGTGCTCCCGCGCCTTCTCGCGCAGCTCGTCCAGCTGGTCCTTGCTCAGTTCCTCGCTCATGCCCGCCATCCTGCCGTGGCGCGCAAGTATGCTGCCCACCCGCGCTTCGCAGGCCGGACGGGGTACCGGATGACGAGGACCGTCGCCGACCGGATGGTCGGGTCCGCAGGCCGCGGCTGGTGGGGGCGCGAGCGGGAGGTCGACGCGCTGCTGGCGGCGGCGACCGCCGACGAGCCCCCGGTTCCTCGTCGCGCTCGTGCACGGGCCTGGCGGGCATCGGCAAGACCACGTCGTCGGGGTGGCGCGACAGGCGGGCTTCACCCGTCGCGAGCGGGTGTGCGGCACGCCGTTCAACGACGTCTACGCGGTCCGGCCCTGACGGTCCGGCCGCGGCAGGTTCCGGAATTCCCGGGGACCGCCGGACCGTTGCCCGAGCATGACCGTAGAACTTGGCCGGTACGGCTTCTGGAGGCGGCAGGCGGGCTTCACCCCCGAGCTCGCCCGCGAGGTGGAGGCGCTGGGGTTCGGCGCCATCTGGATCGGCGGCTCGCCGCCCGCGGACCTCACCGAGGTGGAGGGGCTGCTGGCGGCGACCGACCGCATCGCCATCGCCACCGGCATCGTCAACATGTGGGCGAGCCCGGCCGCCGAGGTCGCGGCGTCCTACCACCGGATCGCGGCGCGCTACCCCGGCCGGTTCCTCCTCGGCGTCGGGATCGGGCACCCGGAGGCGACGCGCGAGTACAAGAGCCCGTACCAGACGATCGTCGACTACCTGGACGTGCTGGACGAGCACGAGGTGCCGGTGGCCGACCGCGTGCTGGCCGCGCTGCGGCCGAAGGCGCTCGCGGTGGCGGGGGAGCGCACCGCGGGCACCCACCCGTACCTCACCACGCCCGAGCACACCCGCAGCGCCCGCGAGCAGCTCGGCGCGGGCGTGCTGATCGCGCCGGAGCAGACCGCCGCCGTCGACGCCCGCGACCCCGCCGTCGCCCGCGCGTTCGTGCGCCGCTATCTGGGCCTGCGCAACTACGTGGCCAATCTGCGCGCGTTGGGCTTCAGCGAGTCCGACGTGGCCGACGGCGGCAGCGACCGGCTCGTCGATGCGCTCGTCACGCAGGGCGACGCCGCCGCCGTCGCGGCCCGGCTCGACGAGCACCTCGCGGCGGGCGCCGACCACGTGTGCGTGCAGCTGTTGGGCGACGACGAGGCGCTCGTGCCCGCCCTCCGCGGGGTCGCGGAGGCGCTCGGCCTGCGCTGACCTTGACACGGGGCCGCCGAGCGCGCTTGGTTGGCGACAACCGGCGAAGGAGGCGGCCCCGTGGAGGTTTCCTGCGCGTTCCCGACCGCGCTCGACTCACCCGACAACATCGCCCTGGCCGAGCGCATGGGCTACGACCGCGCGTGGGTGTACGACACGCCGCAGCAGAGCCCGGACGTCTGGATGACGCTCGCGCTGGCCGCCGAGCGCACCGAGCGGATCGGGCTCGGTCCGGGCGTGCTGGTGCCCAGCCTGCGCCACCCGATGGTCAACGCCGCCGCCACGGCCACGCTCGTCGCGCTCGCCCCGGGCCGGGTCGCGATCTCCTTCGGCACGGGCTTCAGCGGGCGCCGCGCGATGGGCTACCGCGCCATCCCGTGGTCGTACATGCGGGACTACCTGCAGACCTACCGCGGGCTGCTGCGCGGCGAGGTCGTCGAGTGGGAGGGCGCGGATGCAGATGCTGCACCCGGACGGCCACGCGCCCGCCCGGCCGATCGACGTGCCGATCCTCGTCGGCGCGCTCGGCCCGAAGGGCGACGCCGTGGCCCGCGAGCTGGGTGACGGCCTCTACCTCACGCTGCAGCTCCCGGATTTCGCAGGCGCCTACTCGTGGGTGCCCTACCTGGCGTGGGGCACCGTGCTCGACGAGGCCGAGGCCACCGACTCCGACCACGCCCGGGTCGCGGGCGGGCCCGGCTGGGCGCTGGCCTACCACGGCGCCTACGAGTTCGGCGGCCCCGACGCGGTCCGCACGCTCCCCGGTGGCGGCGAGTGGATGGACGTCGTCGAGCGGACGCCCGCGGACGAGCGCCACCTCGCCGTGCACGTCGGGCACTGCGTCGAGCTGAACGCTGCCGACCGGGCGGCGTGGGGCGCGGGCGGGCACGCGATGCTCCCGGACGTGACCCTCAGCGGCACGCCCGGCGTGATCCGCGACCGGATCGCCGAGCTCGCCGCGCACGGCGTCACCGAGATCGTGTACCAACCGTGCGGGCCCGACGTGGCGGGCGAGCTCGAACGGTTCCTGGCCGCCGCAACCGAAGGGAACGCCTCATGAGCCGCGAGATCACCACGGTGGTGGACGGGCTGACCTTTTCCGAGTGCCCGCGCTGGCACGAGGGGCGGATCTGGTTCGTCGACTTCTACACCCACCGCGTGCTCTCCGCGGAGGAGGACGGCTCCGACCTGCGGACGGAGGCCGAGGTGCCCGCGCAGCCGTCCGGTCTCGGCTGGCTGCCCGACGGCCGGATGCTGGTGGTGTCGATGCGCGACGCCCGGCTGCTGCGCCGCGAGCCCGACGGCACGCTGGTGACGCACGCCGAGCTCGGCGAGCACGTCGGCGGCCACCCGAACGACATGGTCGTCGACGCGCAGGGCCGGGCCTACGTCGGCAACTTCGGCTTCGACCTGATGGGCGGCGCGCCGGTCGCGACGGCTGTGCTCCTGCGCGTCGACCCGGACGGCGACGTGACCCCGGTGGCGCAGGACATGTGGTTCAGCAACGGCAGCGTGATCACCGACGACGGCGTGCTCATCGTCGACGAGACGTTCGGCAATCGGGTGAGCGCGTTCGACATCGCGGACGACGGCTCGCTCACCAACCGCCGCACCTGGGCGAAGTTCGCCGAGCTCCCGACCGCGAGCGACCTGCACGAGGCGCTGGGCCAGCTCGTCGTCGCCCCGGACGGCTGCTGCCTCGACGCCGAAGGGGCGCTGTGGATCGCCGACGCCGTCGGCGCCCGGCTCCTGCGCGTGCGGGAAGGCGGGGAGGTCGTCGACGAGATCGCCGTCGGCACCGGCGTGTACGCCTGCATGCTCGGCGGCGCCGACGGGCGCACCCTGTACGCCTGCGCGGCCCCCGACTTCGACGAGAAGGCCCGCTCCGCCGCCCGCGAGGGGAGCCTGATCGCCGTGCGCGTCGACGTCCCGCACGCCGGACGGCCGTAACCCAAGGAGCGCGCTGAGGAACTCGGCCCTACTGCGCGACGGGCGGAGTTCCTCAGCACCCTCCTAACCACCGCGCGTTCTCAGCGAGCGTCGCGGATGATGAAGGCGTGGTCGAACTGCGCGTGCCCGGGGTCGGCTCGCTGACGGGGCGGATCGCGGAGCTGCGCGCACGGCTGGGCGCCGACGTGTTCCAGAAGGTCGCGGGCGACGAGGGGCCCAACCGGCGGAAGCGGATCCACAGCGCTCCCGGGCCGCGCTGGTTCGCCCCGGACCGGCCGATCCGGCGGGTGCACGGCGACGCGTCGATGTTCGTCGGCGGGCTGCGCGCCCTGCTCCTGCAGTCGCTGCACCCATTGGCGATGGCCGGGGTCGCCGGGCACTCCGGGTACCGCGGCGACCCGTGGGGGCGCCTGGCCCGCACCAGCTACTTCCTCGCCGCCACGACGTTCGGGCCCGACGAGGAGGCCCGCGAGACGATCGAGCGGATCAAGTCGGTGCACGCCCGGGTGCGCGGGCGGGCACCGGACGGCCGCGCCTACTCGGCAGGCGACCCGCACCTGCTGGAGTGGGTGCACATCGCGGAGATCGACAGCTTCCTGCGGGCCCACCAGCGCTACGGGGCGCGCCCGCTCGACCAGGAGGGCCGCGACGGGTCCGTGGCCGACACCGCCCGGATCGCGCGGGAGCTCGGCGTGCTCGACCCGCCGGAGACCGAGGCGGCGCTCGCGGAGCGGATCGCGGCCTTCCGGCCGGAGCTCGCGGGCACCCCCGAGGCCCGCGCGACGGCCAGGTTCCTGCTGCTCGACCCGCCCCTCGCACTCGCCGCCCGAGCGCCCTACGCCCTGCTCGCCGCCGCGGCGGTGGAGCTGCTGCCGCGGTGGGCCCGCGCGCCGCTGCGGCTGCCCCACCTCCCGGTGATCGAGCCGACCCTCGTCCGCGGCGGCGGCCAGGTCGTCACGATGGGGATCCGATGGGTGATGTCCGGCTGAGCCGGCCGCTCCAGAGTCATCGATCTGGGGCCGACACGACGAATCCGTGACTTTCCTCGGCTACTGTCGAGGGCGTGTCGCGCATCGTCCTGCGCATCGCGCAGATCATCGGGGTGCTCGTGCTGGCCGGGCTGGCCATCAGCATCGTGGCCGGGCTGGTGCAGTGGCTGATCGGGATCGTGGTGATCGTGGCCCTCGTCGCGGGCGGCGTGTGGGTGTTCAAGAAGATCACCGGCCGCGAGGCGAAGCCCGTCGCTGCGCCGTCGCCGCAGGCACTGCCCGCCGGATCGGTCGACCGGCGGGCAGCGCTGGAGAGCAAGGCGGTGATGGACGCCTCGGGCCGCTGCGGCTGGTGCGGGTCGACCGAGCTGCACAAGGACGAGTTCGGCTTCCCGACCACCCCGCTGAAGTACCACCGGGCCGAGATCGACGCGATGCTCTGAGGCTCAGGCCGGGACGAGCGCGGGCACCCGGCGCGGCGGCCGCTGCGGATCCACCCGGGCGGGCACGACGGCGACGGCCGTCAGGTACACGAGCGCGGCCACCACTCCCGAGCCGATTGCGCTGACGTCGACGCCGCCCGCGATGTCGGCCAGCGGCCCGGCGACCAGGTCGGTGTTGACCGAGAGCACGCCGAACGTCGACCCGGCGATCCACGCGAGCACCGCGGGCACGTTCCAGCCGCGGGTGAACCAGTAGCGGCCGTGCCGTCCCTCGGCGAAGGCCTGCAGGTCGCGGGGGTCGTAGTTTCGGTGGTGGCGCAGGAAGCCGATCAGCAGGATCACGACCCACGGCGTGGCGAGCGCGTTGAGGGCGACGCTCATGGTGGTCACCGACTCGGCGGCGTCGAACACGAACACCCCGACGAACAGGAGCACCACCGCCACCGCCGCGGCCAGCACCGTGGTGTGCACGCGCCGCATCCGCGGCCACAGCGACTCGACGTCCAGGCCGCTGGCGTAGATGCACAGCACACCCTGGCCGAAGCCGCCCAACACCGAGACGACCAGGATCGGGACGACGTACCAGAGCGGCGCGGCATCGACGAGGTCGTGCAGGAAGGAGCCGGTCGGCGTGACGAACGCGGCCGCGGCGAACGCGCCGAGCACCGCGGGCAGCATGGTGCCGAGCACGATCCCCGCGCCCACGGCACCCGCGACCCGGGCGTCGCGGTGGCGGCGGGAGATGCGTCGGGTGTAGTCGCCAAGGGCCGGGCCGTAGGAGATCGGGCCCGCCGCGGCCAGAACGGTGACGAGCACCCAGGTCGACCAGTAGCTACCGGTCGTCGGCTCGCCCAGCGTGCGGTGGGCGTCGAAGGTGCCCGCGTAGGCGGCGAAGCCCGCCAAGAGGACGACCGTCGCCACCGGCACGACGAACCGCTGCACGCGGACGATCAGGTCGTGGCCGACCAGCGCGATCACGACCATCACGACGGACACCAGGGCGTAGGCGGCCGCGAGCGCGACGCCGTTCTCGGGCGTGCCCAGCAGCCGGTGGCCCGCCGCGACGATGGCGTCGCCGCTGGTCCACACGGTGATCGCGGCGAAGACGAGCGCGAAGACCAGGGCCAGGCCGGAGCCGATGAACCGGCCGAGTATGCCGAAGTGGGCGCCGCTGGAGACGGTCATGTTCGTGCCGGTGCGCGGGCCGACGAGGGCCAGCGGCACCACCACGAGCGTGCCGACCAGGGTGCCGACCAGGTTCGCCGTGAGCGACCCGGTGAAGTCGAGCCCGAGGACCACACCCAGCCAGCCGTAGATCGCGCAGACCCAGCCGAGGTTGACCCCGGCGAAGACCGAGAAGAGGTTGCGCGGGTTGGAGTCGCGCTCGCCGTCCGGGATGAACTCGACGCCGACGTGCTCCACGCGCGTCACGGCTGCGGTGTTCGCGGCTTCGGTGGTGCTGGTGGTCATGGGGCTCCTCGATGCGTCCGTGCGGGCGCTCTCCCGACAAGTGTTGGTGGCAGCGACAACAAGCTGTTGGTGAGAGATTCAACAAGCCGTCGGGCGCCGTGTCAACCGCTTGTTGGCGAGGTTTCCAATAAGATGGGGGGTATGACGCAGTCCGCGGTGCGCCGCCGCAAGCCACCCGAGGAGCGCCGCGCCGAGATCCTGGGCACGGCCAGCGCGCTGGCCAGCGCGGAGGGGCTGGAGAGCCTCACGCTGCGGCGGGTGGCCGACGAGCTCGGCGTGTACCCGGGGCTGGTCAGCCACTACTTCCAGACCGTCGACGAGCTCGTGGTCGCCGCCTTCCGGCACGCGGTCAGCACCGAGTCCGCCGAGTGCTACGCGGCCGCCGCGGACGGGCTCACCCCGCTGGACCGGCTGCGCACGCTGCTCGCGAGCCTGATCGGCCACGAGCGCGACGGGGTCAGCCTGCTGTGGCTGGACGCCTGGAGCGCCTTCCGGCACCGGGCGGGCCTCGCGGCCGAGGTCAACCGACAGATGGCGGTCGACAAGCAGCGGCTCGGCGACCTCATCGCCGACGGCGTCGTGGAAGGCCAGTTCCACACCGCCGACCCGACGGCCTCGGCGGCTCGGATCTACGCCGTGGTCGACGGGTTGGCGGTGCTGGCCGCGGTCGGCCCCGACGTCGACTACACCGCCGTCCGCGACCTGGTCTTCACGAACGCGGAGCGCGAGCTGGGGGTGGCGGCGGGCGGCCTGCACCCGTAGCCGATCCGGCGCGGCGGGGTCAGTCGGTCGTCGGGCCCGCGAAGGCCGCGAGCGTGCGGGTGAAGCCGTAGTCCTCCTGCTTGATCCCGCTGCAGTCCGGCTGCGCCTCCGTGCGACCGGGGCAGGTGCCGAAGTCCCGCGCGAGCGACCACATGCCGAGCCTGCCGACGCCGTTGGTCTTGGCGAACTCCATCACCGTCTGCGCGTCGTCGAGCTGGGTGATCGGCCCGGTGTCGTTGCGCCCGATCATCATCGTGATGCCCAGCCTGCGGTACTGCTCGGCCTTGGTGGCGTTCGGGTAGACCTTGCGCAGCTGGGTGAGCACGGTCTGGGCGGCCCGCACCATGGCCGTGCCGAAGTCGCCGCGCGTGTCGAGGTTCATGTCCATGATGTTGACGGTGATGTCGACCTTCGTCGCGGCCGCCTTCTTCACCAGGTTCAGCTGGCCGGGGCCGAGGCCGTCGAGCTCGGTCGGGAGGGTCAGCGTGATGTCCGTCCCGCGGGCGCGCTGCAGCAGCCCCAGCGCCTCGATCACCTTGTCGATCTTCACGTCCTGCTCGATGTCGACGTCGAGCAGGTTCGTGCCGGTGGCGTCGAGGACCTTCGTGTAGGCGGCCGCGAGGTCGGCGGGGTTCGCGCAGACGTTCTCCAGGTAGGCGCCTTCCGCGCCGCCGGTCGCGACCGTGACCGACCCACCGACCGCGCGGAACGACTCGATCGAGCCCTTGAGCGAGTCCATCGGCTCGCTGCCGCCCCACGCAGGCTCGCACCCGCCGTCCTTGGCCAACACGAACGAGAGCACGACGTGCTTCAGCCCGGTCTGCCCGGACAGCGTGGCCAGATCGGGGAACGACATCTCCGCGTCGAGGTACGCCGCGAAGGCGGGGCGCGGCGGCGGGTTCGCCGCAGGCCCGGCGGTCGGTGCGGGCGTGGGCGCGGCGGTGCCCGACACGGTGGCCGAGCAGGCGGTGGCGCCGAGCAGAGCCAGGCAGGCCACCAGACGGGTCACGAGCTTCACCGAGCACCTCCGGTGGCGCCGGGGCGCCGAAGTCCCTACCCGCGTGGCGGCCCTGGGGCGACGGCTCCGGCGCTGGGGTACCGGAGCGACGTGGCCGCCACTGACGTCGGAGCGTAGCCGTTGGCCCGCGGCACCCTGCGGCCGCTCCACCGAACGGGGTGTCGAGCGGGAACGGAGCGCGACGGACGACCCCCGGATCAGCCCAGTAGGGGCAGCACCGCAGCCGGCCGCTCGACGTGGGCGTTGTGCCCGAGCCCGGCCAACACCACCGGGTCCGACACCAGCTCGGCCAGCTGCGCGGTGGTGACCATCGGGTCGTGCTCGCCGCGGGCCAGCAGCACCGGCACCGTGGCGGCGGCGACGAGCCCGGCCATCCCGGGCTCACCCACGGCGAACGCCCGCGGGTCGAACGCGGTGCGCCACCCCGTCCGGCTCCTGCGCACGCCCGCCTCCAGCGCGGGATCCGTCGGGTCCAGCAGGCCGTCCAGCCCGGAGACCCGCAGGTGTCGGGCCAACGCCTCGTCCCGGGAGGCGAAGACCGGCGGCGGCCGCTCGGCCGCCGCGGCCGCCCTGGCCAGCTCGTCCGGGGTCCAGGCGACCTTGATGCCCAGGCCGACGACGGCGCGCACCCCCGGCCGCCGCGCCAGGTGCAGCCCGACCACCCCGCCGAAGCTGTGCCCGACCACCACGGTGCCCGCCGGGTCGAGCAGCGGCGCCACCGCGTCGGCCACCCCGGCGAAGGTGTACTCCGACAGCGCCGGGGAGCCGCCGTGGCCGGGCAGGTCGGGCGCCGCCCAGGCCCGGTCGCCGAGCGCCGCGCCCACCCCGCCCCACACATCGGCGGTGGCCCCCAGCCCGTGCAGCAACAGCACCAGCGGCGCCCTGGTGCCGCCGCGCAGCACCCGCAGCGTCGTCACCCGCGCAGCATAGGGTCGCGCGGTGAGCTTCTCGGTGCGCCCTGCCACGTCCTTCCCCGACGTCAGGACGATCCTCGGGCCCAAGAACCCGACGTCCTCGGTGTGCTGGTGCCTGAGCCACCGGGTGGACGCGGCGACGAACAAGGCGCTGGTCGGGCCGGAGCGCGGGGAGTACGTCCGCGCGCTGACGCGGCGCGCGGTCGCGCCGGGCGTGCTCGCCTACGACGGCGACGACGTCGTCGGCTGGGCGGCCGTCGCCCCGCGGGCGGAGCTGCCGTTCGCCCGGTCGCGCAAGATCCCGCACGCCGACGACCTGCCGGTGTGGTCGGTGTGGTGCTTCCGGGTCCGCGCCGGGCACCGCGGCCGCGGCGTGGCGCACGCGCTGCTCGACGGCGCCGTCGCGTTCGCCCGCGAGCACGACGCGCCCGCAGTGGAGGGCTACCCGGTCGACAACCGGGGGGAGAGGGTCGACCTGACGATGGCCTACGTCGGCACCCGCGCGCTGTTCGAGGCGGGCGGGTTCACGTTCGCCAGCGCGACCGACGCGGTGTCCGGCGGGTTCCCCCGCGTGATCATGCGCCGGGCGCTCGATCAGGTGCCGCAGTAGGTGACGTAGGGGGTGGCGTCGCCGGGCACCGCGTAGTCCTCCAGCCCGGGCCGCGCCGTGAACGGGTGTGCGACGACGTCGAGCAGCGTGCGGAACGGGCCGAGGTCGCCCGCGGTCGCCGCGGTGAGCGCCTCCTCCACGCGGTGGTTGCGCGGGATGTAGACGGGGTTCACCCGGTCCATGCCCGCCGCCACCGCCGCACGGTCGGCGGGCAGCAGCGCGTCGCGGCGCGCGGCCCACGCGTCGAACGCGTCGCGGTCGAGGAAGAGGTCGCGGGCGGTGCCCGCGGACAGCGCGCGGAAGAACGACGTGAAGTCGACGCGCTGGGCGCGCAGCAGGGCGGCCAGGTCCTCGGCCAGCTTCGGGTCGGGCGCGGGCAGGCCGAGCTTGGCCGCCATGCCCTCGTCCCAGTGCCCCTGGAAGGCGGCGGCGAACCCGTTCACCGCCTCGACGGCGGCGGCCACCGCGGCGTCGGCGTCCTCCGGATTGTCGATGCCGATCAGGGGGAGCAGCGCCTCGCCGAGTCGCGCCAGGTTCCACTGGGCCACCGCGGCCTGGTTGCGGTAGGCGTAGCGGCCCTGCTCGTCGATGGAGCTGAAGACCGTGGCCGGGTCGAAGACGTCCATGAACGCGCACGGGCCGTAGTCGATGGTCTCGCCGGAGATCGTCATGTTGTCGGTGTTCATCACGCCGTGCACGAACCCGACGAGCATCCAGCGGGCCACCAGCTCGGCCTGCGCGGCGATGACCCGCCGGTACAGCTCGAGGTACGGGTTGTCCGCCTCGACCGCGTCGGGGTGGTGGCGGGCGATGGCGTAGTCGGCGAGGGCGCGCAGCAGGTCGCGGTCGCCGGCGGCCGCGGCGTACTGGAACGTGCCTACCCGCAGGTGGCTCGCGGCCACCCGGCAGAGCACCGCGCCGGGCAGCAGCCGCTCGCGCGGCACCTGCTCGCCGGTGGCGACGACCGACAGCCCCCGCGTGGTCGGGATGCCGAGCCCGTGCATCGCCTCGCCGATGAGGTACTCGCGCAGCATGGGGCCCACCGCGGCCTTGCCGTCTCCGCCGCGGGCGAACGGTGTGCGCCCGGAGCCCTTGAGGTGCAGGTCGCGCCGCCGGCCCGAGCGGTCGACGACCTCGCCGAGCAGCAACGCCCTGCCGTCGCCGAGGCGGGGCTGGTAGAAGCCGAACTGGTGGCCCGCGTAGGCCTGCGCGACCGTGGTGACCCCCTCGGGGAGCCCGTGGCCGGTCAGGAGCGCCACCCCGGCGGGCGCCCGCAGCGCCGCCGGGTCCAGGTCCAGCTCCTCGGCCAGCTCCGCGTTGAGCAGGAGCAGTTCGGGTGCGGGCACCGGCGCCGCCGTCCAGGGCACGGACAGCCGGGGCACCGCGCGGGCGTACGAGGCGTCGAGCTCGATCAGCGGTTGCGCGACGGTCATGCACCCCAGGCTACGTATTGCGGTCGTCCAGGTACTGCAACAGCTCGTGGGCGGCCAGCTCGATCTCCTTGTGGCCCCACTCGGCGGCCCGGTAGTGGCACGCGATGATGCCCATGCGGTGCAGGCGGTGAAAGTCGCCGTAGACGAAGGCGTACCGGGCCTTGGTCTCCTCGCCCGGCCCCTCGGTGAGCGCGAGGTGCCACGCCCCGTACTCCGCGAAGGAGTGCCGCTTCAGGTAGGCGTTCTCGTCCTCGGCGCTGGGCTGCACGTCGCCCCAGCGGCTGGACAGGACGATGCGACGCTTGTCGATGAGCTGCCGGGCGTGCTCGACGCCCGCCGGGTTGACGGTGTACGTGGCCACGCGCCAACGATCTCAGACGGCCGCGCTCCGCGGACACGTCTCCGCGACCGACGCCGGTGCGCGACGATTGCTCGCATGCAGGAGATCGGCGAATTGCTGCGCGAGTACGACCGCGCCCGCGCCTATACCGACGGGTTGTGGCGCGATCTCACCCCGGACGAGCTGACCTGGCGTCCGCACGAGAACTCCAGCGCCATCGGCTGGCACCTCGGGCACCAGGCCCACGTCGCCCACTTCATGATCCGCAACCTCACCGCGGCCGAACCCAGCCCCGACCCGGAACTTGACGCCCTCATGGATTCGGCGCGGCCCGAGAAGTTCCGCGGCGCCCTGCCCACCGTGCGGCGCCTGACCGCCTTCCGCGACACCGTCGCCGGGCGCGTCCACGCCCGCATCGGCGACATCGCGGCCGGC
>DATAOO010000157.1:0-50157 GCA_036265695.1 Pseudonocardia sp. | reverse complement strand
GCCGCCGCACGGCCGACGAGCTGGGCCGGGCCCGCGCGCAGGCCGAGCACGAGCTGGCCAGGCTCCGCGACCTGCAGGGCGCCGCCCGCGCCGAGCTCGCCCGCATCGCGGCCGCGATCCGGGCCGAGCTGCCCGAAACGGTCCCGACGGCACGCCCCTCGCCGCCCCCGCCCCGCCGCACCGGAGCACCCCCGGCGGGCGGCCCCCGGCCCGGCCCCGCCCGGGTCGCCGCGTCCGACGACACCACGCCGCACCGCCTCGCCGCCGCGGGCCACTAGGCCCGCGAACCGTCGCTCCCCCGCACGTACACGGGCACCGCGCAGCGGCGCCCCCGGTGGAAAGCTCACGATCATGACTGTGCACGGTCCGGGCACAGCCCTACCCCGATCAGGGCGCAGCCCGCTGCGCGCGCCACCCGCGCGCGAACGGTTCGTCGCCGACCTGATGGCCGAGATGACCATCGAGGAGAAGGTCGGTCAGCTCACCGGGGTGGTGCTCGGCCCCAGCGGCGTGACGCGACCCGCCGACGGTCCCGCGCCTGGCGTCGTGCTGGTCGGGCCCCGCCCGCTCACGGCCATGGCGCGCGACCTCGCCGAGGCGCAGTCCCGCATCCGGGCCGCCGCCCGCAGGCCGATCCCGGCCCTCGCGATCGCGCTGCACGACCCGACCGACCTCCCGGCCCTGCCGCCCGCGCTGGCCAGGGCGGCCACCTGGGACACCGACCTGGTCGCCGAGCTCGCCTCGGCCACCGCGGGCCCGCTCGCCGCGGCCGGGATCCACGCCGCCGCGGGCCTGTCCGTGGCTCCGGCGCTCGGCCGGGCCGGGTGGGCCGACGTGGCGGGCAGCCTCGGCAGCGACCCCGTGCTGGCGGCCGAGCTGGTGCGCGCCCACATCTACGGCCTGCAGGGCGGGCCCGCCGTCCGGCCGGGCGGCGGCACCCTCGCCGCGGCCGTGCCCGACGTCGGCGGCACGGCGGGACAGGCGGTGCGGCGGGTCGACCACGGCTGGTCGGAGCGCACGTTGCGCACCACCGTGCTGCCCGCGAGCGAGTCGGCGGTGCGGGCGGGGGCCGCGCTCGTCCTGCCCGCCGCCGCCGCCAACGACGGCGTCCCGCTGCACGCGGACTCGCGACTGCTGCAGCAGGTGCTGCGCGCCGAGTGGGGCTTCACCGGTGTCGTGCTGGCCTCGGCGGACGACGTGCTCGGCCTCGCCGAACGCCACCACGTCGCGGAGACGGCCGACGCGGCGCTGGCGCTCGCGATCGAGTCCGGGGTGCACATCGTGTTCGGCCCCGACGGCGCCGACGGCCCCGGCGGCGCCGATGACACGGCCCACCGGATGCTGCGCCTGCTCGTCGAGGGCAGGCTGGCGAGCTGGCTGGTCGACGCGGCCGTGGTCACCGTCCTGCAGCTCAAGCTGGCCCTCGGGCTCTTCGACGAGCCCGTGCCCGTCCGCCCTCCGCTGCCCCGCCCGGCGCGGGTGGCGCTCGCCGCCCGGGCCGTCGCCCGTTCCGCGGTGCTGCTCACCGACCCGCGCGCGGTGCTGCCCGTCGACGGGTCGGGCCCGATCCTGGTGGTCGCGGGCGGCACCACCGTCGAGACGCGCGGGCTGGTCAACGCGCTGGGTCGCAGGCACCCGCACGGCGCGTGGGCGGTCGACCCGGACGAGGTCGGGCGGCACCAGGCGGCGGCCGTGGTCGTGGTGGTCGACGACCCCGAGGGGTCCGAGGTCGCGATCGGCAGGCTGGTCGCCACCGGCACGCCGTGCGTCGCGCTCGTGTGCGGCGCCGACCCGCGGGTGCTGGCGCCGCTCGTCGCGACGACCGCCGCCGTGATGCTGTGCTGGCAGCCGGTGCACATCCACGCCGACGCGCACGCCGACGTGCTGCTCGGGGCCGCGGAGCCGGGCGGCCGGCTGCCCGTCCCGATCACCGGCGACGGCGACCGCGTCGTCTTCCCGCTCGGCCACGGCGCGGGCTACACGAGCGTCGAGTACTCCCACCTGCGCATCACGCCGGACCGCGCACCGGGGCCGCCGCAGCTGGTCGTCCAGTGCCGGGTGACGAACGCGGGCGACCGCGTGGGCACGGAGGTCGTGCAGGTGTACCTGCGCGACGAGGTGGCCTCGGTCGCGCGTACCGGGACGAGCCTGGCCGCCTTCACCACGGTCGAGCTCGCGCCCGGCCGCACCGTCACGGTCACGCTCCGCATCGCCGCGGCCCGGCTCGCCGTGTGGAACCGGGCGATGCGCCACGTCGTCGAGCCGGGGACGTTCACGGTGTTCGTCGGCCGGTCGGCCGCCGACCTGCGGCTGCGGGGCACGGTGGTGGTGGAGTCGGCGGCCGACCTCACCGACTGAGCGCGAACGCGCCGTGCGGCACACCGACGAGCACGCCCGACCAGGCGTCCCACGCGCGGCGGGGGTCACCCGCAGGCGCGTCGCGTAGGAGGGCCCGGCGGCACTCGGCGAGCCACCGGTCCCCGGCGAGCGGGACAGTGACGAGCGCGGTGAGCACCACCGCCGCGACCGCCGTGAGCCGGAGCACCTGCTTCGTTGCCGCTGAGCAGCATGTAGCGGGCGATGCCCGCCCACACCAGCCCGACGACCGCCCCGCTGCGGTGGGCGGGGTGCACGCACGAGCGCCCGGTCTCGACCAGCGACCTGCGCAGCGGCGCCAGCTCGTCGATCACGAACTCGTGCTGGGCGTAGAGCGACCCGGCGGCCCGGGCGCGCTCGGGTGGGAGCATCCGGTAGGTCCCGACGACCTCTCCGGTGCGCTCCTCCCGCACGATCAGGTGGTCGCAGAAGGCGTCGAACGACGACGTGGTGGCGCCCCGATGAACTCAGCCCTTGCGCTTGGCGACGGCCTCCCGCAGCTGCGGCGCGACCTTGAACAGGTCGCCCACCACCCCGAAGTCGGCGATCTCGAAGATCGGCGCCTCCGGGTCCTTGTTCACCGCCACGATCGTCTTGGACGTCTGCATGCCCGCCCGGTGCTGGATCGCCCCGGAGATCCCCAGCGCGATGTAGAGCTGCGGCGACACCGTCTTCCCGGTCTGACCCACCTGGAACTGGTGCGGGTAGTACCCCGAGTCCACCGCCGCACGCGAAGCCCCCACGGCCGCGCCCAGCACGTCGGCCAGGCCCTCGACCACGGTGAAGTCCTCCGCCGACCCCACACCTCGGCCCCCTGACACGACCACGGAGGCCTCGGTGAGCTCCGGACGGTCACCACCCGTGATCGGCTCGCGGCTGGACACGGTGGCCCCGCGCCCGGACGCGGCGGGCACCTCCACGGTCTCCTCGGCCCCGGCGCCGGTGGCGTCCTCCACCTCGAACGACCCCGGCCGCACGGTGATCACCGGGTGCTCGGTGGCCGCCTTGGCCTGCACCACCCACGCCCCGCCGAACACCGAATGCGTCGCCCCGTCCGGCGACACGTCCACCACGTCGTTGAGCCACGCCGAACCCGTGCGCAACGCCAACCGGCCGGCGATCTCCTTGCCGTCGGCCGACACCGCGATCAGCACCGCCGCCGGGGACTTCGCCTCCACCAGCGCGGCCAGCACGTCGACCTGCGGGGTGAGGAAGTCGTCCCGGTCGGTCTCCGCCACGTAGATCTTCTCCGCGCCGTGCGCGGCCAACTCCTTGGTCGACACCGCCGGCCCGACCACCACCGCGGACGGCTCACCCAACGCGCGGGCGGCGGTCAGCAGCTCGTAGGTCGCCTTCTTGATCTCACCCTCGACGTGGTCGACGAGGACCAACACCTCAGCCATGCCTCTGACTCCCGTCTCAGATGAGCTTCTGACCGACCAGGAACGACGCGATCTTGTCCCCGCCGTCGCCCTCGTCGGTGACCTTCTCCCCCGCGCTCTTGGGCGGCTTCGGCGACGCCGACGTGACCGTGGTCAACGCGTGCGCCAGGCCGACCTCGCCCGCATCCACCCCGACATCAGCCAACGACAGCGTGGCGACCGGCTTCTTCTTCGCCGCCATGATCCCCTTGAACGACGGGTACCGCGGCTCGTTGATCTTCTCCGACACCGACACCACCACCGGCAACTCGGCCGTCAGCACGGTGACGCCGTCGTCGGTCTCCCGCCGCCCGGTCACCGCCCCGCCCTCGACCGTCAGCTCGCGCACGTGGGTGAGCGCGGGCCAGCCCAGCACGTCGGCCACCATCGCGGGCACCGCCGCGCCACGACCGTCGGAAGCTTCGTTGCCCGCCAGCACCACATCCACGCCCTCGACCGTGCCGATCGCCTTGGCCAACACCTTCGCCGTGGCCACCGCGTCCGAGCCCGCGAGCGCCTCGTCCGACAGGTGCACCGCCTTGTCCGCGCCCATCGACAACGCCTTGCGGATCGCGTCCGTGGCCCGGTCGGGGCCCATGGTCAGCACGGTGACCTCGGAGCCGTCGTTGGCCTCCTTGAGCTGCAACGCCGCCTCGACCGCGCGCTCGTTGATCTCATCCAGCACCGCGTCGGTGGCGTCGCGGTCCAGGACCCCGTCGTCGCGCAGCTTGCGTTCGGAATAGGTGTCGGGCACCTGCTTGACCAGCACGACGATGTTCATCGGACCTCTTCGACCTCCTGCCGATGTCGCGGGGCGCGTCTCGTACGCCGACTCTGCCACCACCGGCGCCCCGAAGCGCGACAGGCCGCAATTGTTACCAGTGGGTAGGCGCCGGGCAACGCGGACCGCGGGTGAAACTCCTCACCCGGAACGTCCTACTGTTCCGGGTGTGATGACCAGCGTGGCGCGGCGACGCGCGTTCCTGGGCGCCGCGCTCGCCGCCGGTCTGCTCGCTTCCGTGGTCGGGTGTGGCCGGTCGGCCGAGGGCGAGGAGGTCACCACCCTCGCCCCGCCGCCCGCCGCCGCGGGCCACCCGCCGGGCACGGTCACCCTGCCCGTCGGCTCCGACGTGCCCGCCGAGGTCAAGAAGCTGCAGGACGCGATCACCGCGGGTGGCGGCACGGTGGTCGCCACCGTCGACAACACCGCCGACGCCGACCTGCTCGGCGTCACCATCCCGCCCAACACCGTGGTGGTCGGCGGCCCGCCCGCCGCGGGCCTGCCGATGCTGCGCGACAACCAGCAGGCGGCCGCCGCGCTGCCCGGGCGCTACCTGGTCACGCAGGACGCCGTCGGCGCCGTCAAGCTCGTCTACAACGGACCGGAGTACGTCGCGGTCGTCGCGGGCGCCGTCGACCCCGCGCTGAGCACGCCGTTCGCGCAGTCCGTCACGCAGGTGGCCGACGCGGCGACGGGCGCGACAGGCAGCCAGAAGGCGGCGCCACTGGTCGGCGTCTCACCCACCGGGTTCCTGCGCGTGGCGGACAGCAACACGACGGTGCCCATCGCGGTCACGCGGGTCACCGTGGCGGCCACCAACCGCGAAACGGTCGTGTCCACACAGGACCTGGCCACGGGCTCGGGTGCGTCCGGGCCCGCGCTGCGCGCCACCCAGACGGTGCTGCTCAGCGCGCCCGAGTTCACCACGCCGCTGGTCGCGGCGGCGCCGACGTTCGGGCTGGAGCTGCCGCTGCGGTTCGTCATCTGGCTCAACGACAAGAACGTCACGCAGGTCGGTTACGTCGACGTCGGCGTGCTCGCGGCCCGCCACGGCCTGAAGGCCGACGACCCCAACGTCGTCAAGCTGGCCGCCGAGTGCGACCGCATCGCGAAGATCGTCGCGGGGTGACCGGATGGTGATCACCGGTTACGACGACAGACACGGCTGCGGCTACGTGGTCACCACGGGCCCGGACATGCCGCGGGCGCTGCCGGGCACCCTCCCGGTCGCGCACGACGGGGTCACCGTGCTCGCCACCCCGGAGCTCGCGGCCACGCTCCGCGACGCGCTGCGGCACCGACCGGTGACGCTCCTGAGCTGGCAGGGCCCCGAGGTGCCGCTCACCCTGGACGACCGCACGCTCCTGGCGTGGCTGCGGTTCACGATCGGCGGGGTGCTCACGGTGAACGGCGACCCGGGCCCGGACCCCCGCGTCCGCCGCCCCCGCCCCTGACTCCCCGCGGTGAGTCGTACGTTCCGCCGGGGTGAGTTGGCCGATCCGCCGCCGAGTCCCCGTTCCCGCGACGGCGAGTCGTGACTTCCGCGGCGGCGAGTCGCTTTCGTGACGGCGAGTCCCCGTTCCCACCACGGCGAATCGCGACGTCCGTGACGGCGAGACTCGGTCCTGGCGGGCAGGCGAGGACGGTGCGGCGTGCCGTCTGAGGAGCTGGCGCTCACGGGCGAGCGCACCGTGCCCGGGATCGCGCGGGAGAACTACTGGTTCCGCAGGCACCTGGTCGTCTACGAGGCGTTGGCGCCCCGGTGCCGGGGCGTCGTGCTCGAGGCGGGCTGCGGCGAGGGGTACGGGGCCGACCTGCTCGCGGGCGGGGCGACGCGGGTGCTGGCGCTCGACTACGACGCCGCGGCGATCGGGTACGTCGGGCGGCGCTACCCGCGGGTGTCGGCGGCGCGGGCCAACCTCGTCGCGCTGCCGGTGCGGGACGGCGGGGTCGACGCGGTGGTGTCGTTGCAGGTCGTCGAGCACCTCTGGGACCAAGGGCGGTTCCTCCGCGAATGCCGCCGGGTCCTGGCCGCGGGCGGCGCGCTGTTCCTCTCGACGCCCAACCGGCTCACGTTCTCCCCCGGCCGCGACACTCCGCTCAACCCGTTCCACACGCGGGAGCTGGCGGCGGCCGAGCTGACCGAACTGCTGCTGACGGCGGGTTTCGGCGACGTCACCGTGCTCGGGCTGCACCACGGGCCGCGGCTGCGGGCGCTCGACGCCGCCCACGGTGGGTCGCTGGTCGCCGCCCAGACCGCGGCGACGCTGGCCGGGGTGTGGCCCGCGGCCCTGCTGCGGGACGTCGCCGCCGTCACGACGGCCGACTTCGCCCTGCACCCCGACGGCCCGGACCACCCCGTCGACGCGAGCCTCGACCTCATCGCGACGGCGACGGCCCGGTGAATCGGCCAACTCACGGCGTCGAAACCGCCGACTCACCGCGGCGAGACGTGCGACTCACCGCGGCGAGAACGCAGACTCACCGCGCCGAAATCGGAGACTCGCCGTCGTAGGAAGGGAGACTCGCCGTCACGAAAACGGAGACTCGGCGTGAGGTGGGGGCGTTCTGCCTCGTGCTGCACTCCCACCTCCCCTGGCTCGCCCACCACGGGCGGTGGCCGGTCGGGGAGGAGTGGCTCTACCAGTCGTGGGCGCACGCCTACCTCCCCGTGCTCGACGTCGTGCGACGGCTGGCCGCCGAGGGCCGTCGCGACCTGCTCACCCTCGGCGTCACCCCGGTGCTGGCCGCCCAGCTCGACGACCCGCACTGCCTCCGCGGCCTGCACGAGTGGCTCGGCGGCTGGCTCCTGCGCGCCCACGGCGCCGCCCCGCGCCTGCCCGACCTCGCCGCCCACGAACACCGGGCCGCCACGGCCGCGCTGGCCGACTTCGAGGCCCACTGGCGCCACGGCGCCTCCCCGCTCCTGCGTTCGCTGCGCGACGCCGGGGCGGTCGAGCTGCTCGGCGGCCCCGCCACCCACGCGTTCGGCCCGCTGCTGCTCCCCCAGGTGCGCGCGTTCGCCCTGGAGACCGGGCTCGCCGACACCACGCTGCGCCTCGGCGCCCGCCCGACCGGGATCTGGGCGCCCGAATGCGGCTACGCCCCCGGCATGGAGGACGGCTACGCGGCGGCGGGCGTGCGCCGCTTCCTCGTCGACGGGCCCGCGCTGCGCGGCGACACCGCCTTCGCCCGGCCCGTCGGGTCGTCGGGCGTCGTGGCGTTCGGCCGCGACCTCGACGTCACCTACCGCGTGTGGTCCCCCCGCGCGGGCTACCCCGGCGGCCGCGACTACCGCGACTTCCACACCTACGACCACCCCTCCGGCCTCAAGCCCGCCCGCGTCACCGGCCGCACGGTGGCCCCGCACGAGAAGCGGCCCTACGCGCCCGACCCGGCCGCCGCGGCGGTCGCGCGGGACGCCGCGGATTTCGTGTCGGTCGTCCGCGAACGCCTCGTCGCGCTCCGGGACCAGCACGGACGGCCCGCGCTGACGGTCGCGGCGTTCGACACCGAGCTCTTCGGCCACTGGTGGCACGAGGGCCCCGCCTGGCTGGAGGCCGTGCTGCGCGCGCTCCCCGCGGCGGGCGTGCGGGTGACGACGCTCCGCGGCGCGCTTGACGCCGGGCTCGTCGGCGACCCGGTGGCGCTGCCCCCGTCGTCGTGGGGCTCGGGAAAGGACTGGCGGGTGTGGGCGGGCGAGGCAGTGGCCGACGTCGTCGCCCGCAACGACGACGTCCAGAAGACCCTCGTGGGCGTGCTCGGCCCCGGCGCGGTCCGCGACCCGGTGGCCGACGCGCTCGCCCAGGAAGCGCTCCTGGCGCTGGCCAGCGACTGGGCGTTCATGGTCACCAAGGACTCCGCGGCCGCCTACGCCCGGGGGCGGGCCGCGGCGCACGCCGACCACGTCGACGAGCTCGCCCGCCTCCGCGCCGAGGGACGCACGGCCGCCGCGCTCCGGCGGGTAGCCGCGTGGCCCGCTGCGCCGTTCGGGCACGTCGACGCCCGCGGGTGTGGGCTACCCGGCAAAATGGTTGCTGTCGACAACTAATTGTGGTCACCTGAATCGGTGAGATCCCGCCCCGCGCTCGTCGTCTCGGTCCTGGCGGCGTGCGGCCTGGCCGTGTCGTTGATGCAGACCCTGGTCGTCCCGCTCCTCCCCCGTTTTCCGCAGCTGCTCGGCGCATCGCCCTCGACGGTCACCTGGCTGGTGACCGCCACCCTCGTGGCGGGCGCAGTGTGCGCGCCGATGCTGGGGCGCCTCGGCGACATGTACGGCAAGCGCCGGATGCTCGTCGTGGCGCTGGCGCTGGTGGCGGTGGGTTCGGCGCTCGGCGCGGTCGCCCCCGACGTCGGCACGCTGATCGTCGCGCGGGCGCTGCAGGGGGCCTCGCTCGGCGTGATCCCGCTGGGCATCAGCATCATGCGCGACGTGCTGCCCGAGGGCCGGGTCGGCAGCGGGGTCGCATTGATGAGCTCGTCGCTGGGCATCGGCGGCGCGATCGGCCTGCCGCTCACCGGCATCGTCGCCGAGCAGGCCAGCTGGCGGTGGCTGTTCGGGGGCGCGGCCGTGCTCGGTGCGCTGCTGGTCGTCGGGGTGCTGCGCTGGGTCGACGAGTCGCCGGTGCGGGCAGGCGGCCGCTTCGACCTGCCGGGCGCGGTCGGGCTCGCGGTGGCGCTGGTCTGCCTGCTGCTCGCGATCTCGAAGGGCACGGAGTGGGGCGCGCTCACCGCGTTCGCGCTGCTCGGGGCGGCGGTGGTCGTGTTCGGCCTCTGGGGCCGCTTCGAGCTGCGCAGCCGCTCGCCGATGGTCGACCTGCGGGTCAGCGCGCGGCCCGCCGTGCTCTGGACGAACGTCGCCTCCGTGCTGATCGGCTTCGCCATGTTCGCGGGCTTCCTGGTGACGACGCAGGTGCTGCAGGCGCCCGTCGCGACGGGTTACGGGTTCGGGCTCTCGCTCGTGCTCGCGGGCCTCGTGCTGCTGCCGATCGGCGGGGCGATGGGGGTGTTCTCGCCGGTCTCGGCCCGCCTCTCGGCCCGCTTCGGCGCGCGCACCACGCTGCTGCTCGGCACGTCCGTGCTGATCGTCGGCAACGCGGGCATGGCGACCATCCCCGACACCGTCGTGTTGATCATGATCGCGACCACGGTCTCGGCCATCGGGGCCGCCCTCGCGTACTCCGCGCTGCCGTTGCTGATCATGGACGCGGTGCCCGCGACGGAGACGGCCGCCGCCAACAGCCTCAACGCGCTGATGCGGATGCTGGGCACCTCGTCGTGCAGCGCGGTCGCCGCGGCCGTCGTCACCGCGATGACCCAGGAGGTCGGCGGGCGCACGCTCCCCTCGGCTTCGGCGTACACCGTCGTGTTCCTGGCCGCGGCGGGAGCGGCGCTGCTGGCCACGTTGATCACGGCGGCGACGCCGCGGCGCAGCGCCGCCCGGTCCGCGCCGGTCGCTGAGGTCTACGCCGCCCGCTGACGTCAGGGCTTGCGCAGCACCAGGCAGGTGCTCGTCGCGTGCGCGTACAACCGGCCCGCGGCGTCGGTGAGGCGCGCCTCGGCCAGCGCCGTGCGGCGGCCGCTGTGCAGGACGCGACCCTCGCACCGCACCGGCCCGACGGCGACGTCGAGCCCGCGGAGGAACTTCACCGAGAGGTCGAGGCTCGTGTAGCGGGCGCCCGCGGGCAGCGTCGAGTGCACGGCGCACCCGCAGGCCGAGTCGAGCACGGTGGCGTAGACCCCGCCGTGCACGGAGCCGATGGGGTTGAAGTGGAACTCCGCAGGCACGAGACCGAAGACGACCCGACCCTCCTCGACCTCCTCGAGCGTCATCCCGAGGGTGGTCGCGATCGGGGCGGCCGGGACCTCGCCCGCGGCGAGCGCGCGCAGGAACGTCAGCCCGTCGACGTCGAGGGCGGCGGCCGCGGTCTCGGCCGGGTCCGTCCAGGAGTGGGTGCGTTGGCGGGTCAGCTGGCTGGTCACGGGGTCTCTCCGATCGCGAGGGGGACAGGGGCCGGGGTGGCGCGCACCCGGCCGACGGTGCCACCGACGGCCGCCGTCGCCAGCGCCGCGAGGGTCATCAGCACCCACGCCGTGTGGAAGTCGCCGCCCGCGGCCAGGCCGGACAGGAGCGCCGAGATCCCGAACACCGCGCCGATCTGCCGCGCGCAGGTGCCGATCGCGCTGCCGGTGGCGTACCGGTTGGACGGCAGCGCGGCCACGGTGGCCACGCCGAGGCCCGAGAAGACGCCGCCGACCCCCGTGCCGGTGAGCAGCGTCGCGGGCAGGAAGTGGGTGAGGTAGGCCGGGTCGGGCCCGATCCCGGCGGCGAACAGCGCGCAGCCCGCCGCGAACAGCAGCGCGCCGGGCACGAGCACGGCGCGGGCGCCGAACCGGTCGGCCAGCCGCCCGCCCACCGCCGAGGCGGTCGCGGCGCACAGGGGGCCCGGCGTGACGGCGAGGCCCGCGGTCAGCACGTCGTAGTGCCACACGCCGGTCAGGAACAGGATGTTGGCCAGCAGCAGCGCGTAGAAGGCCGCCGAGAAGACCAGGTAGCCGAGGATCGCGGCGCGGAACGCGCGCACCCGGAACAGCGCGGGCTCGACGAGCGGTGTCGCCACCCGCGCGCTGCGCCAGGCGAACACCGCGAGCAGTCCGAGCCCGCCGCCGAGCCGGGCCAGGGTGGCCGGGGCCGTCCAGGACGTCTCGCCGCCGACGATCCCCCAGGCCACCAACGCCACCCCGACGCCGAGCAGCAGCACGCCCGCCGGGTCGGGCAGCCGGGCGTCGCGGTCGCGCGACTCCGTCATCACGACCACGGCCGCCACCAGCGTCACCACCACCACCGGCAGGTTGAGCAGGAAGACCGCGCGCCAGCCGAGCACATCCACCACGAGGCCGCCCAGCGCAGGGCCGGTGGCCGCGGCGATCCCGCCCATCGCGCCCCACGTGCCGACGGCGAACCCGCGCCGCTCCGGCGGGAACGCGGGCAGGAGCAGCGCCAGCGACGACGGGGCGAGCAGCGCCGCCGCCACCGCCTGCGCCGTGCGCCCGGCCACGAGCAGCCCGACCGTCGGCGCCGCGGCGCAGACCGCCGACGCGACGCCGAACAGCGCGAGGCCGACCAGGAACACCCGGCGGCGGCCCCACAGGTCGGCGAGCCGCCCGGCGGGCACGAGCAGCGCCGCGAACGTGACGTTGTACGCCGTGAAGATCCACGACAGGTCCGCGGCCGAGCTCGCCGGGAACTCCGCGGAGATCGCCGGGAACGCGATGTTGACGATTGTGACGTCGAGGAAGGCGAGGAACGCCGCGAGCGACGAGACCGCCAGCACCAGGCCGGGCCGCTGAGTTCTCACAAGCAACGCAGCTTAGAGACTCTGGGTTTCGATTGGCAACCCAAGCTAGACTGACGGCGTGGAGTGGAAGGACCTCGACAGCAGGCGGTGCTCCGTGGCGCGCACCGCCGAGGTGGTCGGCGATGGCTGGACCGTGCTGGTGCTGCGCGACCTCTTCAACGGCGTCCGCCGCTTCGACGACCTCGCCACCCACCTCGGCGTCGCCCGCAACGTGCTCACCCGGCGGCTCACCGCGCTCGTCGAGGAGGGGATCGTCGAGCGCGTGCCCTACCGCGAGCCCGGGGCGCGGGAGCGCCACGAGTACCGACTCACCGCTGCGGGCCGCGACCTGCGCCCCGTGTTGCTCGCCATGCTGGCCTGGGGCGACGCCCACCGCGGCGGGCCCGACGGGCCGCCGGTGCGCGTCGAGCACCCCGAGTGCGGCGCACCCGTCCACGTGGAGCTGCGTTGCGCCGAGGGCCACGTGCTCGACCCGCGCGCCCCGCTCCGCTCGGTGCCGATCGGCTCATGAACCGAGCTCCGCAAACGGGCCTACGCGTCCGCAATGACCGTTAGGTTGTGTCCGGCCGGCGTCTCGGCTTGGGTGGGGACCGGCGCACGGGGATCGGACGGACGAAGGAGTGCAGGTGACGGCACAGGCTTTCCGGCGGGTCGCGATCGTCAACCGGGGTGAGCCCGCGATGCGGCTGATCAACGCGGTGCGGGAGTGGAACGCACAGGGCCTGGCGCCACTGCGCACCATCGCCATCTACACCGCCGTCGACCGCACCGCGATGTTCGTCCGCGAGGCCGACGAGGCGGTGCTGATCGGGCCCGACGACCCGGAGCACATGGGCCCGTCGCCCTACCTGGACTACGCCGAGCTGCGGCGGGGCCTGTCCCTCGCCCGCGCCGACGCCGTGTGGCCGGGCTGGGGCTTCGTGTCGGAGAAGGCCGAGTTCGCCCGGCTGTGCCGCGACATGGACATCGTGTTCGTCGGCCCCTCCCCCGAGGTCATGGAGCGGCTCGGCGACAAGATCGCGTCCAAGATGCTCGCCGAGGAGGTCGGCGTGCCGATGGCGGCGTGGTCGAACGGACCGGTCGCCGACATCGACGCGGCCCGCGAGCACGCCGAACGCATCGGCTACCCCCTCATGATCAAGGCGACGGCGGGCGGCGGCGGCCGCGGCATCCGCAAGGTCGAGCGGGCCGAGGACCTGGCCGAGGCGTTCGAGCGCGCCTCGTCGGAGGGCTTCAAGACCGCGGGCGACGCCACGGTGTTCATGGAGCGGGCGATCGCGGGCGGCCGCCACGTCGAGGTGCAGGTCGTCGCGGACGCCACCGGCGACGTCTGGACGCTCGGCGTGCGCGACTGCTCGGTACAACGGCGCAACCAGAAGGTGCTGGAGGAGTCGGCTTCCACCGCGCTGGACGCCGACCAGGAGCAGCTCCTGCGCAGCTCGGCCGCGGCGCTCGCGAAGGCCGCGGGCTACGTCAACGCGGGCACCGTCGAGTTCCTCTACGAGCCGCGCGAGCGCCTGCTGTCGTTCCTGGAGGTCAACACCCGGCTGCAGGTGGAGCACTGCGTCACCGAGGCCACCACCGGCGTCGACATCGTCAAGCTTCAGCTGCACGTCGCGGGCGGCGGCAAGCTGGCCGAGATCGCCCCCGAGACGCCGCCCGCGCGCGGGCACGCGATCGAGGCCCGGCTCACCGCCGAGGACCCCGAGCAGGGCTTCGCCCCCGCACCCGGCCACATCGAGCACCTGAACCTGCCCGCGGGCCCGGGCGTGCGCGTCGACACCGGCGTGGCGGCGGGCGACACCATCCCGCCGCAGTTCGACTCCATGATCGCCAAGATCATCGCGTGGGGCCGCGACCGCGACGAGGCCCGCGCGCGGCTGTCCCGCGCGCTGCGCCAGACCGCGGCGGTGATCGACGGCGGCACCACGAACAAGGCGTTCCTGCTCGACCTGCTCGACCGGCCCGAGGTGCTGAACGGCGAGTTCACCACCATGTGGCTCGACACGATGATGGCCGACGGCTACGCCCCGCCCCGGCGCACCGACGTGGCGCTCCTCGCGGCCGCCATCGAGGCGCAGGACGCGCACGTGGCCCGCCAGCGCGAGCGCCTCTTCGCCTCCGCCGAGCGCGGCCGTCCCGAGGTCGGGCACGACGCGTGGCACCAGGTGGACGTGCGCGTGGCGGGCGAGTCCTACCGGTTGCGGGTCGCCCAGTCCCGGGGTGGGCGCTACCACGTGGAGCTGGACGGCAAGGCCGTCGACGTCGAAGCCGAGCGCACCGGGCGCTTCGAGCGCAAGCTCATCGTCGGCGACACGACGTTCGCGGTGCTGTCGGCGCCGCAGGGCAGCGACTACCTCGTCGAGGTCGACGGCACCGTGCACCGCATCTCCGGCGGCGAGGCGGGCATGGTGCGCGCGCCCGCGCCCGCGATGGTCATCTCGATCCCGGTTGCGGTGGGCGACGAGGTGACGGCGGGTGACGTCGTCGCGGTCGTCGAGAGCATGAAGCTGGAGACGGCGCTCAAGGCCCCGGTCTCCGGGCGCGTGCAGGAGATCCTCGTCGCCCCGAACACCCAGGTCGAGGGCGGTACGAAGCTGTTGCGGCTGGAGCCGGACACCGACGACGTCGCGGTGAGCGGCGCCGAGCGCGCGTCACTGGGGGGCCTCGCCACGCCGCCGGTCGCGGGCTCCGACCCCGCCACCGTGGCCGCCGACGCCCTCACCTCGCTGCGCTACCTCGTGCTCGGCTACGACATCGACGAGCGCGACGCCCGTCCGCTGCTGGCCGCCCTCAACGCCGCCCGCCAGGACCTGCCGCCCGACGACCCGACCGTGCTGGAGGGCGAGCTCGCGATCTTCGGCATCTTCGCCGACCTCTGCGCGCTGTCGCGCAACCGGCGCGGGCCCGAAGACGAGACCCAGCAGGTCGACCCGGCGGGCGAGGAGGCGCGCAACCCGCAGGAGTACCTCTACGCCTACCTGCGCTCCCGCGACGCCGACGCCGAGCAGCTCCCCGAGTCGTTCCGGGCCAAGCTGCGCCAGGCGCTGTCCCACTACGGCGTGCCCGACCTGGAGCAGTCCGACGCGCTGTCCTCGGCGTTGTACCGGATGTTCCTCGCGCACCGGCGCGCCACCGTGCACGTGCCGGTGATCCTCGACCTGCTGGGCTGGCGGCTGCGCCACCCCGACTCGTTGCCCGACGACGTCCGCGAGCGCTACCAGCGGGTGCTCGACCACCTGGTCAACGCCACCCAGCTGCGGCACCCCGTGGTGGGCGGCCTCGCCCGGCGCGTGCGCTACACGTGCTTCGACGCCCCCGTGATCGCCGCCGAGCGGGCGCGGGGCCAGCAGGCCGTGCGCGACATGCTGGACCACCTCTCCGACGACCCGACCGAGCGGGCCGCGCAGATCGACCGCATCGTCGGTGCGGCCGAGCCGATCCTCGGGGTGTTCGGGCGGGCGCACCACGCGGTGATGCTCGAGGTGATGACGCGCCGCTACTACCGGGTGCGCGAGCTCACCGACGTCCAGGTCGAGGACCGGGCCGGGCGGCCGCTGCTCACGGCGCACTACAGCCACGAGCTCACGCCGCGCACGGTGTTCGCCACCACCGTGCACACCGAGCCGGACGCGCCCGCGGGCACCGACCCGCGGTCGGTGCAGGGCGACCTGCGCAGGCTGATCGGCCAGCTGCCCGAGGGCACCGTCGCGCTGCTCGACCTGTACGTCATCGCGGGCGAGGCGCCCGACGCCGACCCGGAGCGCTCCGCCGAGAAGATCCGCGCCATGCTGGGGCGCATCCCCGACCGGCTCGAACGGGTCGCGGTGGCCGTGCGGCGCCCGGCGGGCGACGAGCGCTCGGCGTGGTTCACCTTCCGGCCCGACCCGGAGGACCGGCGGCCGGTCGAAGACCGCACCCTCCGTGGACTGCACCCGATGGTGGCCGAGCGGCTGGGCCTCTGGCGGCTGCGCGACTTCGAGCTCACCCGGCTGCCCGCGCCCGTCGACGTGCACCTGTTCCGGGCGGTCGGCAAGAACGTGCCCGACGACAAGCGCCTCGTGATCCTCACCGACGTCCGCGACCTCACGGTGCTGCGCGACGAGTCGGGCCACATCCGCGCGCTGCCCCAGCTGGAGCACGTGCTCGACGCCTGCATGGACGCGCTGCGCACCGCCCGCGCGGCCGACCGGGGCGACGCGCGCACCGACTGGAACCGCGTGCTGCTCTACCTGTGGCCGGTGGTGCACGTGGGCCTCGACGAGCTGGGCGAGGTCGTCCGCATCCTGGCGCCCCGCTCGGAGGCACTGGGGTTGGAGCAGGTGCTCGTCCAGTTCCGGCACGCGGCGTCGCCGGAGGAGGAGCCGCAGGAGTACGTGCTGCGGATGTCGCGGCCGCCGGGCGCGGGCCTCACCGTGCGCGTCACGCAGCCGCCCACGCAGCCGATGCGCGAGCTCGACGCCTACACGCAGAAGGTGATCCGGGCGCGCCGCCGGGGCGCGGTGTACCCGTTCGAGCTGGTGCCGATGCTGTCGCGCAACCCCGACCCGGGCGGCCCCGACGGCACGTTCACCGAGTACGACCTCGACGACCACGGCGACGCGGTGCCGGTCGACCGCGCGCCGGGGCAGAACACGGCGAGCATCGTGCTGGGCACGGTCACCACGGCCACCGAGCGCTACCCGGAGGGCATGACCCGCGTCGTGCTGCTGGGCGACCCGACCCGGGCGCTCGGCGCGCTGGCCGAGCCGGAGTGCGCGCGGGTGTGCGCGGCGGTCGCGTTGGCGCGCAAGCTGGAGGCGCCGATCGAGTGGTACGCGGTGTCCGCGGGCGCGAAGATCGCGATGGACTCGGGCACCGAGAACATGGACTGGATCTCCCGGGTGCTGCGGGCGATCATCGAGTTCACCCAGGACGGCGGCGAGATCAACGTCATCGTCACCGGCATCAACGTGGGCGCCCAGCCGTACTGGAACGCCGAGGCCACGATGCTCATGCACACCAAGGGCATCCTGGTGATGACGCCGGACTCGACGATGGTGCTCACCGGGAAGACGAGCCTCGACTTCTCCGGCGGCGTGTCGGCCGAGGACAACTTCGGCATCGGCGGCTACGACCGGATCATGGGCCCGAACGGGCAGGCGCAGTACTGGGCGCCGGACGTCAGCGCGGCCGTGGACATCCTGCTCGCCCACTACGCGCACACCTACCGCGCGCCGGGTGAGCGGTTCCCGCGGCCCGCGCCGTCGACCGACCCGGTCGACCGGGACATCTCGGACTCGCCGCACGCCGGGCCGGGCACGGACTTCACGACGGTCGGGGAGGTGTTCACCGACAACCCCGGCCGCAAGAAGCCGTTCGACATCCGGTCGATCATGCGCGCGGTCGCCGACGCCGACCACCCCACCCTCGAACGCTGGGTGGACATGGTCGACGCCGAGGGCGTCGTCACCATGGACGCGCACCTGGGCGGGCAGCCGGTGCTCATGCTGGGCATCGAGTCGCGGCCGCTGCCCCGCCGCGGGCGGGTGCCGGTGGACGGGCCCACGACGTTCACGGCGGGCACGCTGTTCCCGCGCTCGTCGAAGAAGGCCGCGCGGTCGATCAACACGGCGAGCGGCAACCGGCCGCTGGTGGTGCTGGCCAACCTCTCGGGCTTCGACGGCTCGCCGGAGTCGCTGCGCGAGCTGCAGCTGGAGTACGGGGCGGAGATCGGCCGGGCGATCGTCAACTTCAAGGGCCCGATCGCGTTCTGCGTCGTCTCCCGCTACCACGGCGGGGCGTTCGTGGTGTTCTCCAAGACGCTGAACGAGGGCATGGAGGTCGCCGCGGTCGAGGGCTCGTACGCGTCGGTGCTCGGCGGGGCACCCGCCGCGGCAGTGGTGTTCGCGGGTGAGGTGAACAAGCGCACCGCGGCCGACCCGCGGATCGCCGGGCTGGAGGCGCGGATCAAAGAGGCCCGTGCCGCCGATCAGGAGGCCGAGGCGGCGCGCCTCACCGCCGAGCTGGCGGCGCTGCGACCCGAGGTGCGTTCGGAGAAGCTGGGGCAGGTCGCCGACGAGTTCGACGCCGCGCACAGCATCCAGCGCGCGCAGCGGGTCGGCTCGGTCGACGAGATCGTCGCGCACACCCGCCTGCGGCCCTACCTGGTGGACGCGGTGCAGCGCGGCATGGCGCGTTGACCCGTCGTGCGCGGGAACGGTGGCGCTGACCGCCCTTCCCGCGCACGACCCGGGGACGGGCGGGCGGCGCAGCCGGAGGAGCCGGGCGCGGGCAGGCCGGAGTCAGGCGCGGCCCGGTCGGGGCGCGACGCGGCGCGGCCGGAGCCGGGCGCGGGCCGGTCGCGTCGGAGCTCGCGGGGTGCGGCCGTGACCCGTGCGGTGGAACGCGCCCCGCTGGCGCGGGGGCCGGTCGGGTTGCTCGGGGCGGGCACGGCGGTGCTGCTGCTGGCCGTGGCCGCCCGCTACGGCCCGCACCGCGACGAGATGTACTTCGTGCGCGTCGGTGGCGCGCCCGCGTGGGGGTACGTCGACCAGCCCCCGCTCACGCCGTTGCTCGCGCACGGCCTCGACGTGCTGACCGGCGGCTCGCTCGTCGGGCTGCGGGTCCCGTCGGCGCTGATGGCCGGGCTCGTGGTCGTGCTCACCGGACTGCTGGCGGCCGAGTTCGGCGGCGAGCGGCGGGCGCAGGTGGTCGCGGCGGCGTCGGCGGCGGTGTCGTCGTTCCTGCTGGCCACGGCGCACCTGCTGTCGACGACGACCGTCGACGTGCTGATCTGGACCCTGCTGACCTGGCTGGTCGCGCGCGCGCTGCGGGACGGCGGCCCGGTGTGGCTCGCCGTCGGCGCGGCGGCGGGCGTCGGGCTGGAGAACAAGCTGCAGCCCGCGTTCCTGCTCGCCGCGCTGCTGATCGGGGTGCTGGCGGTGGGCCCGCGGGCGGCGCTCCGGTCGCGCTGGCCATGGCTGGGCGGGGCGGTCGCGCTCGCGCTGTGGGCGCCGAACCTGGTGTGGCAGGCCGCGCACGGGTTCCCCATGGTCGCGATCGCAGGCTCGATCGCGGCGGGCGGCTCGGCGAGCAGCCAACCCTGGTACCTGTTCCCGCCGTTCCTGCTGGTGCTGGTGAGCCCGCTGCTTGTACCGGTCTGGGCGCTGGGGTGGTGGCGCCTCGCCCGGGACCCGGCGCTCGCGACGTGGCGCGCGTTCGCGCCCGCGTCGGTGCTGCTCGTGGTGGTGTTCATGGCGACCGGCGGCAAGCCGTACTACGTGGCCGGTCTCTACCCCGTGCTGCTCGCGGCGGGCGGCGCGCCGGTGGCCGCGTGGACCCGGCGATCCGCCGTACGGGCGCGCGTGTTCGTCGCGGCGGTGGTGCTCGCGCTGGTGAACAACGCGGTGATCGTGCTGCCCGTCCTCCCGGTGACGGCCATCGCGGTGAGCAACGCGCTCAACCCGGACCTCGGCGAGACCGTCGGCTGGCCGAAGTTCGCCGAGACCGTGGCCGGGGTGCGGGCGGGCCTGCCCGACGCACGGGTCGCGGTACTGGGCCGCAACTACGGCGAGGCCGGGGCCGTGGACCGCTACCTGCCCGCGCTGCGGCCCGCGCACAGCGGCCACAACGCGTACTGGGACCTCGGGCCGCCGCCCGCCGACGCGACCGCCGTCATCGTCATCGGCTACACGGCGGAGCAGCTGCGGGCCTGGTTCGGGCGGGTCGAGCTGGCCGCGCGCGTCGACAATGGCGTCGGGCTGGACAACGACGAGCAGGGCGCGCCCGTGTGGGTGGCCCGCGACCCCCGCGCGCCCTGGCCGGAGCTGTGGCCGCAGCTGCGCCGCCTGGGGTAGCAGGCCGCGCTGCCCGAGCGCCCGCGTCGCAGCAGGGTGCCCCTGCCGCGTCGCGAGGGCCCCGCCCGGCCGCTCAGCGTCGGGCGCAGACGCCCTTCGCGGCGAGCGCCCGGGCTACGGCGGTGTCGTTGGCCTTCGGGTCGAGCGCGCCGGACGCGAGGGCCCGCTCCAGGCCGTCCAGGACGGGCGTGACGGGGTCGCCGGAGGTCCACAGGGCCATGTCGGCGCCCGCGGCGAGCGCCCGCTGCACGGCGTCGGGCAGCGCCAGCTCGGCGGAGACGGCCTTCATCGCGCCGAGGTCGTCGGTGATGGTGAGGCCGTCGAACTGGTAGGTGCCGCGCAGGAGCTGGTAGGTGGCCGGGGTCAGCGAGCTGGGCAGGTCGGCGGTGAGGCCCGGCACGTCGAGGTGGCCGACCATCACACCGGTCAACGCCGGGTCGCCCAGCGGCCCGCCGGGGCGCAGGAGGCCCGCGTACGGGGTGAGGTCGCTCGCCTCGAGCTGGTCGAGCGGCGGGGTGGTGACCCGGCTGCGGTGCGAGTCGCCGTTGGCGCGGCCGTGCCCGGGGAAGTGCTTGAGCACGGTGAAGATGCCCGCCTCGTGCTCGCCCTGTGCGTAGGCGGCGGCGTAGCCGGCGACGGTGTCGGGGTCGCTGGAGAACGACCGGTCGCCGATCACGGCGCCGTTGGGCTGGTCGCTGACGTCGACGTCGGGCGCGAAGTTCATGGTGACCCCGCCCGCCGCGAGCACCCGACCCCGGTTGCGGGCGATCTGCTGCACGTTGGCGGTGTCCAGCGTGGCGGCGAGGGTGCGGGCGCTGGGCAGGTCGCCGTCGATGCCGTCGATGCGCTGCACGCGGCCGCCCTCGTCGTCGACGGCCACGGCGAGCGGCAGCCGGGACGCCGCCTGGACGCCGCGCAGCGCCTGGCCGGTGAGCAGCGCGGTGGCGGTGCCGCCGACGAAGATGCCGCCGACCTGCATCTCGTGGACGAGCCGCGCCGTGGCCGCGGGGTCGGCGCCGTCGACGCCGACCATGAGCCGCTGGGCGAGCTTCTGGCGGGGGCTCAGCGCCGCGACGACGGGCGCGCAGTCGGGCAGCCGGTCGTCGCCGAGCGAGAGGCCGCTGACCTGGCCGGGGGCGATGAGCGCCGCCTGGGCGGGCGGCGCCGTGCGCGAGCTCCGGATCGGCAGGGCGACGAGCACGCCCAGGCCGAGGACGACGGTCAGGCCCAGCACCAGCGAGAACACCGGCCAGCGGCCGAGCCGCAAGCGGCGGGGCCCGCGCGGCGACCGGGTGAGCGGGCGACCGAGGCGACCGGGGCGTGATCCGGGGGGACCGGGCCGTGATCCCGGACGACCGGGGACGATGGCGGCCAAGCGGCGGCCGACCCCGGCCCCCGCTTCGCGTAGGACACCTACCCCGCGGGAGGGCCCGCTCGCCCGGCGATCGACGCCCGCTCCGTGACGGCCACCGCTCGCCTCGCGCACGCCGACGCCCGCTCCGTGACGGCCGCCGAACGCGCGCGTCGCGCTCGGGTCGGCACCGCCCGGTTCCGCGCCGGGATCCCCGACGAGGGCGACCGGGTTGCGGTGGGCGAGGCGGCGCAGCGGGACGACGGGGAGGCTCCCGGCGGACACCGCGCGGTGGGCGCCGTTCGACGACCCCCGAGTCGGTCGTACGCCCGGCTCGGCGGGCAGGTCGAGGTGGAGCACGGTGGTGGGCGGCCCGTCGTCGGGGGCCAAGGCCCACGCGACCAGCCCGCTGGGGTTGAAGACCGTGGTGGGCTGCGCGTCGTCGACGGGCGGGAGCACGGCGGTCGGCGGCGCCTCGTCGTCCCAGTCGGGCCACCCGGCCGGGGACGGCGGCGCGGCAGGCCTGCGCGACACCGAGCGCTGGGTCGGGAGCGCGCCGGACGCCGCCTGCTGGTGGGCCTCGGCCGGGCCGTAGCGCGTGACGAGCGGCCGGGGCCCGGACAACGGCAGGCGGGCAGAGCGACGGACCACGACCGAGCGCGACCGACGCCGGGGCAAGGGGGAGCGCGGCATCGCGACCCATCATCGCCGCTCGGTTGCCGTTTCGGCCCCCGGGAGCCGCGAACGGCAGGCAGCGTGCGCCGGATGCCCGTGCACCCAGGCACGCGAACTACCCCACCGGCGCCGTCGGCCGCTCGGCGACCGGGAGGGCCTCGGGCCGGGCTGCGGGCGCGAACTCCCACAGCCGCATCACGCTGAACCGGGCGATGCCGCCCAGCACGCTCGCCGAGGCGACGGCGATCGACTCCATCAACGCGGTGGGGCCCTCCACCACCGCGTGCAGCAGCAGGAGCACGGCCGAGCCGTAGAACGCGTAGAAGACCATCGTGCCGACGTTCTGCAGGATCGTGCGCCAGCGGCGGCCGTGCCCTGCCTGGAACGTGAAGCGCCGGTTGGCCTCGGTGGTGACGAGCGTGCTGAGCACGATCGCGACCACGTTCGCGGGCACCGCGGAGAGCCACGTCCGCGCCACCAGGAACAGCACGACGTTGAGGCCCGTGCCCACGCCGCCGACGAGCGCGTAGCGGCCGAGCTGGACGAGCGCCGGATGCAGTCGGGGGCGGCGCGGCGTCGGAAGCCCGATCGCCGAAGCCGTCAGCGCGACCGTCGCGCCCGCCATGTCCACCACGCCCTTCCCGTGCCGCCTGAGCTGTGCCTACTCAAGTCAACGCCGAGGTACCCGAGTCCATGCTGTCCTGACCCTATGCATTGCTTATGAATTATCGTTGAGCCTTCCCCTTGAGGGATTGTTCAACAATCTGTACCGTCACGGCTCACATCGACTCCTGTGAGGTGCCCGTTGAGCACGACACCGACCGAGACCCCGTCAACCGGCGCGTTCGCCTGGTTCCGCACGCTCGGCGCGCAGGGGCGCCGCGCGTTCGTCGGAGCGTTCGGCGGCTACGCCCTGGACTCCTACGACTACCAGGTCCTGCCGCTCTCCCTGGCCGCGATCAGCGCGGCCTTCGCGCTCACCACCGGCCAGGCCGGGCTGCTGGCCACCACGACGCTGGTCGTCTCGGCGATCGGCGGGGCGCTCGCGGGCGTACTGGCCGACCGCATCGGCCGGGTGCAGACCCTGCTGATCACGATCATCACGTACGCCGTCTTCACCGTGGCCTGCGGGTTCGCGACCAGCTACGAGATGCTGCTGGTGTTCCGCGCGCTGCAGGGTCTCGGATTCGGCGGCGAATGGGCGGCGGGTGCCGTCCTCGTCGCCGAGTACTGCCGCCCAGAGCACCGCGGGCGGGCGCTCGCCTGGGTGCAGAGCGCCTGGGCAGTCGGCTGGGGCCTCTGCGTGATCGTCTACACGGTCGTGTTCCAGCTCATCGGGCCCGAGCTCGGGTGGCGGGTGCTCTTCTGGACGGGCGCGCTGCCCGCGGTGCTCGTCCTCTACGTCCGGTGGGCGGTCAAGGACGCGCCGGAGGCCGAGGCCCGGCGCAAGGAGAGCACCGACCGCGGCTCGTTCCCCGCGATCTTCCGCGGCCCGCTGCTGCGCACGACGCTGTTCGCGTCGCTGCTGGCCACCGGCGTTCAGGGCGGCTACTACGGGCTGTTCACCTGGCTGCCGACCTACCTCAAGACCTCCCGCGGCCTCTCCGTGATCGGCACCGGCGGCTACCTGTTCTTCCTCATCACGGGCGCCTTCGTGGGCTACATCTGCGGCGGCTACGTCACCGACAGGCTCGGCCGCAAGAAGACGTTCGTGCTGTTCGCGGTGCTGTCGGCGGCGCTGATCGTCGGCTACACCCTCATCCCCGCGGGCGCCAACACCGCCATCCTGTTCCTCGGCTTCCCGCTGGGCTTCTGCGCGTCGGCGATCTTCTCCGGCTTCGGCTCCTACCTCGCCGAGCTGTACCCGTCGCACCTGCGCGGCACCGGGCAGGGCTTCACCTACAACTTCGGCCGCGGCGTCGGCGCGCTGTTCCCGGCGGGCATCGGGTTCGCGGCGCAGTCGATGGGCGTCGGCGGCGCGGTGATCTTCGCCGCGGCGGCCTACGGCATCGCGGTGCTGGCGCTGATCGGCCTGCCCGAAACCGTGGGCCGCGAGCTCGGTTGACCCTACGATCATCCGGGTGGACGTCGTGGAGTTCCGGCCGACGCCGGACCAGTTCGCCTGGACGTTCGGCGGGGTCGCCCCGACCCACCGGATAACCCCGGGCACGGCGCTGCGGCTCTGGACGGAGGACGCCTTCTCCGGACGCCTGCAGCGCACCACCGACCGGCCCTCCGAGGTGCTGGTCATGACCGAGGTCAACCCGCAGACCGGGCCGTTCTACGTGGAGGGCGCCGAGCCGGGCGACACCCTCGCCATCCACATCGCCGACCTGCGGCCCGCGCGCGACTGGGCGGCGTCCACCACGATCCCGTTCTTCGGCGCGCTCACCGGCACCGACCGCACCGCGCTCCTGCAGGAGCCGCTGCCCGAGCGCACCTGGATCTACCAGCTCGACCGGGCCGCGGGCACCGTCCGCTACGAGGCGAAGAACATGAGCTTGGACCTGCCGATCGCGCCGATGCTGGGCACGGTCGGGGTGGCCCCGGCCGGTCGCGAGGTGCGCACGAGCCTCGTGCCCGACACCTTCGGCGGCAACATGGACACCCCGGAGATGCGCGCGGGCACCACCTGCTACCTGGGCGTCAACGTCGAGGGCGCGCTGTTCTCCGTCGGCGACGGGCACTACCGCCAAGGCGAGGGCGAGAGCTGCGGCACGGCCGTCGAGGGGGCGATGGACGTCACGCTGGTCGTCGACCTCGTCAAGGGAGGCGCGCCCGCGTGGCCGCGGCTCGAACACGACGACGACATCGCGGTCGTCGGCTCCTCGCGGCCGCTCGAAGACGCGTGGCGGGCCAGCCAGGTCGGCATGGTCACCTGGCTCGGCGAGCTGTACGGCCTCGACCCGCTCGACGCCTACCAGCTGCTCACCCAGATCAGCCGCTCGCCGCTCGCCAACGTCGTCGACGTGAACTACTCGGCCGTCACGCTCGTCGACAAAGCCCTCCTACCCCCCGCCCAGGCCTACGGCGGGATGCACGCCCACCTCCGCTCGGTCGCGAAAGGACTGCTGTAGATGGATCTCCAGCTCGACGGCAAGGTCGCGCTCGTCACCGGCGGCACGAAGGGCATCGGGCGCGCGTGCGTCGAGGCGCTCGCCGCCGAAGGCGCCACGGTCGCGTTCTGCGCCCGCCACAAGGACGGCGTCGACGCGGCGACGGAGGAGCTGACCGCGGGCGGCCACACCGTCGCGGGCACGGCGCTCGACGTGGCCGACCGCGAGGCGCTCGCAGGCTGGGTCGCAGCCACCGCCGACCAGTTCGGCCGGATCGACGTCGCCGTGGCCAACGTCTCGGCCCTCGCGATCGGCCCGACCGAGGAGAACTGGGAGAAGGGCTTCCAGGTCGACCTCATGCACACCGTGCGGTTGGCCGAGGCCGCGCTCCCACACCTCACGGCGACGAAGGGCGCGCTCGTCGCGATCTCCTCGGTGTCCGGTCGCGAGATCGACTTCGCCAAGGACGCCTACGGCACCATGAAGGCCGCCGTGATCCACTACGTGCAGGGGATCGCGTTCCAGCACGCCGCGGCCGGGGTGCGGGCCAACGTCGTCTCGCCCGGCAACACGTACTTCCCCGGCGGGGTGTGGGCGAACATCGAGTCCGGCAACCCGGATCTCTTCTCCACCGCGATGGGCCTCAACCCGACCGGCCGGATGGCGAAGCCCGAGGAGATCGCCTACGCGGTCACGATGCTCGCCAGCCCGCGGGCGTCGTTCATCACCGGCACGAACGTGGTGGTCGACGGCGCCCTCACCCGTGGCGTCCAGCTGTAGACCACATCTCCTCCCGAGATCTCCCCCCGAGCGGGTGATACCCGAACGGCCCCCCGCCGTCAATGCTCGGCCACGACAGCGCCGTCCGGCACGACGCGACCCCCTCCGACGCGTCGCCCGGGCGGCGCTGCGCTACCAGCGCGCGAGGAGTCTCATGACGTCCCCACCTGACGGCCCGGTCGAATGGGTGGCCATCACGTTCCCCGGCACGACGCTCGGGGCCCGGGTGGCCGCACCGCACGCCGAGCTCGTCGACGCGAAGACCGTGCGGCTGCTGGACGCCGCCGTCGTCCACAAGGCCGCCGACGGCACGATCACCGAAGGCGAGCTGGCCGACGAGACCACGGTCTTCGACGCCGTCGACGGCGACGTGCTCGAGTTGCTGAGCCACGACGACCTCGAGGCTCGCGACCGCGCTCGCCGGGACCACGCCGTGAGGCGCGGGCTCGGCCGCGGCCGTCGCGGCCCCGGGCTGCTGGGCACTACGGCCCGCACGGCCGTCGTCGCGGGCACGGCTTCCGCGGTGGCGGGCCGGGTGGGCGCGGCGCAGGAGGCCGCCGCCCAGCGCGACGGGCAGGCGGGCGCCGCGCACGAGGAGCGGCGCAGGCTGCGGACGCAGAACGAGGTCGAGACGCAGGTCGCCGAGGCCCTGCGCGCCGAAGCGGCGGCGCCCGCGGCCCCGGCCGCGTCCGTCGACGACATCTACGCGCAGCTCACCAAGCTCGGCGAGCTGCGGGAGCGGGGCCTGCTCACCGAGGCGGAGTTCGCGCAGCAGAAGGCCCGGCTGCTCGGATGACCCGTCGTCGCGTCGCCATCGCCTGCCAGGGCGGCGGCAGCCACACCGCGTTCACCGCCGGGGTGCTCCGCCGGTTGCTCGACGGTCCGGAGATCGACGAGTACGACGTCGTCGGGCTCAGCGGCACCTCCGGCGGCGCGGTGTGCGCGCTGCTGGCCTGGACCGCGCTCCGCGAGGGCGACCGCCACCGCGCACGGCCGCTGCTCGACGCGTTCTGGGCCGACAACTCCGCGTCCACCCCGTTGGACGTCGCCGCCAACGCCTGGCTGATGTGGGCGGCCACCCTCCAGAGCACGGGCTGGTTGCCCCAGGTGAGCCCCTACGACCTGCCGGTCGACGGGCTGGGCGAGTTCCGCGCGCTGCTCACCCGCCGGGTCGACTTCGCCGAGTTCACGCCCGACCCGGGCGGCCCGCTGCTCGTCGTCGGCGCGGTCGACGTGCTCAGCGGCAGGTTCCGGGCCTTCCACAGCTACCACGAGGCGATCACGCCGGACATGATCCTGGCGTCGGCCGCGATCCCGAACGTGTTCCCCGCCGTCCACACCGACGGCGGCACGTTCTGGGACGGCCTGTTCTCCCAGAACCCGCCCGTGCAGGAGCTGCTCGACGCTTCGCCCGACGAGCTGTGGGTGATCCAGATCAACCCGACGGCACGCGCCGAGGAGCCGCGCACGGTGCTGGACATCGCCGACCGCCGCAACGAGCTGTCCGGCAACCTCTCGCTCTACCAGGAGCTGCACGGCATCGAGGTGATCGACCGGCTGCTCGCCGAGGGCGTGCTGGTCGGCAGCCGCTACAAGCACATCACCGTGCGGGTGCTGGAGTTCGCGCGGCCGCCGTCGACGCGCCTCCTGGGCTCGACGTCCAAGCTCAACCGCGACGCCCGGTTCCTGAAGGAGCTCATGGAGCAGGGCGAGCAGCAGGCCGAGGAGTTCCTGGCGACGCTGGGCTTCGAGAGCGCGTGGCGCGCCAAGGACGTCGAGGCGGTGCTCGGCCACCTCGCGCCGGACGTGCAGGTGACCGCGTCCGGGCCGTTCGCGGGGGTCGACGGCGACGCCCACACCCGGATCGCCGAGCTGTGCCGCACCGCCGCGATGGACCTCACCCGCAAGCAGCTCACCCGCGAACGGGCGGTGTGGGAGGTGCGGCTGCCCGAGGGCCCTGCCGGTTCGCGAGGCCGGATCGAGGCCGAGATCGTCGACGGGAAGGTGACCCGCCTGCGCTTCAGCTGAACGCGAGCACCGAGGCCGTGAAGCCGTGCAGGTGGTTGCGGCCGCCGACGGGACCGATCTCGCCCGCGGCGAAGAACCCCGCCACGGCGATGTCCTCTGGGGTGCCCAGGGCGGCTTTCACCGTGCGGACGTCGTGGTCGGCGTCGGGGAACATCGTGGTGCCACGCCCGTTGCAGGAGAACAGCAGCGCGCCGCGCGCCGGGTGGGCCGCGCCGTCGAGCAGCTCGGTGAGGTCCTCGCCCGCGCCCGCGGCGTCGCGCACCTGGAACCGCACGGTCTGCCCGACCTCGACAACCTCGCCGACGGCCACCGCCCCGCTGTCCTCGTCGGCCCCGACGACGCCGCGGATGAGGAAGTCGCCGCGGCCGTGCTCGTCGGCGTACTCGTCGATGGCGATGCCGAGGTGCAGCCCGCGCGTCGCCATCTCCTGCTCGGCGGGCGGCAACGCCGAGACGATCTCGACCAGCCGGGTGTAGGCGGGCTGGCCCGCCAGCTCCAGCAGCAGGTTGCGCTCCGCCCGCGTGACGATCATCGCGGGCCCGATCGGGCGGCAGCCTTGGCTGACGACCGCGCGGGCGTCCACCTCGCCCGCGAGGACCACGCCGACGCCGCCGCGGTCGAGCACGTCGCCGTCGCAGAAGAGGCGGTTGGCCCCGGACCCGCCCGCGGCCCCGGCCAGCCCGCCGACCACCGGGAAACCGGGGGCGGCGGAGTTGCCGCGCTCGAGGAACGCGCCGATGGGGAACGTGTAGGGGTCGACGAGCATGGCCGCGACGCGGTCGTCGGACGCGGGCTGCGGCAGCCCGCCGACGTGCAGGTTGTCGCCGACGCGGGTGACCTCCAGCCGGTACGGGGTGATCCGCGCGCCGGGCAGCACCGCGGCCCAAGCCGCGACGGCGGGCCCGTGCTCGCGGCCGTGGCCGTCGCCGATCACGCCGCTGGCGGTGGCCCCGATGGCCGTGCGGGCGGCGCCGAGCTCCATGGCCCGGCGCCCGGCGGCAGCCGCCCGCTCGGGGTCGTGGCCCGCGCCGGGCGCGACGAACACGCACAGCAGGTCGGGGCGGGCGCCGTCGAGCGGGGCGAGGGCCTGCCCCACGGCCACCTCGGCCGCGCCCTCCAGGTCCGGGCCCGCCGCCATCCCGTCGCCGAACCGCCGTCCGTCCGTCACGCGTGCCTCCCCCGCTCGCCACCCATCGTCGCAGCGGTCGGCGCCTGCCACCACCCGCCCGCACTCAGCCCAGGCCGACGGGCACCACCGACGCCGGGCGCGGGCGCTGCCACGACGCTGATGCGGGGCGCAGCAACGCCGGTGCGAGCGGGCCGCCACCGGGCGCCGGAGCGGTGGCGTCAGTCGGGGGTCAGGCGCGGTCGAGGGCGGGTTGGGTGGCGCGCCACAGCAGGTGCATGCCCGCGTCGGTGGAGCGTTCCCGCACGTCGGCGCGGCTGCCGGGGAGGACGCGGTCGCGGGCGATCACCTGGCCGTCGGCGGTGGTGACGCAGAAGCACACGTACCCGACCGGTTTGGCTTCCGTGCCGCCGTCCGGCCCGGCGACTCCGGTGATCCCGACGCCGACGTCGGCGCCGAACCGCGCGCGGGCGCCGTCGGCGAGCGCCCGCGCCACCTCGGGCGACACCGCCCCGTGCGTCGCGATCATGTCCGGGGGCACCCCGAGCAGGGCGGTCTTGGCCTCGTCGGAGTAGGCGACGACCCCGCCCGCCACGTACGCGCTCGACCCCGCCCGGTCCACGAGTCGCGACGCGAGCATCCCGCCCGTGCACGACTCGCCGGTCGCGACCGTCCAGCCGCGCCCCAGCAGGCCGGTCGCCACGAGCTCGTCGGTCGTCGTGCCGTCCGCGCTCACCAGTTGCTGCGCGTGCCGCGCCGCGAGCTCGGCGTGCAGCTTCGCCGCGACGTCCTCGTAGCCGGGCCGCGGCCGGATGTCGACCTCCAGCTCGGAGCGGCGCAGGCAGGTGGTGACCTCCACGCCGTGCTGGTCGAGCTCGCGCAGCGTGGCCGCGATCTCCGACTCGGGCAGGCCGTAGTAGCGCAGCTCCCGCGACTCGGCGGCGGGCGTCGCGGCCAGCAGCGCGGCCACCGGCGCGGACGCGAGCGCGGCGGGCCACATCCCGGTGAGCTCGCGCGGCGGGCCCGGCAGCACGACCACCAGCGGGCCACCCGGCCGCTGCACGACGAGCCCGGGCGCGGTGCCCACCGGGGTGAGCGCGACCGCCCCGCGCGGCACCATCGCCTGCTTGCGGTTGGCCGCCTCCAGCGCGGGCCCGGCGAACCCGTTGCGCCTCGCCCACCCGGCGAGGATCCCGGCGATGTGCTCCTGCATGGCCTCGTCGAGTTCGAGGGGTGCTCCGGCGAACGCGGCGACGACCTCGCCGGTGAGGTCGTCGGCCGTCGGCCCGAGCCCGCCGGAGGTGACGATCAGCGCGGCGCCGGCGTCGGCGGCGAACCGCAGCGCGCCCTCGAGGTCGCTCGGCCGGTCGCCGACGATCGCGACGTGCGACACCTCGAACCCGAGCCGCACGAGCTCGCGGGCGACGAAGGGACCGTTGCGGTCGGCGATCGCGCCCGTGAGCAGCTCACTGCCGGTGACGACGACGGCCGCGCGCGGCCGCTCGGAGGGAGGCATGGCCCGACTCTAGGCGCGATCCCCGTTCCGACGCGGCCCGCGCACACCGTCGGTGGCTCGCGCACACGTCCCGCGGCGTGCGGCAGGCCTGCGCGGCGTGCGCCCGCCCTGCGCGCGTGCGCCAGGCGCAAGCGGCGTGCGCCAGGCCTGCGCGGCGAGCGCCCGCCCTTCGTGGTGTGCGTCAGGCCCGCGCGGTGTGCGTCAGGCCGGGTCCAGCTCCGCGGCCACGGCGTCCAGCGCGGCGGTGGCGGACTCGTCGCCGATGCGGACCGCGCCGCCGATCGGTCCCTGCTCGACGGTCAGCGCGCCCACCCCCGCCGACCGCGCCGGGCCGATCGCGCACAGGTGCCCGCCCAGCGGCGAGCCGTCGACGACCAGCCGCAGGTCGGTGCCGTAGCGCCGGGAGCCCTGCGCGACGGTGCCCAGCCCGGGCACCAGCCGGTCGAGCGTGCGCGCCCACAGCGACAGGCCCGCGTCGGCGTCGTGGTGCAGGTCGTCGGCCCCGCGGCAGAGCATCACCAGCACGTGCGTGGCCCCGCCGCGCAGGGCCCGCTCGATGGCGAGCGGCTCGCCGACCGACCCGTCCACCCAGTGCCGCCCGTCCCACGCCACCGGCGGCCCGGCGAGCAGCGGGATGGAGGCGCTCGCCTGCAGCACGACCCGCCAGTCCGCGACCGACGCCATGCCGGTGAGCGTGTGCGCCGTGAGGTCGGCCGTGTCGGTGGCCACGACGTGCAGCGCCCCGGCCGTGTGCCCGAGCTTTTCCCAGGCCAGGGGCTTGCGGCCGCCGAGGACGTCGTCGAGGAGCAGCGAGAGGTTGACCACCGGACGGCCGGAGCGCAGCCGTCGCATGTCGATGAACGCGCGGGTGCAGAGGTCCTCGGGGTAGCAGGCCGCGCAGGCCGCCGCCTCGCCGGTGAGGAACGCCGCCGCGCTGATCGCGCCCGACGACGAGCCGTACACCTCGTCGAACGCCGGGCAGAGCCCCGCCCGCTCCAGGGCGTGCAGCATGCCCGCGACGTAGGAGCCGCGCATGCCACCCCCGCCGATCACGAGCGCGACCCGGTGGTCGTCGAGGCGCTCCCCCGGTGTGCTGCCCGCCGCCCGCCGCTCCAGGAGCACGCGCAGGACGGACCGGTCGCCGTGCAGGAACGGAAGGGACCCCGACATCACGCCCAAGAGGATACGTACGCTGTCCGGGTGCCGATCACAGTCGTTCTCGCGGAGGACAACGCGCTGCTGCGGCACGGGCTCGCCCGGTTGATCGACTCGTCGGCCGACCTGGAGCTCGTCGGCGCGGCGGCGGACCTCGCGGGCTGCCTCGCGATGGTCGAGGAACACCAGCCGGACGTGGTCGTCACCGACATCCGCATGCCGCCCTCCCACACCGACGAGGGCCTCACCATCGCCGCCCGGCACCCGGGCACCGGGGTGGTGCTGCTCAGCCAGTACGCCGAGGCCACCTACGCGCTGGCGCTGCTGGCCGAGGGCAGCGCGCGCCGGGGCTACCTGCTCAAGGAGCGCGTGGCCGACGGCGACGAGCTGGCCGACGCGATCCGCCGGGTGGCCGCGGGCGGCTCGGTGATCGACCCCACCGTGGTCGAGGGCCTGGTGGCGGCGAACAAGGCCCGGCCGTCGCGGCTGGACGCGCTCACGCCGCGCGAGCTGGAGGTGCTCGGGGAGATGGCGCAGGGCAAGGCCAACGCGTCGATCGCGGCGAAGCTGGTGCTGTCCGAGCGGGCGATCGAGAAGCACACCAACTCGATCTTCGCGAAGCTGGGCCTCTCCGAGGAGCGCGACCTCAACCGCCGCGTCAGCGCGGTGCTCGTCTACCTGCAGGACCACTGACGAAAGAGCCGGTCGGGGATCACCCGACCGGCCCTCGTCCTTCCCCCCGCGCTCAGCCCCGGCTGTGGCCGCAGGTCGAGCAGAACTTCGCTTCGGCGGCCATCCGCGTGCCGCAGCGCGCGCAGTCCGTGCGCTGGACCGTCGCCACGCCCGCGCCGCCCGTGGTGCGGAGGTCGACCGTGCGGTCGGTCGGCGCGGCGCCCGGCCACACCGGCGGCTGCTGGACCAGCACCTTCTCGGCGCGCGGCGGCTGGGCCTGCGCGGGGACCGGCCCGTAGCCGGGGAACGGCGTGGGCGGCAGGCCCGCAGGCAGCGTCGCGGACGGGGTGCGACGGCGGCGCACCAGTACCACCAGCAGCACGGCCAGGCCCGCGGCGAGCGCGGCACCGCCGCCGACGACCACCCAGAACAGCACCGGCGAGGACGGGTCGGCCTGCGGCGCCGGGGCGACCGGCACGTCACCGAAGCGGTCGTGGGCCTTCGCGGCGAGGGTGCGGTACTGCACCGCCTGCGCGTGCTGCGGCGCCACCTGCAGGAGCTTGTCGAAACCGGCGATCGCGTCGGTGTAGTGCCCGGCGTAGTAGGCGTCGAGCGCGGCGCGGAAGGCCTTGTCGTCGGGGCCCAGCTCGTTGCGCACGCCGTTGCGGGACAGCAGCTCCGTTAGGCCGGACGCGGGTGCCACGAAGTTGAACGCCTGCGACTCACCGGCGGGCATGAAGCTGTTGATCCCGAGCACGCGCCCTTCCAGGTCGACGGTCGGGCCGCCGCTCATGCCGGGCGTCAACGCGGCGCTGGTCTCGTAGACCGGCACCGAGCCGACCGTCTTCTTCGCGCTGACCTGTCCGTCCTTGTTGGACGGCTCAAGGCTCGGGTCGGTCACGGCGTCGGCGCTGGCCGGGTAGCCGATCGACAGCAGCGGCGTGCCGATCTGCACGTCGGCGTCGCCCGCCAGCTCGACCGTCGGCAGGTCGGTGGTCTCCACCTTGAGCAGGGCCACGTCGCCCTGGGTGAACGGCCGGATGTCGACCAACCGCGCGGGCAGCACCTGCGGCTTGCCGCCGCCCTGCACCGAGCCGGTGACGACGGCGATCTGGGTGTCGATCGCCGAGCCCTTGGCCTTGCCCTCGACCGTCCAGTTCGCGGTGCCGAACTCGACCGCCTCCTGCAGCGTCACGTTGGGGACGGTCGCGACGACCTCCTTGGCCACCGCGGTGATGAAGTCGCCCTTGATGCCGTTCGGGCTGTACGTGTCGAGGCAGTGGCCCGCGGTGGCGACGTAGCCGTCGGGGTTCACGCCGAAGCCGGTGCAGGTCGCGGTCAGCTCGTAAGGGTTGCCGTTGTTGAAGTACGTGCCGGTCTCGTCGGCGACGTAGGCCGAGAACTTCTCGGTGACGTAGACGATCGCGGGCCGCACCTCGGCGGCGGCGCGCTCGGTCGGCGTCGCCTGCTGCGGCGAGGCGCTCGCGGAGGGGGTGGGCGCAGGCGTCGGGGTGACGGCGAGCGCCGGGCCTGCGGCCACGAGGGTGAGGGTCAGCGCGGCGGCTCCTGCGGCCAGCACGCGGGCGGCGAGAGTGGACATCGTGGTTGTCCTTCTGGGATCGGGCCGGGGCACTCCCGGCCAACCGGGGAGAACCCTGCCGCGCGCCGCACCCAGAATCCGAGGTCGGCACCTTGCCGATCACGGGTGGGGGTAGCCACACCCCCGTCGGGTGGCTCGCCCCCTCGGCGGCCGCGCGCGCGAGCAGGCAGACTCGACGACATGCATCAGGCGCCCGTGCGTGTGCTGGTCGTCGACGACCAGCGGCCCTTCCGCATGGCCGCGTCGGCGGTGCTGCGCCGGATGCCGGACTTCACGCTCGTCGGGGAGGCCGAGACCGGCGAGGACGGTGTGCGCGCGGCCGCCGAGCTGCGGCCCGACCTCGTGCTCATGGACGTGTGCCTGCCCGGCATCGACGGCGTCGCCGCCGCGGGCCGGATCTACGCCGAGACCCCCGCGAGCGTGGTCGTGCTCTGCTCGTCCTACGCCCGCGAGGACCTGTCGCTCCGGCTCGACGAGCCCGGCGTGGCGGGCTACCTGCACAAGGAGGAGCTGCACGGCCCCGCCCTGCGCGAGCTGTGGGCCCGCATCAGCCCGTAGCGCAACCGCCCCACCCAGATCAGCCGACCGCACGCAGCGGCCTCAACCGCGCCGGATCACCGCCGACTCGCGGGTCGCGCGCAGGCCCGGCGCGAGGGCCAGCAGCAACGCGAGCACGAACACGCCCGCCACCGTGCCGGTCAGGAGGCCGACCGGGGGCGTGAGGTCGCCCCCGACCCCGATGGACGTCGCGACCTGCCACCACAGCAGCCGGGCCGTGGCCAGCCCGACGGGCACGCCGAGCACCAAGGCCGGTGCGACGATCGCGCCGCCGAGCACGGCCAGCATGCCGCGGACCTGCCGGGGCGTAGCGCCGACCGCGGCCAGCACGGCCATCTCGCGGGTGTGGCGGCGCGCGGCGGTGATGAGGGTGTGCGCCATCGCCGCCCCCGCGATGACGGCGAGCGCAGCGGCGAGGATCTCCGGCAGCGGCGCGAGGTCGGCGAGGTTGCGCACCTCGGGTGGCGTCTCGCGGGGCAGGATCTCCAGGTTGCGGCCCAGCTGGGCGGCGAGCGGGCCCGCCTGCCCCGGCGCGGCGACGATCTCCGCGCGCACGATCGGCGCGGTGCGCGCGAGGCCGCCCAACGCGGCGTCGGTGACGACGTTGGTGGTGCCGAGGTGCCCGCCGTCGTCCACGACCGCGACGGTGCCGGTCACGGTCAGCGGGAGCGGCCTGCCGTTGCGGTTGACCACGGTGATCGAGTCGCCGACGTTCACGCCGTGCGCCGCGGCGATCCGCGGGCTGAGCGCGATCTCGGTCGGCCCCACCGGCATCCGCCCGCTGACGAGCCCGGCGGGCACCTCCCCCTTGCGCTGCGTCTCCGCCTGGACCAGCAGCACGCCGCCGTCGGCGAGGCGGGCGACGACCGAGCGCGTCACCGACAACGCCGCCACCCGCGGGTCGAGGACCAGCTTGGCCACGTCGACCTCCTCGGCGTCCTCCAGCGTGAGGTCCGCGGCCTGGCCGGTGCGCACCGGGTCCGACAGCAGCAACGCGATGCCGGACCCGAACGCGAGCGCCGCGACGATGCCCGCCACCGCCACGGCGGCCCCGGCCGACACCGCCACCGCCCGGCCGTGGCCCCGCACGGCCAGGCGCAGCCCGACGAGCGCCGCGGGCCCCAACCCGGTCCACGTCGACCCGCGCGGGCGGGCGGGCCGCACGGGGGCGCGGGCGCGCCGCGCGGCCACCGCCGCGGCCACCGCCACCAGCGCGAGGAACGCCAGCGCCGTGGCCAGCGCCCCGCCGAGGGCCACCGCCCACGGCGCCCGGAACCCCGGCTCCGGCTCGAACCGGGCCTGGCTGCCCAACGGCTGCAGCGCGCCCGCCGCCATCCCGAGCGCCCCGGCGAGCACCGAAGCGAGGAACGCGGCGGGCGCGGCGGCGCCGAGCCGGGCCGCCACCCGTTCGCCCGCCGTCAGCCCGAGCGCCCGTTCCACCTCCTGCGACGCGCGGTGGGCGGCGTGGTGGCGCAGCAGCCCCTGGCCGACCACGAGCAGCCCGCCCGCGGCGAGCACCGCCGCGAAGATCGCGAGCCCGACGACGAGCGTGCGCTCGGCCGCCCGCGCCGCCGGGTCGCCGTCCGCCCGCGGCCGGTAAACCCGCGGCGGCAGGAACGCGGCGAGCTGCGACGGCGGCGCCTCGGCCGCCGCGGCCGCGGAGGCCTGGGCGAACCGGTCGGCGGCGTCGGGGGTGTCGTCGAGCCGGACGAACGCGGGCCTGCTCGCGGCGGTGCCCCGGTAGCGCTGGGCGAACGCCGGGCCGGCCAGCGCCTCGGAGAGCGGGCCGCCCCACGCGGGCATCCGGGCGATCCCGACCACCCACATCCGCAGGATCGGGCCTTTCGGGTCGCCGACGCCCGAGCCGAAGCGCGCGATCTGGTCGATCGTGAGGATGCGGATGGTCACCGCCGTGCCGACGCGCAGATCGCTCGCCTCGGCCAACGGCTCGCTGAGCAGCACCTCGTCGGCGGCGTCCGGTGCGGGGGCGCGCCCCTGCACGACCACCGGGCGCACCAGGTCCGGCGGCTGGTCGAGGCCCGCGCCGAGCGAGATGAACCGCAACGCCGGGCCCTCCACACGCGCGACCCAGCCGTAGGTCATCCACGCGGTGCGCACGTCAGGCAGCGTCGGCACGGCGGCGGCGAGCTCGGGCTGGTCGGCGGGCACCTGCACCCGCACGTCGTCGAGGCCGACGGCGTCGGTGAGGCGCGGGTAGGCCCCCGCCGTGCGCGCGCCGAGCGCCACCGCGCCCAGCACCAGGCCCGCGACCAGCCCGAACAGCACCCCGAACAGCAGGAGGGCGCGCAGACCGGTGCGGCGCTCGGCGGCGGCCACCGCGCGCACCGCCGCCCAGGCAACGGACATCGCTCAGCCCACCCGGGCCGGGGTCGGCACGGTGTGCGCGTCGCCGACCGGCACCCGGCCGCTGACCTCGGTGCCCTCGCCCGGCGACGACCGGATCCGCAGGGTGCCGCCGACCGCGCCGAGCCGGTCGGCCATGTTGGTGAGGCCCGCGCCGCGGGCGGCGGTGTCCGGGTCGAAGCCGGGGCCGTCGTCGGCGACGGTGAAGAACATCGCGCCGCCCGCCGTCGCCAGCCCGATCGTGACGCGCGCATCGGGGGCGTGTTTGGCCACGTTCTGCAGCGCCTCCAGGCAGCAGAAGTACACGGCCACCTCGACGGCCTCGGTCGCGCGTTCCGGCCGTTCGTCCACCACCGTGACGGCGACCGGGCTGCGCGCCGCCACCGCCCGCAGCGCCGCGGCCAGCCCGGCGTCGCGGAGCAACGGCGGGTAGATGCCGTGCGCGAGGTTGCGCAGCTCGGCGACGGCCGAGCGGGCGCCGCTGTCCAGCTCGTCGAGCAGCTCGATGTCCGGCGAGTCGGCGGGCAGGCTGTCGCGCAGCAGCCGCAGCCCGACGGCCAGCGCGACGAGGTGTTGCTGGGCGCCGTCGTGAAGGTCGCGCTCGATCCGCCGCCGCTCGGCCGTCGCCGCGGCCACGATCCGCGCCCGCGACGCCTGCAGCTCGGCGTTGCTCGCCCGCAGGTCCACGAGGGTGGCCTGGAGCGCCTCGTCCAGCGCGCGACTGCGCAGCTCGATCGCGAGCCTGCCCGCGACGGCGGCGAGGGCGCGCTCGTCGGCCCCGGTGAAGGCGGCGGCGTCCGCGGCCCGTTCGATCACCACCAGCCCGAGCACCCGGTTGCCGTCGACGGCGGGCGCGAACCGCATCTGCGGCGGCTCGGCGGTCGGGGGCACGAGCCGCGGCAGCCACATCCGCAGCCAGCCGGGTCCGGCCACGCCCACGCGGGCGAGCAGGCCGCGCTCGGCCGCCGACAGCGGGATCGCGGGCGGGGCGCCGTCGAGCGGGGCGGGCACGATCGTCGCGCACTCCAGGTCGCCCTCGTCCAGCCTGCCCGGCGGGCCCGTCCAGATCCGCACGCTCGACAGCCGCCAGTCCCGCCGCATCGACTCGGCCAGCGGGCGCAGCAGCTCGGCCACCGGCTCGGTGCGGTGGGCGCGGTCGCCGACGTCGGCGAGCAGCTCCTCGGGTGAGCGTCGCACGCCCGCGAGCGCCGCGCGGGTGGACCGGGCGATCCGCCTGCCCAGCGGCCCCGCGCAGGTCGCGACGAGCAGCATGCCCAGGAGCGCCGGGTCGACCAGGTCGACCTGCGCGCCGATCGGCAGCTTCCCGAAGGCCAGCAGCATCAGCAGGAGCCCGAGGTCGACCGCGATGGCGAGGCCCGCGAAGTCCGAGGCCGCCACCAGGATCGACGTGCCCGCCCGCCGCGCCTGCGCGCTCGTGGTCGCCGCCGCGCCGAGCACCACCGGCAGCAGCGTGAGCGCCACCGCCACCGGGAACGGCGGCCCGCCGCCCAGCAGCGCGACGCACACCCCGACCGACGCGATCCCCAGCCCGACGATCACCCCCGCCAGGAGCAGCGAGCGCGCCGCACGCCGCCCCGACCGGAGGGTCATGCCGGGACCCTGGCCTCGACGCGCCCGTCGCGCATCCGCACGACCCGGCTCGCGCCCGCGGCCACCTCCGCGCTGTGGGTGACCACCACGATCGTCTGGCCACGGGCGTTCAGCTGCCGGAAGAGGTCGAGCACCTCCGCGGCGCCCGCGGAGTCCAGCGCGCCCGTCGGCTCGTCGGCCAGCAGCAGCGTGGGGCGGTTGACGAGCGCGCGGGCGATCGCGACGCGTTGGCGCTGGCCGCCCGACAGCCGCGCGGGGAGCTCGCCCGCGCGTTCCAGCATGCCGAGCCGGTCGAGCAGCTCCCCCGCCCGCGCGACCGCGTCCTGCCGTCGGGCGCCGCCGACGAGCGCGGCCAGCGCCACGTTCTCCAGCGCGGTGAGGTGCTCGATCAGGTGAAAGAACTGGAACACCAGGCCGACGTGGCGGCGACGGAAGCGGGCGAGCGCGGCGGCGCCGAGCCCGTCGAGGCGGGCGCCCGCGATCTCGATGCTGCCCTCGTCGGCCGGTTCGAGCCCGGCCAGCACGTGCAGCAGGGTGGACTTCCCGCAGCCCGAGGGTCCCATCAGGGCCACGAGCTCGCCGGGCTCCACCACCAGGTCAACCCCGCGCAGCGCGCGGACCGGCGCGGTTTGGGCGTCGAACGTCCGCCGCAACCCACGGGCGATCAAGACCGCGCCCACGCTTCACCTCCGGCGTTCCTCTCGCCGTCAGGAGACTATGCGTTAACGGCTGTTGAGCCCGTGTTGTGCAGGCGTCGGCCGCTTCCGTAGGGTTCGCGCCACGAGTACACGACCCCCCTTCGAGGAGCGGGCAGGCATGAACACCGAACCCCCGGGCGACGACGGGTCGGACCTCGGGGAGGTCATCCGGTTCGACGTCGTCGACCACGGCCCCACCGCCCGGGTGCTGCACGTCGTCGGCGAGTTGGACACGCTCACCGCACCGCTGCTGGCCGTGCGGCTTGCCGAACAGCAAGCGGCCGTCCCGAAGCTGGTGGTCGACCTCTCCGAGGTCTCGTTCCTGGGCTCGGCCGGGTTGGCCGCGCTCGTCGAGGCGAAGGACGCGGCCGATCGGGACGGCAGCAGGCTGCTGGTCGTCCCCGGTTCGCGCATCGTGAAGCGCGCGCTGGAGGCCACCGGGCTGCTCTCCCTCTTCACCGTGGCCGACGACGTCCCCGAAGCGCTAGGAGCGCGCTGACGGCATGTCCGTTCCCGGGTGAGCGGGGGTTGATGCCAGGCTAGAGGGGTGGACGACGCCACCGACCTGACCGCGCTCGGCGCGGCCGAGATCGCGGCGCGCGTGCACGACGGGCGCACGAGCGCCGTGGCGGTCGCGGGCGCGCACCTGGCGCGCATCGCGGAGCTCGACCGGCGCCTCGGCGCCTTCCAGGAGCACGACCCCGAGCGGGTGTTGGCCGAGGCGGGCGCGGTCGACCGGCGCGCCGACCGGTTCGCGCTGCCGCTCGCGGGCGTCCCCGTGGCGATCAAGGACTGCGTCGACGTGGCGGGCTACCCCACGCGCCACGGCAGCGCCGCCACCGACACCACCCCGGCCCGCCGGGACGACGAGCTGGTCAAGCGCCTGCGCGCGGCCGGCGCGGTGGTGCTCGGCAAGACCCGCATGCCCGAGCTCGCGATCTGGGGTTTCACCCACTCGGCGCTGGGCACCACCCGCAACCCGCTCGACCCGGCGCTGGACCCGGGTGGCTCCAGCGGCGGCGCGGCCGCCGCGGTGGCCGCGGGCATGGCCGCGCTCGCGCTGGGCACCGACGGCGGCGGCTCGATCCGCATCCCGGCGGCGTACTGCGGGCTGGTCGGGGTCAAGCCGGGTCGGGGCGTCGTCCCGCTGCCGGGCGGCGCGGAGGAGCACTGGTTCGGGATGTCGGCGGTGGGCCCGCTCGCACGCAGCGCCGAGGACGCCGCGCTGATGCTGGGCGTGCTCGCCGGGCGGCCGTTCCCGGTCGGCGCCCCGGGGCCGGTGCACGTCGCGCTGTCGCTCGCCGCGCCGCTGCCGTTCACCCGGCCGCACCCCGACCACCGGGCCGCCGCCATCGGCGCCGCCGCCCGGCTACGCGCGGCCCCGGGCGGGGCCGCGGTCACGCTCGTCGACCCGCCGTACCCGCGCACGTTGGGCCGTACGTGGACCCGCCGCTGGCACGCGGGGGTGGCCCGGCACGCCGAGGAACTGGCGCTCGACCTCTCCGCCGTCGAGCGCCGCACGGCCGCCGTGGTGCGGCGCGGGCGGCGGGTCCTGCGGTTCGGCGGGCCCCGCCCGGCGGCGGGGACCGCCTGGCGCGACCGGGTGCTGGAGTGGTTCGACGAGGGCGGCTACGACGTATTGGTGGGGCCCGCCACCGCGCGGCCGCCGGTCGCCGCGGGCGCGCTCGCCGGCCGCGGCTACCGCGCGACGTTCGCCCGTTCGGCGTGGCGGATGCCGTACACGCAAGCCTGGAACCTCGCGGGGCTGCCCGCCGTGGTCGCGCCGGTGCGGATCGCGGGTCGCCCGGTCGGCGTACAGCTCGTCGGGCGACCCGGCGCTGAATCGGCCCTGCTGTCGGCGGCGGCGACGCTGGAGCAGCGGGTCGTCCCTATGGCGGGTGCGGCGCCGCGGCGGGTGTACGTCTAACGGGTGAGACCCACCGGTGGCACACCGGGCCGCGGCCCCCTACCGTGGGCCGCAATGTCCGAGACGCCGCGCCAACCTGCCCCCCCGGCGGGCGATGACCAGATCACGCTCGCCGTACACCGCGACGGCACCCGGGTGGTGATCGTGGTCGGTGGTGAGGTCGACATGCTGACCTCGCCCCATCTGCGCGCGCTGGTCCTCGAACACCTCGGGGAGTCGGCGGGCGTCGATCTCGTGGTGCTCGACCTGGACGCCGTCACGTTCCTCGGCACGAGCGGCCTCGCCGTGCTCATCGAAGTCCGCGAGGCGGCGCACATGGCGGGGGTGGAGCTGCGCCTGGCCTGCACGGCGCGGCGGGTGCTGCGACCGCTCACGATCGCGGGCCTCGTGTCCCTCTTCGACATCCACGACACGCAGGAGGCCGCGCTCGCCGCAACCTGAACGTGTTCGGTCCACAGTGACCTCGGTCACACCCGGGTTTGAGTCCTCAACCACACGGGGAAGTCGGCGTCGCAGTGGGCGGAACCGTGCGGCGAGAGGGTGACCATGAGTGATGTGTCCCGGCTTCCTGGACCCATGGATCACGCGTGGCAGTGGCAGCGGCTCGGTTCGTGCCGTGGGATGGACAGCGCGGTGTTCTTCCACCCCGACGGCGAGCGCAACCCGTCTCGGGCGCGGCGCACGGCTCAGGCCAAAGAGGTCTGCAAGCGCTGCCCGGTGATGGAGCAGTGCCGCGAGTTCGCGTTGCAGACCCGTGAGCCGTTCGGCGTGTGGGGCGGGCTGGCCGAGGCCGAGCGCCGGGTCATCCTGGAGCAGCGTGGCGTGGCGATGGCGAGTTGACCGGCGCGGTGTCGGTCTCCCGCTCCACCAAGGAGAGCTCCAGGCAGCGGTAGCGCAGTAGCGGCAGCCCGTACACGCGGGCGATGCGCTGCGCGGCCTGCACCAGCACCCCGTCGACCGGCGTCGCGGGCGCGAGGCAGTACACCCCTCGCCCGGGGTCGAAACCGACCAGCTCGCTGAGCGCGGCCACGAGGTCGTCCTCGACGTCCTCGCTCAGGGGCGCGTCGAGCGCCAGGCGGTGCACCACGAGATCGGGGTGCCGCAGCGCGGCCGTGCCCAGCCGTACTTCGTCGACGGCCTCGCTGTCGCGCACCCAGTCGTCGGGATCGTCGTCGGGGCCGTCGACGGCCGCGGCGGGCATGTCCTCGGCGGCGAGCAGCACGTCGGCCCGGCCGAAGCTGTCCAGCAGGCGGGCGAGGTCCGATTCCGGGCGGAGCAGCTCGACGGCGTCGATCGCGATCGCGACCACGCGGCGGTCGGCGTCGCGCACCGGTCGGGCCACCTGCTGTGACGGCACCGCGAACGCAGTGGGCGCAGGCCCCACGCCCGAAACCGCGCTCATCGCCGCCACCCCTCTGACGTCGGGCGCCGCCGTTGGCGCTCGATCACAGTCAACCGGTTGCGCGCCACAGAGTCGCGCCCCAGCCGTTGCGCTACGCCGAACGGTGCTCAGCAGTCCGTGAGTGGCGGGTGATCAGCCGTCGAGGCCTACCACCAGCAGCGCGACGTCGTCGCGGAGCTCGGCGGGGAGGCAGACCGCCACCACGCGCTGGGTCGCCTCCTCGGCCGACACGCCCGACGGCAGCGCGGCCACGGTGCGTTCGAGGAGGTCGGTGCGCTCGTCGGCGTCCTCGCCCGCGACGTCGGTGAACCCGTCGGTGTAGAGCAGCAGCATGCTGCCCGGCACGCAGCGCACCTGGGCCTCGGTGTGGCCCGCGCCCGCGCGGCGGCCGAGGTCGCGCACCGCCCCGATCATCGGCGAGCGCTGCTCGTCGAGGCGCAGCAGCTCGCGGTCGGGGGTGAGCACCAACGGGGCGGGGTGGCCCGCGTTCGCGTAGCGGACCAGCCGGGAGCCGTCGGGGGCGGCGGGCTCGATGCGGGCGTAGACCGCGGTGGCCATGGCCGCCATCTCCAGGCCCTGCACGAGCTGGTCGCAGCGGTCGAGCACCGAGCCGGGGCCGCCGCCGTCCCAGGCGTAGGAGCGCAGCACGCCGCGCAGCTGGCCCATGGCGGCGGCCGCCCGCAGGTCGTGCCCGACGACGTCGCCCACGGCGACCCCGACCGCGCCGTCGGGCAGCGGCAGCACGTCGTACCAGTCGCCGCCGACCTGGTTGCCGTCGACGCCGACGAGGTAGCGCGCCGCGAGCTGCAAGCCGTCGATCTTGGGAAGGGCGGGCAGCAGGCTGTGCTGCAGGGTGATCACGGCGGCGTGCTCGGTCTCGTAGAGCCGGGCGTTGTCCACGGCGAGGGCGGCCCGGCCCGCGAGGTCGGTGGCGAGGTGCACGTCGCGCGCGGAGTAGCGGCGGCCGTAGGGGTGCTGGGTGTAGAGCGTGAGCGAGCCGAGCACCCGACCGCGGGCCCGCAGCGGCACGATGATCGCCGAGCGCAGGCGCAACCGGTCGAACGCGGCGGCGGCCTCGGGGTTGTCGGGGAAGCGGTGGGCCCCGGTGTCGGGCAGCTCGGCCACCAGCTGCGGCTCGCCGTCCGTAGGCACCTCGGCGGTCGAGCCCAGGCCGTCGACCCGGTAGCGCCGGGCCTGGACCAGCCGGTGCAGCTGCGGTTCGTCGGCCGGGTTGCGCGCCGCCACGGCCACCCGGCGCGCGATGCCCTCGCCGGGCCGGTCGAGCAGGTCCACGGCGCACAGGTCGGCGAGCTGCGGCACGACGATGCGGGCCAGCCGGGTGCAGGCGCCGTCGACGTCGCGGGCCGCCGTCATCTCGGTGGTCGCCTCGGCGAGCAGCCGCAGGTGCCCGCGGGCCTCCTCGGCCTCGGCCAGCGCCGCACGCCGCTCTTGCTCGACGATCACGCGTTCGGTCACGTCGTTCTGCACGCCGACGAAGTTGACCAGCTCGCCCTCCCCGTCGAACACCGGGGAGATCGACACCTGGTTCCAGAAGGCCGAGCCGTCGCGGCGGTAGTTCAGCAGCACCTCGGTGATCGGCACCCGCTCGCGCAGCGCCGCCGTGATCCGGGTGACCACCCTCCGGTCGGTGGCTTCGCCCTGGAGGAACCGGCAGTTGTGGCCCACGACATCGGCCGGGCTGTACCCCGTGAGCCGGGTGAAGGCCGGGTTCACCCAGACCAGCGGGTCGTCGGCGCGGCGCGGGTCGGTGATCGTGAAGGACATCTCGGTGGCCACCACCGCGCGGTCGCGCAGCACCTCCAGGCGACGGCGCTCGCCCCTGTCGGTGCCGGTGAGCTGGAGGAACACCACCAGCGCCCGCTCGTCGAGGCCCAACGCCGTGCCGTCGGAGAGCCCGAACCCGGTGACCCAGAGGAGCTTGCCCTCGCTGGCCTCCCGCTGGTCGAGGGTGGCCGACGAGCCGCGGCGGGCCGCGTCGTGCACGGCCACCGGCTCACCCGCCACCGGCACGCCCGACGCGACCAGCGACAGCGGCGAGCCGGTCTCGCTCATGCGCCGTCCGCCGAGGTCGGTGAGGCCCGCCGCGTCGCCCCAGGCGTCGATGTCGACGGGCAGCCGCACCCGTTCGCCGGTGAGCTCGATCGCCGCGGGGTTGGCGTACACGACCTGGCGGCGCCGCGGGTCGATGATGAGGACGGCGGCGGGCGCCGTGTGCAGCACCGCCGGGAGCCGGTGTCCGTCGTCGGTGCCGTCGCGCACGCCCGACCTGTCGCTGTCTACGCCGAACATCGCGACCGAGCGTAGTGCGGAGCGCCGCGGACGGCAGCTCACGCCGGGGCGGGCGCACCCGCGCCTGCCCCGTCCGGGCGTCGTCCGCGTGCCCCAAGGCCGTCGTCCGGTCGCGGTCGCGTCGCCGCCCGGTCGCCGTTCGGTCACCTTCTCGCGCATATGCCCGCCCGGACGCGCGGCCGCGACGGGCGGCCGGATAGGGTCGCGCTGGTTGAAAAAACAGCCGCCCGCCCCGGAGCGGCGACGACCGCGCCGGCGCCCATACCCGAGCCGACTTGTCGGAGGTGAGCGTCGTTGCTCGACCCCACCAAGCCTCGACCCTCCCCTGGTCCTGGTGAACTCGGCGTGACGTTCGAGCAGCCCGACGCGCACCACGCCTTGCTCGTCGTCGAGGGTGAGATCGACACGCTCACAGCCGGATCGCTGGAGCGGGCGCTCACCGAACTGCTGAACGCTTCGGCGGACGTGCTGGTCGTGGACCTCAGCGCCGTGACGTTCCTCGCCTCCAGCGGGCTCGCCGTGCTCATCAGGGCGGCGCACCAGGCGGGCGAGCGACGGCTACGGCTGGTCTCGACGGCCCGCGCCGTGCGGCGGCCGATGGAGATCACCGGTTCGGACCAGCTCTTCGATCTGTACCCGGACCGCACCGCCGCGCTCTCCCCCGAAGAGTGAGCCCGTTGCGGGACATAGGAAGATGAGCCTGCGAGGTCACAGGCCGCGAGAGGAGACCGGCAGCGTGTCCGATTGGGACTCCCACCCGCCCGCTGGCGCGCTCGGCGGGCCCTCCGTCGTGGAGGTGCGCACATCGGCGACTGCGGCGCTGATCCCGACGATACGGGCGGTGGCCTCCGATCTCGCCGCGCGCGCCGATTTCGACCTCGACGCGATCTCCGATCTGCGGATGGCCGTGGACGAGGCGTGCGCCACCCTCGTCGACGTCGCAGCGCCCGCGAGCATGCTGCAATGCACCTTCCGCGTGCACGCCGAGCACATCGAGGTGCACGCCCACGTGCACGCGGGCTCCGCGGACGCGGCGGTGTCCACGGACACGTTCGGCTGGCGGGTCTTGCAGACCCTCGCCGACCACGTCGAGGCCCTCCGGCAGGACAGCGCCGACAGCGTTGACCACGTGGGCCCTACGGTCGGCATTCGGCTGGACAAGCACGCAGGCATGCCACCCCGGTGACCGCGGCCGACCCCGAGTACGGCCACCTCGCCCCGCTGCTGACCGAGTACGCCTCGCTCGCACCCGACGACCCCCGTCGGGATGCGATGCGCGACGAACTGGTCACCGGGTACCTGCCGGTGGCGCAGCACATCGCCCGCCGATTCGCGGGGCGCGGTGAGCCGTTGGACGATCTCGTGCAGGTGGCGACGGTCGGGCTGATCAACGCGGTCGACCGCTTCTCCCCCGAGCGCGGCGCCGACTTCTTCTCCTTCGCGGTGCCGACGATCAGCGGCGAGATCCGTCGCCACTTCCGCGACCTCGGCTGGTCGATGCGGGTGCCCCGGCGCCTGAAGGACCTGCACGTGGCGATCAACGGCGCGGTGTCGAACCTCTCGCAGGGCCTCGGCCGCGCGCCCAAGCCCACCGAGATCGCCGAGCACCTGGGGGTGCCGCTCTCGGACGTGCTCGAGGGCCTGGAAGCCTCCGAGGCTTACCGCAGCTCGTCCCTGGACGAGATGCTCTCGTCGGAGCAGGGCAGCGCCACGGTGGGCGAGCTGGTGGGCGCGGCGGATGCCGAGCTCGACCGGGTGGACAGCCGCCAGGCGCTCCGACCGATCCTCGCCGAGCTGGACGAGCGCGAGCGCACGATCGTGCTGCTGCGCTTCTTCGGGAACATGACCCAGACCCAGATCGCGGAGAAGGTCGGGATCTCGCAGATGCACGTGTCCAGGCTCCTCGCGCAGACCCTGGACCGGCTCCGCAACCGGATGGACCCCGACACCCGCGTGGGCTGAGCCCTCCGTGAGGAGATCGCTATGAGCCAGCCCGAACACGTGCTCGTCGTGGGGGCGGGGCTCGGTGGCCTCCGGACGGTCGAACAGCTCCGCACCGCGGGTTTCCAGGGCCGCATCAGCCTGGTCGGCGACGAGCCGCACGCCCCGTACGACCGGCCGCCGCTGTCGAAGCAGGTGCTCACCGGCGAGTGGGCCCCGGAGCGCACGACCCTGCGCTCCGAGGAGGGCCTCGACGAGCTGGGGGTGCGCACCCACCTCGGCATGCGCGCGGTGGCGTTGCGGCCGGGTGAGGTGGAGCTGGCCGACGGGGCGTCGCTGCACGCGGACGCGATCGTGGTCGCCACCGGGTTGGCCGCCCGCACGCTGCCCGGGCAGCCCGCGGGCGTGCACACGCTGCGCACGCTCGACGACGCGCTGACCCTGCGCGCGGCGCTCGAGCGGGCCGGCTCGCTGCTGGTCGTCGGCGGCGGTTTCATCGGCGCCGAGGTGGCCAGCTCGGCCCGCACGCTCGGCCTGGCCGTGACCGTGCTGGAGGCGCTGCCGGTGCCGTCGGCCCGCGCCCTCGGCGAGGAGCTGGGCGCCCTGACCGGGCGGCTGATGACCGAGGCGGGCGTCGACCTGCGCACCGACGTCCGGATCGCGGGTTTCGTCACCAGCAACGCCGACGGCGCGAGCGACAGCGGCGCGGGGGACGGCAGCGGCGTGAGCGGCAACGGCGCGAGCGACAGCGGCGCGAGCGACAGCGGCGCGGCCGACGGTGGCGGCGGCGCCGGCGGCGCGGGCGACGGCGGCGGCCAGCTCGGCGTGGCGCTGGTGGACGGGTCGCGGGTGACGGCGGACGTCGTGGTGCTCGGGATCGGCGGCGTGCCGCGGCTCGGGTGGATGGACGGCGCGCGGGAAGCGGGCGCCGTACCCGGCGGGCTGCCCTGCGGGCCGACCGGGCGGGTCGACGGTCTGCCCGGCGTGTGGGCGGTAGGCGACGTCGCGGCGTGGCAGGACCCGACCCACGGCGACCGGCACCGCCACGAGCACTGGACCAGCGCGGGCGATCAGGCCGCCACCGTGGCGCGGGACATCCTCGGCGAACCGCCACCGCCTCCGCGGGTGCCGTACTTCTGGTCCGACCAGTTCGGGTTGAAGATCCAGCTGCTCGGCAGGCCGGAGCACGCCGACACCCTGCTGCCGCTGCACGGCGACGGCCTCGCGGGCGGCGCCGTGCGGGGCACAGTGGTCGGCATGCTCGCCGACGGCAGGCTGGTGGCCGTCGCGGGCTTCGGCGCCGCACGCTTCGTCGCGCGCTACCGCGCCCTGCTGCAGGACGGCGCGGACGCCGCCGCCGCACGGGAGCTGGCGGCCACGCTCGGCGCCCGCTGAGGCGGCGTGGCCCGCTTCCGCGGGCACGCGCCGCCCGGCGTCAGCGGAAGAGCCTCCGCAACACCGCGGCCGCGATGACCACGCCGAGCGCCACGAGCCCGTACTTGATCTTGGGGTCGGCGAGGCGCTGCTGCAGGCTCGCCCGTCCCTGGTCGACCAACCGCTTCGGGCTGGCGCGCTCGCTGAGCACGTCGAGGCTCTCGGCGAGCGCATCCCTCGCCTTCTCGATCTCGCGCTGGATGGTGTCCGGGTCGCGCGCCACGACGCCTCCTGGCCTGCCGGTGGGTGGGGCAGGCAACACCGTAGATCACGCGGTGCCGACCCGGCCGGGCGACGTGCCAGTATCGGCCCATGAGCACCCGTCTCACCCCCGGCGACACCGCCCCCGATTTCACCCTCCCCGACGCCGACGGCAAGCCCGTTTCGCTCGCCGACTACCGCGGCCGCCGCGTGGTGGTGTACTTCTACCCGGCCGCGGGCACCCCCGGCTGCACCAAGCAGGCCTGCGACTTCCGCGACAGCCTCACCGAGCTCAACGGCGCAGGCCTCGACGTGCTCGGCGTCTCCCCCGACAAGCCCGCGAAGCTGGCCAAGTTCCGCGACAAGGAGGGCCTCACCTTCCCGCTGCTCTCCGACGCCGACAAGGACGTGCTCAACGCCTGGGGCGCGTTCGGTGAGAAGCAGATGTACGGCAAGACGGTGACCGGCGTGATCCGCTCGACGTTCGTGATCGACCCGGAAGGGAAGATCGAGGTGGCGCAGTACAACGTGCGCGCCACCGGGCACGTCGCGAAGCTGCGCAAGGACCTCTCCGTCTGAGCTCGCCCCGGGTCCGTATCCTGACGGGGTTGCCGGCGTAGTCCAACTGGCAGGAGACACGATCTTTAGGTGGTCGACAGTGCGGGTTCGAATCCCGCCGCCGGTACGACCCCGTCTGCGGAACCCGCGCCGCCGCCTCCGGGCGGGGGCCGGGTCGCCGCGCGCCACGACCTGCAGCTCGGGGAGCTTGGCCGCCACCGACTGCGTGCCCGTGACGGCCACGTCGCCCGAGGTGTCGGTGCGCCGCACGACCGCTCCCCTGCGCTCCAGCGTGGCGAGCAGCGGCAGGTTCGGCTGCCCGTAGGTATTGCCTGCCCCGACGCTCACCAGCACCACCCGCGGCGCGACCGCCGCGAGGAAGGCCGGAGAGCTGTAGCGACTGCCGTGGTGGGGCATCTTGAGGATGTCCGCGCGCAGCGGTTGGCCGCCCGCAAGCAAGTCGGCCTGCTCGGCGATCTCGGCGTCGCCCGACAGCAGCACCGTGCCCACCGGGGTGCTGGCCCGCACCACGACGGAACCGTCGTTCACGGCGGTGCCGTCGTCCGGGTCGACGTGCGCGACCGGGTGCGGCGGACCCAGGACGTCGAGGGTGAGGCCCGCCCAGGTCAGCCTGCGGCCCGCGGCCAGCGCGACCAGCGGTGCACCGGCCGCCGCGGCGAGCCGGGCGACGTCGCGCAGCGCCCACGCGGGCTCGCGGACCGGGCCCACCGCGATCGCCCCGACCGGCCGCCCCCGGAGCGCGCCCGCGAGGCCGCCGACGTGGTCGGCGTGCAGGTGGCTGAGCAGCACGAGGGCGATGCCGTGCACTCCGAGGCGCGCGAGGCAGGCGTCGATCGGCCCGTCGGCCGGACCGGCGTCGACCAGCACCACCCAACCCGGCCGGGCCGTTGCCAGCACGATGGCATCGCCTTGGCCGACGTCGCACGCCACGACCACCCATCCCACCGGCGGCCAACCCGGTGGGACGATCCGGGTCGGGACGATCACGATCGTCGTGCCCGCGAGCACGGCGAGCAGCACAGCCCGGCGTCGGCGTGTGCGGGCCACCACCGCGATGCCACCGAGCACCGCGACCATGAGCAGCGCCCCCACCGGGCCCGCGGGCCAGGGCAGGGCGGCACCGGGCACCGCAGCGGCGCGGTCGGCCACGGCGATGAGCCACGCGGCGGGCCACCCGGCGAGCCAGGCACAGGCGCTCGCGGCTGCGGGTGCGACCGGGGCCACCAGCGCGGCCAGTACACCCAGCACCGTGGCGGGAGCGACGGCGGGCGCCGCGAGCAGGTTCGCGACCACGGCCACCGGGCTGACCAGCCCGCCCAGCCCGGCCACGATCGGGGCGGTGACGAGGAAGGCCGCGGCGGGCACGGCGAGCGCCTCGGCGGCCAGACGTGGTACTCCG
>DATAOO010000156.1:0-5448 GCA_036265695.1 Pseudonocardia sp. | reverse complement strand
CTCACGCAGCTCGTAGAGCTTCCCGTTCGCCTCGCGGTAGCCGATCAGCTCACCGTCGACGCGCATCGTGCCCGCGTTGATCCGCTCCAGGTGGTTGACGCAGCGCAGGAACGTCGACTTTCCCGAGCCGGACGGCCCGATGACGCAGGCCACCTCGCCCGCCTGCACGACCATGTCCACGCCGCACAACACCTCGGTGGAGCCGAAGCTCTTGTGCACGCTCGCGGCCTCGACCATGGGTGCCATCAGGAGCCTCCTACCGCGAACCCGCGCCCGAACCGGCGCTCGATGAACATCTGCCCGACCGAGAGCACCGACGTCAAGGCCAGGTACCACAGCGCGGCCACGATGAGCAGCGGGATCGTCTGGAACGTGCGGGAGTAGATGGTCTGCACGGCCACCGTGAGCTCGAAGTACGCGATGACGACCACGAGCGAGGTCGTCTTGAGCATGGAGATCGTCTCGTTGCCGGTGGGCGGCACGATCACCCGCATGGCCTGCGGCAGCACGATGCGCCGCAGTGTCTGCGTCCGCGAGAGCCCCAGCGCCCCCGCCGCCTCGGTCTGGCCGGGGTCGACCGACTGGATGCCGCCGCGCACGATCTCCGCCATGTAGGCGGCCTCGTTCAGCCCCAGCCCGAGCAGCGACGCGGCGAACACCGAGATGACGGCGTTGGTGTCCACCGAGACGAACGTCGGCCCGAACGGGATGCCGAGGCCCAGCCGCGGGTAGAGCGCGGCGAGGAAGTTCCAGAAGATCAGCTGGGTGATCACCGGGGTGCCCCGGAACAGCCAGATGTAGACGGCCGCCGCGCCCGCGAGCACGGGGTTGGGCGACAGCCGCATCACCGCGAGCAGCACCCCGCCGACGACCCCGATCGCCATCGCCAGCACGGTGAGGATCAGCGTGTTGCGCAGGCCGCGCAGCACCGGGTCGGAGAAGAGGTACTCGCCCACGACGTCCCACTGGAAGTTCGGGTTCGTGAGGAACGAGTGCACCAGCATCGCGACCAACACGACGATCACGGCGACCCCGACCCACCGGCCCGGGTGTCGGACCGGCACCGCCTTGATCGGCGGCGCGGGCCCGGCGTCGGTCTGCTCGGCGACCATCAGCCCGCGGCGCCGTTGATCTTGGACTCGGTGATCGCGCCGGACGCGACGCTCCACTTGTCGAGGATCGCCTTGTACGTGCCGTCGGTCATGAGGGCCTGCACGGCGCCCTGCACGGCCTTGGCGTAGTCGCCGCTGTTCTTGGGCACGGCGATGCCGTACGGCGCGGTGTCGTAGGCCTCGCCCACGACCTCCAGCTGGCCGTTGGTCTGGGCCACGGCGTAGTCGACGACCGGCGAGTCGGCGAGCATGCCCTGGGCCCGCTTGCCGGTGAGCGCCAGCGTGACGTCGGTCTGGGCCTGGAACGGCTGCTGGTTGATCGCGGGCTTGCCCGCGGCCGTGCACTTCTCGCTACGGGCGGTGAGGTCGTCGACCTGCACGGTGCCGCGCTGCACGGCGATCGTCTTCCCGCACAGGTCGTCGATGTTGAGCCCGTCCGGGTTGCCCTTGACCGTGGCCATCTTCGTGCCCGCGGTGAAGTACGTGACCATGTCCACGACCTTCTCCCGCTCGGCGTTGTCGGTGAACGACGACATGCCCAGCTCGTACTTCTTGGCCGCGATGCCCGGCAGGATGCCGTCGAACGCGCTGTTCTGGAACTCGACCTCAAGCCCCAGCTTCTGGCCGACGGCCTTGCCGAGGTCGACGTCCATCCCGATGATCGTCGTGCCGTCCTTGTCGACGAACTCGTTGGGCGCGTAGGACGCGTCGGAGCCCACGACGATCTTGCCGTCGGACGCCACATCGGACGGCACCAGCTTGGCCAGCGCCTCGTCCTTCTGCACGGCCGGTGCCGGGTTGGTACTCACCCCGGCCCCGCTGGACGGGGCGGCGCTGCCGCCGCCGCTGCCGTTGCCGCCCGCCCCACATCCCGCCACCGCCACCGCCAGTAGCGCGACGGCAAAGGTTCGGATCTTGATACACATGTCGGTTGTCCTCAATCAGGTGATAGGTGACTGCATGCTGCCACTCGGGTCGCCCCCGTGAGATCACTGTTGCGTGACGTCACCGTGGGTACCCCTGCGAGATACGGTGGGTCCGAACGGACTTCTCGATCACAGGAGGTGCACCCCGATGGCCATGATGAGGAAGCTCGCAATGCTCGCGGCCGCAGCGGAGGCGGCGCGGCGCTACGCGAAGAAGAACCCGGCGCAGGCGTCGAAGTACGTCGACCAGGCCGCCGACTTCGTCGACAAGCAGACGAAGGGCAAGTACCACGGCCACATCAACGGCGCGGCGCAGAAGACGAAGTCGGTGGCGGGCATCGACCGTCCGGGGCCCGCGACGGGCGTCGACCGGCCGGGTACCGCGACCGGCGTCAACCGCCCGGGCACCGCGACCGGTGTGGACGGTCCGGGCCCCGTCACCCCCTGATCCGGTCGCGCCCGCCCGCGGGCGTGCCAGGATGCGCATAGGGCCGTGCGCGGGCGCCCCGACCGGGCGCCGCGCACGGCGGAAACCGGGCCCGCGGCCACAAGCCAGGGTGCCCGCTGAGCACAGGAGGTCCGACCGTGTCCGTACCCCAACCCTGGCCCCCGGAGTCCGTGGCCACCCCCGAAGACCTGGTGGTCGCGCTGCACGCCACCGACGAGGGCGGCGCCGATCTCGTGCAGCTGCTCACGCCCGAGGGCGAGCGGGTGCGCGACGAGCGGTTCGACTCCTACGCCGCCGACATCGGCGTCGCCGAGCTGCAGGGCCTCTACCGCGACATGGTGCTCGTGCGCCGGTTCGACCGCGAGGCCAACGCCTTGCAGCGCCAGGGCCAGCTGGGCATCTGGGTGCCGTTGCTGGGGCAGGAAGCCGCGCAGATCGGGGCCGGGCGCGCGCTCGCACCCATGGACATGGCGTTCCCCTCCTACCGCGAGCACGGTGTGGCGTGGTGTCGCGGCATCGACCCCACCGAGCTGCTCGGGATCTTCCGGGGCACCGACCAAGGCGGCTGGGATTCCCGGGCCACCCGTTTCCACCTGTACACCATCGTCATCGGCAACCAGTGCCTCAACGCCACCGGCTACGCGATGGGCCAGAAGTTCGAGTCCAAGGTGGGCGACGGGCCCGACACCGAGGCCACCATGTGCTTCTTCGGCGACGGCGCCACCAGCCAGGGTGACGTGCACGAGGGCTTCGTCTGGGCCGCGGTCTACGACGCGCCCGTCGTCTTCTACTGCCAGAACAACCAGTGGGCCATCTCCGAGCCCACCGAGCGGCAGACCCGCGTGCCGCTGTACAAGCGCGCGCAGGGCTACGGCTTCCCCGGCATCCGCGTCGACGGCAACGACGTGCTCGCCTGCCTCGCCGTCAGCCGCTGGGCGCTCGAGGAGTGCCGCACCGGCAACGGGCCCGTGCTCGTCGAGGCGTTCACCTACCGGATGGACGCGCACACCACCTCCGACGATCCCACCCGCTACCGCCTCGCCGACGAGCTGGAGCTGTGGAAGCTCAAAGACCCGATCGAACGGGTGCGCGTGCACCTCGTGCGGTCGCTCGGGGTCGAGCAGGGGTACTTCGACGAGATCGCGGCCGAGTCCGACGCGCTCGCCGAGCGGTTCCGCCGGTTCTGCAACGAGATGCCCCCGCCCGCGCCCGACCGGATGTTCTCGCAGGTCTACGCGGAGGAGTCGCCCCTCGTGGCCGCACAGCGCGAGGCCTTCCTGGCCTACCACGCGTCGTTCGAGGGGGCCTGACATGGCCACGGTGACCTTGGCGAAGGCGTTGAACGAGGGCCTGCGCGCGGCGATGGAGCGCGACCCGAAGGTGCTCGTGATGGGCGAGGACGTCGGCAAGCTCGGGGGCGTCTTCCGCGTCACCGACGGGTTGCAGAAGGACTTCGGCGAGCAGCGCGTGCTCGACACCCCGTTGGCGGAGAGCGGCATCATCGGCACGGCCGTCGGGCTCGCGATCCGCGGGTTCCGGCCGGTGTGCGAGATCCAGTTCGACGGGTTCGTGTTCCCCGGCTACGACCAGATCGTGTCGCAGCTGGCCAAGCTGCACTTCCGGTCGCAGGGGCGGGTGCCGGTGCCGGTCGTCGTGCGCATCCCGTTCGGCGGCGGGATCGGGGCGGTGGAGCACCACAGCGAGTCGCCGGAGGCGTTGTTCGCGCACGTCCCGGGGCTGAAGGTGGTGGCCTGCTCCAACGCGGTCGACGCCTACTGGATGATCCAGCAGGCCATCGCCAGCGACGACCCGGTGATCTTCTTCGAGCCCAAGCGGCGCTACTGGGAGAAGGCCGAGCTCGACCTCGACGCCACCCCGCCGCCGCTGCACAGCGCCCAGGTGGTGCGGCCGGGGTCCACGCTCACGCTCGTCGGCTACGGGCCCGTGCTCAAGACATGCCTCGAGGCGGCCACCGCGGCGGCCGAGGACGGCAACGACCTGGAAGTGATCGATCTGCGCACGCTGTCGCCGCTCGACCTCGGCCCGGTCACCGCCTCCGTGCGGCGCACGGGGCGGCTGGTGGTGGTGGCCGAGGCGCCGTCGGAGACGTCGGTGGCGTCCGAGGTCGCGGCGCGCGTGCAGGAGGAGTGCTTCCATTCGCTGGAGGCGCCGGTGCTGCGCGTCACCGGGTTCGACACGCCCTACCCGCCGTCGAAGTGCGAGGACGACTACCTGCCCGACCTCGACCGGGTGCTCGACGCCGTCGACCGCTCGCTGGCGTGGTGACGGCGATGCAGCGCGAGTTCGCCATGCCGGACGTGGGCGAGGGGCTGACCGAGGCCGAGATCGTCACGTGGAACGTGGCGGTGGGCGACACCGTCGTGGTCAACCAGATCCTGTGCGAGATCGAGACGGCGAAGGCGGCGGTGGAGCTGCCCTCGCCGTTCGCGGGCACGGTCGGGGCGTTGCTGGCGCAGCCGGGCGACACCGTCGCGGTCGGGCGGCCGATCGTGGTGATCGAGACCGCCGAGCCGGGCGGTGCGGCGCCCGCGGCGGCCCCACCCGCCGCCGAGGAGGGTGGCGCGAAGATCGGCGAGGCCGGCGTGGACGGCCGCATCGCCACGCTCGTCGGCTACGGCCCGCGCCCCGGCTCGGTCACCCGCCGCCCCCGCCGCGCCCCCGCCGCGCCCGCCGCCGCCGGAGCTGGCGCGGCCCCCGCCGGATCGGCCCCCGCGGGGTCCGCTCCCGCTGGCTCCGCGGCCGCCGGATCCGCGTTCGCGGGAGCCACGCCCGGGGGATCCGCATTCGCGGGAGCTGCCGCGGGATCCGCGCCGGCGGGATCCGCGCCGGCGGCCCCCGCGGGATCCGCGCCCGCCGCCTTCGCCGGAGCCCCCTCGGCTCCCGCTGCGCCCGGGGTGCGCCTTTCCGCGGACACCGCCCCTGCTATCCCGGCGGCGGTCAC
>DATAOO010000155.1:0-14436 GCA_036265695.1 Pseudonocardia sp. | reverse complement strand
AAGGCGTCGGCCGCTCGCCGGACTCGGGGAGGTCCTTGGTGAGCCGTGGCCGATCGGCGGGACCCGACTTCGACCGCTCGTCGTCGGAGACCGACCGCTCGTCGTCGAGCGGCGGTACGGCGGTGAGCCCCTGCCCCCCGGACATGCGGTCGCGGCGGGCGGCGGCCTCCTGGTCGAGGCGGGCCTGCTCGCCGGGCGGCCGAGAGCCACGCTCGTCGCGATCGCCCTCGCCGTGGTCGCCGTCGTCGAAGAAGCCACCCGGCGGCGCCTCGGTGGGCGGCGGGCCTTCGGGGCGCAGCGACGAGCCGGGCCTGCGGGTGGGCAGCCCGTGCGCGGTGTTGCCGTTGACCGGCGGCTTGCCCGGGAACAGTGTGCTCTGGCCCCCTGCCGCGGAGGTGTCGCGCGCGGCAGGTGGCGCGCTTCCGGGCGCGTCCGCCCCCGTGACCAGCGCAGACAGTGGTGTGGGCCGGGCGCCGTTGGCGTCGGGCCAGGAGGGCCGGGCCTCGGCCGGGCGGCCTTGCGCAGGCACGCCTGCGGGCATGGGGACGCCGACCGGCCGGGGCGCGTCGGCGGGCACACCGGTGGGGATCAGCGACGGCGGCACGCTGACCGATGCCGTGAGCCCGGAACCGGGCCCCGCGGCCGTGCTGGACAGCCGAACGCCGATGCCGTGCCGCGCCGCCAGGCGACCGACCACGAACAGGCCCATGCGCCGCGACGCGGAGACGTCGACGCCGGACGGCCCGACGAGGCGCATGTTGGCGTCGGCGAGCTCCTCGTCGGCCATCCCGACGCCCCGGTCGGAGATCTCGATGACGATCGCGCCATCCGGCGACCGGGTGGTGCTCATGACCACCTGCGACTCCGGCGGCGAGAACGCGGTGGCGTTGTCGAGCAGCTCGGCCAGCAGGTGGACGAGGTCGGAGCCCGCGCGACCGGCGATGGACGCCGCAGGCGGCGCCTGCACGACGACGCGCTGGTACTGCTCGACCTCGGACACCGCGGCGCGCAGGACGTCGACGACCGGGACCGGCGCCATGTTGCGCTTGGCGAAGTCGGTGCCCGCGAGGACCAGCAGGTTTTCGCTGTTGCGCCGCATGCGGGTGGCGAGGTGGTCGAGCTGGAACAGGTTCGACAGCTGGTCTGCGTCCTGCTCGTTGCTCTCCAGCGCCTCGATGAGCTGCAGCTGGCGTTCGACGAGGGCCTGGCTGCGGCGGGAGAGGTTGATGAACATGGCGCTGACGTTGGCCTGCAGCGCGGCCTGCTCGGCCGCGAGCCGCACGGCCTGCCCGTGGACCGCGTCGAACGCGCGGGCCACCTGGCCGACCTCGTCGCGGGTGCCGATCGGCACCGGCTCGACCGCGGCATCAGGCGCCTCACCTGCGCGCATGCTCTCGACGGCCTGCGGAAGCCGCCGCTCGGCGACATCGAGCGCCGAGCTGCGCAGCAGCCGCAGCGACCGGATCAGCGAGCGCGCCACCAGAACCGCGATCGCGATGCCGACGAGCAGGCCGAGCATGAGGATGACGGAGTTGATGCCCGCGAGGTTGCTGGCGCGCTGGGCGGCCGCTGCGGCCGCGGCCGACAGCTCGATGCTGATCAACCCCGCCGTGCGGTCGGTGCTCTGCCGCGCCTGGTCGTACGCCGCGTCCCAGTCTCTGGCCAGCGGGTTGAGCTGGAACGGCGCGGTGAGGATGGCCGAGCGCAGCTGGTCCATGCGGCTGGTCGCCGACGTGTCGGGGAGGTTGCCGAACTTGGCGAGCTGCTCCGGGGTGAGCGCGGCCTGGTAGTCGCGGTAGTTGTTGACGAGCTGCGCGGTGGCCGCGTTGACCACGGCGGGGTCGCCGGGCAGCGGCTTGCCCGCCCGGATGGCGCCGGCGAGGATCGCGTGCTGGATGGAGAGCTGCTCGAGCGCGCTGGTGACGGCGCTCGACGCATCGGCCAGACCGGCCGTGGCCTGGGTGCGCTGCTGGCGCAGGATCGCGCGGTCCAGCACGTCGATGGTGCCGATGACGTTCGTGTAGCGGTTGACGATCTGGTCGTACGGCCGCGTCGGCGTGCCCGTGACCGACTGGCGCAGCGAGGAGATGAGGCCGAGCGAATCCTGGGTGCGCTGCAAGGCGGCCATGGTGGCGGGCTCAAGGTCGGCGTTGGAGGCGGCGAGCCCGCTCCGCATCGTGTTGAGCGCCTGGTCAGAGCGTTGGCGGCTGGTGTCGAAGGCGGCGCGGTCGCCCGTGCCGTTGCTCGCGGCGTAGAGGGTGGCCTGGTCGCGCTCGAGCCGGAGCGCGCCGGATGCCGCGACGATCTCGTTGCGGGCCTCGAGCAGCCGACCGCTGCGACCGAGATCCGCCGCCGAGCCCGCCTGGTCGGCGATGCGCAGCACACCGAGGGTCAATGCGAGCAATGCGGGCACGAGCCCGACGATCACCAGCTTCCACACCAGCGTCCAGTGGCGCGGATTGAGCCGCTCCACCCACGATGGGCCGGATTCGATGCTGGTCACGTCAACGTCCCCCTGACAATTGGCGGCGACGATCCGCCGAACTGTGACACGTCGGGCCGACAAACTGCGACACGGAAGGGTTGAGCTGCGGTCCAGGGGCGGTGGGTGGCCTTACCGCCCGAGATACCGCCCGGGATTCGCGCTGCGTGCATGGACATCGTGGGAAGCCGGTGCGCCTTCTGTCGGGAGCGGCCCGAGAGCGCGACACGCGCCCGTTGGGGGACGGGCCACAGCCGTCGGGAGCCGGTAGGATCTCGGCAGCACGCGTGCGCTCTTTGGACAGTGCCGTCGGAGTATAGCCGTCGGCCGAGCGCCTTCTCGTCGTGCACTCCCGAGCCCCAGGAAGTGAGACCGCATGGCCGACGGGCCGCTCATCGTCCAGTCGGACAAGACGTTGCTGCTGGAGGTCGACCACCCCAGCGCGGCGGAGGCGCGCATCGCCATCGCTCCGTTCGCCGAGCTGGAGCGCGCGCCCGAGCACGTCCACACCTACCGCGTCACACCCCTGGCGCTGTGGAACGCGCGCGCCGCGGGCCACGACGCCGAGCAGGTCGTCGACGCGCTCGTGCGCTACTCCCGGTACGCCGTGCCGCAGCCGCTGCTCGTCGACATCGTCGACACGATGGGCCGCTACGGACGTCTACAGCTCACCAACTCCCCGGTCCACGGCCTGGTCATGATCGCCCTGGACCGGGCGGTGCTGGAGGAGGTGCTCCGCCAGAAGAAGATCGTCCCCCTGCTCGGTGCGCGGGTCGACGACGACACGGTGGTCGTCCACCCGTCCGAGCGCGGCCACCTCAAGCAGGCGCTGCTGAAGGTGGGCTGGCCCGCGGAGGACCTCGCGGGCTACGTCGACGGCGAGGCCCACGCCATCGCGCTGCGCGAGGAGGGCTGGAGCCTGCGCGGCTACCAGAAGGAGGCCGCGGAGGGCTTCTGGGCGGGCGGCTCGGGCGTGATCGTGCTGCCGTGCGGGGCGGGGAAGACGCTGGTCGGCGCGGCCGCGATGGCCCAGGCGCAGGCCACCACGCTGATCCTGGTCACCAACACCGTCGCCGGGCGGCAGTGGAAGCGGGAGCTGATCGCGCGCACCTCGCTCACCGCCGACGAGATCGGCGAGTACTCCGGCGAGCGCAAGGAGATCCGCCCCGTCACGATCGCCACGTACCAGGTGATCACCCGCAAGACCAAGGGCGAGTACCGCCACCTGGAGTTGTTCGACTCCCGCGACTGGGGCCTCGTCATCTACGACGAGGTGCACCTCCTGCCCGCCCCGGTGTTCCGGATGACGGCCGACCTGCAGTCCCGCCGCCGCCTCGGGCTCACCGCCACCCTCGTGCGCGAGGACGGCCGCGAGGGTGACGTCTTCTCCCTCATCGGGCCCAAGCGCTACGACGCCCCGTGGCGCGACATCGAGCAGCAGGGTTGGATCGCGCCCGCCGAGTGCACCGAGGTGCGGGTCACGCTCACCGACGCCGAGCGGATGTCCTACGCCGTGGCCGACCCGGAGGAGCGCTACAAGATGGCCTCCACCGCGCACACGAAGACGGCGGTGGTCCGCACGCTCCTCGATCGCCACCCCGGCGAGCCCGCGCTGGTCATCGGCGCCTACCTCGACCAGCTCGACGAGCTCGGGGAAGCCCTGCAGGCGCCGGTCATCCAGGGGTCCACGCGCAACCGGGAGCGCGAGGCGCTCTTCGACCGGTTCCGCGCGGGGGAGCTGCCCGTGCTGGTCGTCTCCAAGGTCGCGAACTTCTCCATCGACCTCCCGGAGGCGAGCGTCGCGATCCAGGTCTCGGGCACCTTCGGGTCCCGCCAGGAGGAGGCGCAACGGCTCGGCAGGCTGCTGCGCCCGAAGGGTGACGGCAGGCAGGCGCACTTCTACTCGGTGGTCGCCCGCGACACGCTCGACACCGACTACGCGGCGCACCGCCAGCGGTTCCTCGCCGAGCAGGGCTACGCCTACCGCATCGTCGACGCGGACGACCTCCTCGGGCCCGCCGTTCCCGATTTGTGACCTCCGACACCCGTCGTTACCGTGGACTGAACCGATTGGGGGACTTGCCCGTGCTCCAGGTAAACGAGGGACACTGTCGATAGCTGAACCGGAAGGAGCAACGGTCATCTCCGCGCTGAACTGGATCCTCATCGTTGCTGGAGGCTGGGTGTGCCTCGCCACGGTGGTCGGTCTTGTCGTCGGCCGGGTCATTCGCAACCGCGACCGCCAGGTCCCCTCCGATTCGGAAAACCGGCGCAGCACCGTGGAGCAGCAGAAGGCGCCCCCCGCGGCCCCGCAGAGGTCCCGTCAAGAGCCCTGAACCGGGGCCCGCACATAACGGACTGATATCTGTCTGGTTTCCACCCCTCTGTCCGGGGCTGTCCAGCGGTGTGATGCACCCCATGACGGCGGACGGCGGTGTACTCGATGTCCGCGGACTATCGGTGCGGTACGGGCGATCGGTCGGCGCGCTGGAGGATGTCACCGTCACGGTGCCGGGTGACGGGGTTCTCGCGGTGCTCGGCGGCAACGGCGCAGGCAAGTCCACGCTCCTGCGGGCGGCGTCGGGCACCCTGGCGCTGCACCGGGGCGCGGTGACGGCGGGGGAGATCACCTTCGACGGCGACCGCATCGACCGGCTCGACCCGGCGTTGATCGTCCGCCGCGGTGTTGTCGCCGTTCCCGAGGGCAGGCAGGTCTTCGCCCGGATGAGCGTCGAGGAGAACCTGCGGGCAGGCGGGCTCGGCGCGCGGTCGCCCGCGGTGCGGTCGGCGGCCCGCGAACGGGTGCACGAGCTGTTCCCGGTGCTCGCCGAGCGCGCGCGCCAACGGGCGGGCCTGCTCTCCGGCGGCGAGCAGCAGATGCTCGCGATCGGGCGCGCCCTCATGTCGGGTCCACGGCTCCTGCTGCTCGACGAGCCGTCGCTCGGGCTCGCCCCGCAGATGGTGGCGCGCATCGGCCGGGTCATCCGCGAGATCCACGAGCAGGGCACGGCGGTCGTGCTCGTCGAGCAGAACGCCACCATGGCGCTGAAGGTCGCCGACGACGCCGCGGTGCTCGAGGTCGGGCGGCTCGCGCTTTCGGGACCTGCGGCCGAGCTCGCCGCCAGCGAGGACGTCCAACGGCTGTACCTGGGCGGACACGCCGAGTCGCAGGCGCAGGCCGACGCCGAACGCGAAGAGGCGCAGGCGCACCGATCCCGGCGGGAGCTGTCGCGATGGACGGGGTAGCGCCGCTCGTCGTCGACGACGTGACGTTGCGCTTCGGCGGCATCACCGCGTTGGACGCCGTGAAGTTCACCGTCGAGCCGGGCACGATCCACGCCCTGATCGGGCCCAACGGGGCGGGCAAGTCGAGCTGTTTCAACGTGATCAGCGGGCTCTACCGGCCGACCTCGGGCACCGTGCGGCTCGGCGAGACCGACCTCACCGCGCTGCGCCCGCACCGGCTCGCGGGCCTCGGCGTCGGGCGGTCGTTCCAGAACATCGCGCTGTCGCCCGCATCCACCGCCCGTGACAACGTGATGCTCGGACGACACCACCTCACCCGCGGCGGCTTCCTCGCCTGCGGCCTGCGCCTGAACGTCCGCGCCGAGCGCCGCCACGTCGCCAGGGTCGAGGATATCTGCGCGTTCCTCGGCATCGCCGACCGGCTCGACGCGCCCGTCGCCGCGCTGCCCTACGGCATCGCCAAGCGCGTGGACATCGCCAGGGCGCTCGCCTGCGAGCCCACGCTGCTCCTGCTCGACGAGCCCGCCGCGGGGCTGGACGCCACGGAGACGGCCGAGATGGCCGTGACGATCACCGACCTGCGGGCGGCGCTTGGCATTTCGGTGCTGCTCGTCGAGCACGACATGGGCCTCGTCATGGGTATCGCCGACCGGGTCAGCGTGCTCGACTTCGGCAAGCTCATCGCCGACGGGCTCCCGGCCGAGGTGCAGGCCGACCCCGCGGTGGTCGCGGCCTACCTCGGCACCGCGGGCGAGGAGGAGGACTAGTGGAGACGTTCATCCAGCTCGTGGTCAACGGCCTGGGCAAAGGCGCGGTCTACGCGCTGTTGGCGCTGGGCTTCGTGATGATCTACAAGGCCACCGAGGTGGTCAACTTCGCCCTCGGCTCCCTCGTCTTGGTCGGCGGCTACCTGGTCTACGTCCTGCGGGACGTGATCGGCTGGTACGCCGCGGCGGCGGCCGGCATCGTCGGGGCTGCACTCGCGGGCCTGCTCATGGAACGCCTCCTCGCGGGCGCCCGCGGCGCGGACCAGAACTCCCTCGCGCTGCTGACGATCGGCGTCGACGTCATCATCGCCGAGGAGATCGTGCGTCGGGTCGGGGCGGCCATCCCCTTCATCGGCGATCCCTTCGACGCCCACCCGATCCAGATCGGCACGGTCGCGATCTTCCGGACCCAGGCCATCGCGCTCGTCGTCGGCCTGGTCCTGATCACCGCGTTCTTCGTGGCATTCCGGTACACCGACTGGGGCGTCGCGATGCGGGCGCAGGCCGAGAACCGCGAGGCCGCGGCGCTGATGGGCATCCGGAGCTCCCGGGTGACGGCCACGGCGTGGCTGATCGCGGGTGCGCTGGCCGGAGTCGCGGTGCTGTTCATGGCGACCCAGGACTTCTCCGGCGCGGGGCTGGGCCGCGGCACGCACGCCATCGCGCTGATCGCGTTCCCCGCCGCGATCATCGGCGGCCTGGACTCGACGGTCGGTGCGGTTGTCGGGGGGATCATCGTGGGGCTCACGGAGGCGCTGTCGGCGCAGTACATCTCCTTCGACTTCTCCAAGAGCGCCGTGTTCCTCGTGATGCTCGTCGTGCTCGTGGTCCGACCGTCCGGGCTGTTCGGCACGAAGGAGCTCACCCGTGTCTGACACCTTGACCGAGACCACGGGCCCGCCCGCGCCTGCTGCGGCCCGCCCCCGGCGCCCCTGGGTCAAGATCGTGGCGACCGTCGTGCTGCTCGTCGTGCTCGTATTCCTGCCGGTGATCGTGGGCACCCAGGTGGCCTACCTCAAGCTCGCCCAGTACATCCTGATCGGCGCGGTCGGCGGCATCGGGCTGACGCTGATCGTCGGCCAGGCGGGCCAGCTCTCGCTCGCGCACCCGTTCTTCCTGCTGCTCGGCGCGGTGAGCTACGCGGTGCTGGCGGGCGACCCGGCCGAGACCCCCGACCTCGTGTCCCTGCACTGGCCCCCGCTGCTCGCGGTCATCGGGGCGGTGGTCATCTGCGGGCTCGTCGGCCTCGCGTTCGCCCCCGTGGCGGGTCGGGTACGCGGGATCTACCTGGGTGTCGCGTCGCTGTCGCTGGTGTTCCTCGGGCTCTGGCTCGGCCAGTCGCTCGGGATCCTGACGGGCGGCACGGGCAGCGGCAGGCCACCACCGACGTTCGAGCTCTTCGGCTTCCCGTTCGCCAACACCACGCCCGCCCCGACGATCGCGGGCGTCGCGATCCAGAAGCAGCAGCGGCTGTGGTACCTGTTCCTGGTGTTCGCCGTGCTGGCCTACGTGCTGGCCCAGGGCGCCGTGCGCGGCCGGATCGGCCGGTCGTGGCGGGCGGTGCGCGACAACGAAGCCGCCGCCGCGGCGATGGGTGTGTCCGTCGCGCGGGTCAAGGCGGGCGCGTTCACGATCTCGTCGGCCTACGCGGGCCTCGCAGGCGTGATGACCGCGCTGTGGCTGGACCTGGTCAAGCCGGACGAGAACGAATTCACCGGCAACTACTCGCTGACCGTGTCGATCGCCTTCCTGGCCATCATCATCATCGGCGGGCTGGGTTCCGTGCCCGGCGCCGTGATCGGCGCGATCCTCGTCTACGGGCTGCAGCAGTTCTTCCTGCTGGGCGCGAACCAGTTCGGCTGGTTCGCCGACGCCCAGTTCGGCGGCCTGTCGGCCGTCATCCTCGCGGCGTTCATCTACGGCCTCGCCATAGTGCTCGTCGTGTTGTTCGAGCCCGGTGGAGCGGCCGCGATCGGCCGCCGTCTCTCCGCCCGGGTCCACCACCCCACCCGAGAGGAACGACGATGATCCGAGGGCGCACCAAGGCACTAGCAGCGGGCGCGCTGGCGCTACTGCTCGCGGCGTGCGGCAGCACGGCCGACACCGGGGCGGGCGCTACCGGCGCGGGCGGGGTCAAGACCGACAAGGGCGTGACCGACACGACGATCACGCTCGGGATCATGGGCGACACCAGCGGCGTCTTCAAGAACCTCGGCTCCGCGATCAACGCGGGGAACCAGCTGTGGGTCGACGACGTCAACGGCAAGGGCGGGATCTGCAACCGCCAGCTCAAGCTGGATATCGTCGACCACGGGTACAAGGCGGACACCGCCAAGACGCTCTACCCCCAGCTGGAGCCCAAGGTCCTGGGCATCGTGCAGCTGCTCGGCTCGCCGGTGCTCGCGGCGCTCAAGCAGAACCTCATCGACGACAACATGACCGCGGCGCCTGCGTCCTGGTCGAGCCAGGTCCTCAACAACCCGAACATCATGATGATCGGCACGACGTACGACCTGGAGATCGTCAACGGGCTGGCCTACCTGCAGCAGCAGGGGCTGATCAAGGACGGCGACACCGTAGGCCACATCTACATCGACGGCGAGTACGGCGGCAACGGCCTGCTCGGGTCGAAGTACTACGCCGGGCTGCACAAGCTGAACGTCAAGGAAGCGAAGATCACCTCGACGGACAACGACCTCACCAACATCGTCACCGGCTTCAAGGGTGACGGGGTGAAGGCCATCGTGCTCACCACCACGCCCGGTCAGTCGGCCTCGGCGTTGGCCGCCAACCAGGCGCTCGCGCTGAACGTACCGGTGCTGGGCAACAACCCGACGTTCGACCCCGCGCTCCTGAAGACCCCCGCCGCAGGCGCCCTTGGCAACCTCTACGTCGCCGCATCCAGCGCGCCCTTCTCCTCGGAGACGCCGAAGGCCGCCGAGATCGCCGCGGCGTACAAGACGAAGTACCCGAACTCGCCGGTCAACGGCGGCGTCGACGTCGGGTACGTCGAGGGGCTGGTCTGGCAGTCCGTGCTGACCAAGGCGTGCGAGAACAAGGACCTGAGCCGCGCGGGCGTGCAGACGGCGCTGAAGTCGCTGACGTCGGTCCAGACCGACGACCTGGTCGCCACGCTCGACTACAGCTCGCCCGGCGCGCCGCCCACCCGCGGCGTGTACATCGCGAAGGTCGACGCGAAGGCCGAGGGCGGTCTGACCGAGGTCGCGCCGCTGTTCACCGCGCCGGACGCCGCGGGGTACAAGGCCCCGTTCCAGAAGTAGGGGTTGCGTCGGGGAGGAATCCGGGGACGACCCGGAGGTGCGGGCGCGGTCGGGGCGGCAGGCTCGTGGGCATGGAAAACACCGAAACCCCCACACCCACCACCACTGCCACCACGACCCGCCCCCCGTTCCGCATGCACCGCAGCAGCAAGGACAAGATGCTCGGCGGCGTGGCGGGCGGCCTGGCCGAGAGCCTCGACGTCGACGTCACGCTGCTGCGCATCGCGTTCGTCGCGCTCACCGTGCTCGGCGGCGGGATCGGCATCCCGCTCTACATCGCCGCTTGGATCGTGGCGCCCGTGGAGTAGTCCGTTGCTAGTGGTGCTCGCCGTGGCGGATCGCGTGGCGCAGCTCGCGGTAACGGTGCGTCTCGATGCCGACCATCGCCATCAGGACCACGGCGAGCGCGGTGAGGCTCACCAGCGCGGGCACGAGCGCCAGCACCGGCGCCAGCGCGACGAGCAGCACGGCCACGACGATCCGAATGATCGACAGCTCGCCCACCAAGCAGTGCTTGAACCAGACGTGCGCGAGCAGGTACAGGGCCGTGCCGCCGAAGAGGGCGGCCATCGGCACCCCGTAAAGCGGGTCGGCGAGCGTGTGCTCGTCGACCCCCGCGACGTACCCGATCGCCTTCTTCAGCCCCAACGACAGCAGCACCACGCCGATGATCATCGGAAGGTGCAGCATCGTGTAGCCGAAACGGGCGAGCCGGATCTGCTGCACGCCGCGGGCAGCGGCCAACGCGTGCTCGGTGAGCAGCGCCGTGACGTCGAAGTACGCCCACCACAGCGCCCCGGAGACCGCCAGGCCGAGCAGCACCGCCGCGATGATCGGCCAGGAGATCGGCACCTTCGCGATGCCGATGCCGGTGGCGACGATCGACTCGCCCAGCGCGATGAGGATGATCAACCCGTGCCGCTCGGCGAAATGGCTCGCCGACGCCAGCCGCCAGCTGTTGCCCGCCAGGTAGGCGCCCGCGAGGTCGACCGCGACGACGGCCACCCAGAGCAGCGTCTGCGTGACGCCGGTGGTCTGCCCGGCGACCAGCAGCAGTGCGGTGGCGACGACCAGCGACGGGATCCAGCGCAGGATCTGCCCGCGGAACTCCCGGTCCTCCCGGCTGATGATCCAGAACATGAAGAGGTGGATCAGCCGCACCACGAGGTAGCAGACCGCGAAGACGGTGGGGCCGTGCAGTCCGCCCGGCCCGTCGTCGAACGCCTCGGGGATCGTGATCGCGATGACGAACACGCCACCCATCGAGGCGAACATCGCGAGGCGGATGATGCCCTCGTCGGCGCGAGCGATGTTGCCCAGCCACGCGTAGCCCGTCCAGCACCACCACAGCACGCCGAGCATCAGCACGCCGCGGATCACGTGCCCAACCGTCGGGTCCTCGGCCATCAGGTCGGTGACCTGGGTGAGCGCGAACACGAACACCAGGTCGAAGAACAACTCCAACGGGGTGACGACGGTGCGTTCGCCCGTCGCCTCCACCCGCGCTCGCCGAGGGGTCGCCATACCCGGATCGTGCCGTATCGCCCCCACGCCCGGTAGCACGGTGAGTCGTACGTTCCGCCGGGGTGAGTCGTACGTTCCGCCGGGGTGAGTTGGCCGGACGGCCGGGGGTGAGTCGTAAGCTCCGCCGCGGTGGGTTGTGGGACCCGCCCGAGCGGGTCGGCCGAGCCCGCCCCGGGCGAGTCTCCGTTTTCCTGACGGCGAGTCTCCGTTTCTGTGACGGCGAGTCGCGATTCCTACCGGCGGTGGCCCGCCCAGTTGGCCAGCCGCTCGGTGGGACCCGCGTCCGTCGCGGACGGCACGACCTCGGCGAACGGCACGGGCCCGCCGCGGAAGTCCGCGGGCAGGATCTGCCGTCCCGCGGCCAGGCCCGCCTCGGCGATCGCCGGATCGGCCTCGCTCGGCTGCCCGGTAGCGACAGCGAGGTCCCACCCGTGCACCAAGGCCTCGTTGAGGTAGCCCCAGATGGCCTGCCGACCGGGCACCCGGCCCCACGGCACGATCGCCTCCCGGTCGAGCACCGCGTCGTCGGACCAGGCCGCCATCGCCTTGTCGATCGCGGCGGCGAACTCGGCGGCCCAGCCGTCGTCGGGCACTCCGGTGACGACGACCGGCATCGTCGTGGGATCGCCGCCCTCGGCGATCACCCGAGCCCGGACGACGGTGGCGACGAGGTGCCCGAGCAGGGCGCGCACGTCGTACTCGGAGCAGGGCGTCGGGTGGTCGAGCATCGCCGGGTCGACGCCGCGGGCCTTCTCCTGCGCCCAAGCCAGGGCGGAACGGTAGGCGGGACGGGGATCGCTGTCGTTGGTCATGAGGATCAGCCTCAGACACAATCACGACATCTTGTGTCGTGTATTCCTGCGATTCTGACGGACGTGCGTGCCGACCGTCTCCTGTCGCTCCTCCTGCTGCTCCAGCACCGCGGCCGACGGTCGGCGAAGGAGCTGGCCGACGAGCTGGAGGTGTCGACGCGCACCGTGTTGCGCGACATCGAGGCGCTGTCCACCGCGGGCGTGCCCGTTTACGCCGAGCGCGGGCGGCACGGCGGCTTCGCGTTGCTGCCGGGGTACTCGACCGACCTCACCGGGCTGACCCACGACGAGGCGCTCGCCCTGCTCGTCGCCGGGTCCCGCGGCGACGGGGCGGGCATGGCGCCCGCGTTGGCTTCGGCGATGCGCAAGGTCGTGGCGGGGCTGCCTGCGGCGCAGCGCGAATCAGCCGGGCGGAACGCGGGCCGGATCCTCGTCCGAGACGGCCGGTGGCTGCCGCTCGCGACGTCGGGGGCGGGCGACGATCGGTCGGGCGGCGCGGACCGGTTCCGCGGAGCGGCGCGGGCGGGCGAGAACAGGTCGGGCGAAGGTGACGGGCTCGGCGCGACGTCGGTGACGGGTGATCGCCGAACAGGCGGTGGTGACCAGCTCCGCGAGCCGTCGGTGGCGGGCGGCGGGTCGGGCGGCGGTGACCGGTCGTTCGAATCGCTGGTGGCGGCCGCCGGTGAGGCGGGCGATGCCGACCGGGGCGGTAGAACGCCGGTGCCAGCAGCGAGCGAGGCGGCCGAGGACGACCCGAGCCGCGGAGTACCGCAGATGGGCGGCGATGGGGCCGGGGGTGGCGCACCTCGGCGTGGGACGCCAGCCGCGGACGACAGCGGTGTGCGCGATGGAGATCGGGGTCGTAGGGCGCCGATGGCAGGCGGGGGAGCGGCGGGTGGGAGCGGAACGGCCCGGCGCGGAGCCGCTGGTAGCGGGCTGGGCGGAACCGGGATGGCCAGAAGCGGGCTTGACAGCGGGACGGGCGACAGCGGGACGGTTGGCCGCGAGACGGCTGGCCGCGGGACGGTTGGCCGCGGGACGGTTGGCCGCGGGACGGCTGGCCGCGGGACGGCTGGCCGCGGGACGGCTGGCCGCGAGACGGCTAGCCGCGGGCTGGGTGGCCGCGGAGTTGCCGGCAGCGATCGGAGCCATGGGTCGGCGGCGGGCGACGACGCGATGCTCGCGACCGTGCGCGCTGCGGTGTTCGCCGGACGCCGCCTCGACCTGCGCTACGCCGCCCGCGACGAGGAGCCGCGGTGGCGCACGGTCGACCCGATCGGGCTCGTCTCCCAGGGCGGGCGCTGGTACCTCCTGGCACTGCGGGACGGCGAGGAGCGCACCTACCGGCTCTCACGGGTGCGGGAGGTGCGTGAGCGGGCCGATCAGGCCGTGCGGCCGCCCGACGTCGACCTGGACGCTGCCTGGCGCGCCCGCCGCACGGCGTTCCTCGCGTCCTTGCCGACCCTCCCGGTGGAGGTGCGGGTTCGCGCGAGCAGGCGGGGTGACCTCCTGCGCACCGCTGGCGAGGTGCTCGCGGAGGGGCCCGCGGCCGACGGTTGGCAGCGGCTCACCGTCGCGTTCGGCGACGCCGTGCACGCCGAGCGGGTGCTCTGGTCGATGGCGGTCGACGTCGAGGTGCTTGCGCCCGCCGAGCTGCGCGCGACGCTGGCGGCCCGGGCCGAGGCGGTAGCGGCTCGGTACCGGGGGTGATCGCCGCGATCCGCACCTCACGCCCCTGCCGACCGCCCTGACGTGCGGTTCGCGCCGATCACCGCGCGGTCGGCGCGGCGGCCGCACGTCGCCTGGTGGGAGACGCGCCGGGCGGTGGAGCCGACCATCGCGGGTGGGGTTCGGCGGCGGCGCCTCGCCGGGCGGGAGAAGCGCGGGGCCGTGGAGACCCGACCATCGCGCGGAAGGGGCGCGGCGGCGGCGCCACGCGGGGCGTGGGGCACCGATCAACGCGGGTTGGGCGTGGCGGCACCTCCCGATTAGGTGGAGCGCCGCCTGGAACGCCGCAGGGGCGGCACCCCGTGTGGAGTGCCGCCCCTGCGGGACGTGCGTGCTGGACTCAGAAGTCCATGCCGCCCATGCCGCCGGACGGGTCGCCCGCCGGGGCCGGGTTCTTCTCCGGCTTGTCGGCGATGACCGCCTCGGTGGTGAGGAACAGGGCCGCGATCGAGGCTGCGTTCTGCAGCGCCGAGCGGGTGACCTTGGCGGGGTCGATGATCCCGGCCTTGATCAGGTCCTTGTACTCACCGGTGGCCGCGTCGAGGCCCTCGCCTGCGCCGAGGCCGCGCACCTTCTCCGCGACGACACCGCCCTCG
>DATAOO010000154.1:0-7451 GCA_036265695.1 Pseudonocardia sp. | reverse complement strand
CCGTTCATCGTCTACGGCATCCTGCGCACGGCCGACGCCGTGAGCCCGGCCCCGGGCCTGGCGTTCGGCTTCTTGGCCGTCGCCGCCATCTACGCCGTGCTCACCGTGCTGACGGTTTACGTCCTGCGCCGCCTGGCCATCTCGCACGACACGGCGGCGCCCCAGGAACTCGAGCCGGTGCCGTGACGCTCGCCGAGGTCGTGCTGGGCATCATGTTCGTCGGGCTCATCGCCTACGCGCTGTTCGGCGGCGCCGACTTCGGCGCGGGCATCTGGGACCTCCTCGCGGGCGGCACCCGCCGCGGCGCCCCCCAGCGCGGCGTGATCGAGCATGCGATCGGGCCGGTGTGGGAGGCCAACCACGTCTGGCTGATCTTCGTGCTGGTCGTGCTCTGGACCGGGTTCCCGGCCGGGTTCACGCCGGTGGCCTCCACGCTGTACGTGCCGTTGACGCTCGCGGCCTTCGGGATGATCGCCCGCGGGTCGGCGTTCGCGTTCCGCAAGAGCATCACCACGCTGGGCATGCGGCGCTTCCTGGGCGCGGCCTTCGCGGTGTCGTCGCTGGTCACGCCGTACTTCCTGGGCGCGGTCGTCGGCGGTGTGGCGTCCGGGCGGGTGCCGCAGGGCATCGCCGAAGGCGACGTCGTGACCAGCTGGGTGAACCCCACCTCGACGCTCGGCGGCGTGCTCGCCGTGCTCACCTGCGCCTACCTCGCTGCGGTCTTCCTCTGCCTCGACGCGCTGCACGAGGGCCGCCCCGAGCTCGCGGAGGGGTTCCGGCGCCGGGCGCTGGGCACCGCCGCGGTGACCGGCCTCGTCGGGCTCGCGGGCCTGTTCGTGCTGCGGGCCGACGCGCCGCAGCTCGCCGACGGGCTGTTCGGGCGGGCGCTGCCCGTGGTGGCGCTGTCCGTGCTCGCGGGGCTGGCCTCGATCGTGCTGCTGGTGCTCCGCCGCTACGCGTTGGCGCGCGTCACGGCGGCGGTCGCCGTCGCCGCGATCCTCCTCGGCTGGGCCGCGGCGCAGTACCCCTACGTGCTCCTGCCGGACCTCACGATCGCCGACGCCGCGGCGGGCGAGGCCACGCTGGTCGCGATGCTGGTGTCCTTGATCATCGGTTCCTGCCTGCTCGTGCCCGCGCTCGTCTACCTCTACCGCCTCTTCCAACGCGCGGAAAGGATCACGCCGTGAGCGTGCAGAAGGCCGTCGAGCTCATCGGCACCGGCCCCACCATCCAGGACGCCGTCACCGAGGCGCTCGACCGCGCCCGGCTCACCCTCGACGGGATCACCTCCTTCGAGGTCGCCGACATCACCGGCGTCGTCGACGGCGCCTCGGTGGAGTACCGCGTCGAGCTGCGCGTGTGGTTCACGCTGCTGGAGCGCATGCACGGATGAACGGGATCACGCGCGTGGTCCTGCCGATCGGGGTCAACGCGGTGCAGAGCGTCAACTGCTACGTGCTGGCCGACGGCGACCGCGTGACCGTCGTCGACTGCGGGGTGTGGCGCCCTGACCTCCCCGACGGCGGCCTGGCCGCGCTCACCGCAGGCCTGAACGGCGCCGGGTACGCGCTCGGCGACGTCGCCCGCATCGTGGTCACGCACGCCCACATCGACCACTACGGGCTCGCGGGCAAGGTCATGGAGGAGACCGGCGCGCAGCTCGCGATGCACGCCATGACCGACCTGGACTGCGAGAAGTACCGCCACCCCGACACCGCCCGCGCGCGCCGCCGCGACACCTACGAGGACCACGGGGTGTCCGAGGCCGAGCGGATGGACCTCGCCGACCACCTCACCCGCTGGCTGCCCTACCTGCACTCGGTGGTGGAGGCCTCCACGCGGCTGCGCGGTGGCGAGCGCATCGAGATCGGCGGCGACGGCTGGGACGTGATCCACACGCCCGGCCACTCGCTCGGCCACGTCTGCCTGCACTCGCCCACGCGCGGGGTGCTGCTCTCGGGCGACCACCTGCTGCCCGGCATCACGCCGCCGGTCACGTTCGAGCGCGGCTTCGACGCCGACCCGCTGCGCAGCTACCTCGACTCGCTGCGCCGCGTGGCTGACCTGCGCCCGACGCACGTGCTGCCCGGCCACGGGCACCCGTTCGACGACCCGGCCGGGCGGATCGAGGCCATCTACCGCACCAAGCTGCGCAGGCTGGAGAAGGTGCGCCAGGCGATCGCGGCGGAGCCGTCGTCGGTGGTGGAGCTGGCCGACCGGCTCGTCGCGAAGGCCATCCTCGCGCACCAGCGCCAGCTCGCGATCAACGAGACGCTCTCGCACATCGCCTATCTGCGGTGGTCCGGCGAGGTCGAGCGGCGTACGCGGCGCGACGGCGTCTACGAGTGGTACGCGGTGGGCTCTCACTGACCGGCTCTCACTGACCGGAAGGCGAGGTCCCGGGGCCTGCCGGGGTGGAAGTCTCGCGGTGGAGCGCATCGAGGGAGGACCGCCATGACCGACCCGTCCGACATGGAAGCCACCGTCAAGCGGGTGCAGGAGCTGTCGGCGCAGGTCGTCGACAAGGCGAAGGAGAACGGCCTGGCCTGGCTGGAGGGCTACGAGCGGATGCTCAAGAACCTCCTGGACCTCGAGGAGCAGGCCGCCAAGGGCTCGGGCATGGAGTGGGCGGCCACCCTGGCCAGCACCCACGCCAACTTCGTGCGGGAGACCTCCGAGGTGGTGCTCGGCGTGATGCGGGAGCAGCTGAAGAAGTGATCAGCGGCAAGACGACGGTCGTCGCGCACCTGGGCTACCCGACATTCGCCTTCAAAGCGCCGATGATCTACAACCCGTGGTTCGACAAGAAGGGCATCGACGCGGTCGTCGTGCCGATGGGCGTGAAGCCCGAGGAGTACCGGGCGATCTTCCCGCTGCTGTTCAAGATGTCGAACATCCGCGGCGCGCTCGTGACGATGCCGCACAAGGTCGTCACCTGCGAGCTGGTGGACGAGCTCACGCCCACCGCGAAGATCGCCGGTGCGGCCAACGCCGTGCTGGTGCGCGAGGACGGCAGCCTGCTCGGCGACCAGTTCGACGGCGCCGGTTTCGTGCGCGGCGTGCAGCGCAAGGGTTTCGCGCTGGCGGGCGCCCGTGCGCTGGTCGTGGGCAACGGCGGTGTCGGTTCGCCGATCGCCGCGTCGCTGGCCGCCACCGGGCTGAGCGGGATGGGCCTCTTCGACCCCAACCAGGCCGCCTCCGACGGCCTCGCCGAACGCCTGCACGCGCACTACCCGGACATGCAGATCGAGACGGGCTCGAAGGATCCCGACGGCTACGACCTCGTGGTCAACGCCACCCCGCTCGGCATGAACGACGGCGACCCGCTGCCGATGGACGTCGAGCGGATCGCGCCGAGCACGTTCGTCGGGGAGGTCGTGATGAAGCAGACGATCACGCCGTTCCTCGCCGCCGCACAGGCCCGCGGCTGCCCGATCCAGGTGGGCAGCGACATGCTCTTCGAGCAGATCCCCGCCTACCTGGAGTTCTTCGGGTTCGGCGCGGCGACTCCCGAGGAGCTGCGCGACGTCGCACAGCTGCCGACATGACCGACCGGCACCGGGTCGTCGTCGTCGGCGGGGGCTTCGGCGGGCTCAACGCGGTGCGCGCGCTGGCGCACGCCGACGTGGACGTCACGGTCGTCGACCGCACCAACCACCACCTGTTCCAGCCGCTGCTCTACCAGGTGGCGGCGGGCATCCTCCCGCCAGGGCTGATCGCGCCCGCCCTGCGCGGTGTGATCAAGAAGCAGGCGAACGCGCGCGCGGTGCTGGCCGAGGTCACCGACATCGACCTCGATGAGCGGGTGGTGGCGGCGAAGGGCCCGGACGGGCGGCCGCTCGCGTTGCCCTACGACACGCTCGTCGTCGCGGCGGGTGCCACGCACTCCTACTTCGGGCGTGACGACTTCGCCCGCTACGCCCCCGGGATGAAGACCGTCGAGAACGCCCGGCACCTGCGCGACGCGATCCTGCTCGCGTTCGAGATGGCCGAGATCGCCACCGATCCGGCGGAGCGCGCGGAGTGGCTCACGTTCGTCGTGATCGGGGCGGGTCCGACCGGTGTGGAGCTCGTCGGGCAGGTGGCCGAGCTGGCCCACAAGGTGCTGCCGCGCGACTACCGCACGGTCAACACCCGCGAGGCCCGGATCCTGCTCCTGGAGGGCGCGGGCGCGGTGCTCGGCCCGTTCCCCGAGAAGCTGCGGGAGTACTCCCGGCGCAAGCTGGAGGACATGGGTGTCGAGGTGCGGCTCAACACGCTGGCCGTCGACATGGACGGCGAGAGCATCACCGTCAAGGGCCCGGACGGCCAGGAGGTGATCCGCACCCGCACCCGCATCTGGGCGGCGGGCGTGCAGGCGTCGCCGTTGGCGAAGCTGCTCGCGCAGAAGGCCGGCCTGGAGGTCGACCGCGCGGGTCGGATCCCGGTGCAGCCCGACTGCACGGTCGCCGGGCACCCCGAGGTGTTCGCGCTGGGCGACATGGTGGCGCTGAACAACCTGCCCGGGGTGGCGCAGCCCGCCATGCAGGAGGGCAAGTACGTCGGGAAGCTGATCGCGGGCAGGCTTTCGGGCGACGAGAAGGTCGAGCCGTTCAAGTACTTCGACAAAGGCAACATGGCCACGATCGGGCACCGGTCGGCCATCGCCGACGCGTTCGGCATGAAATTCACCGGCGTGATCGGGTACACGATGTGGGGCTTCATCCACGTGCTGTACCTGATCGGCTGGGGCAACCGGCTGGGCACGATCTACACGTGGGCCCGCGCGCTCACGTTCTCGCGCAACCGCGGGCACCGGCTCATCACGTTCGACGACGCCCGTGGGTTCAGCGCGGCCGACCCGCCGGGCGACGCCGACGCTCCCGCGCCGCCGGACAGCGCGCGCGAGGTCGGCTCGTCGGCCGCGCCGCCGGACAGCGCGCGCGACGGCGGCCCGGCGGCCGCGCGGCGGGTCAGCCCAGAAGGCGCGCCCGCCGGTGCGCCGCCATCCGGACCGGACCGTTGACCTCGCCGTAGCCCGCGTAGCCGCCGCTGCGCTGCACGGCCTCGAAGAACACCCGGCCGCCCAGCACGTGGGTGTAGAAGTGGCGGAACTCGCCGTCCGCGTCGCGGTCGTAGAGCACGCCGAGCTCCCGCAGCTCGTCGATGTCGGCGGGGGCGAGGCGGGCGTCGAGGTCGTCGTAGTAGTTGTCCGGGATGTCCAGCAGCGGTGCACCCGCGGCGCGGGCGCGGCGGGCGAGCCCCAGCACGTCGTCGCAGGCGAACGCGATGTGCTGCGGGTCGGCCACCCCGGGCGCCCACTCGCCGCGGCGCAGGGCCGAGACGGAGAGGCACACGCGCACGGTCAGGCCGCGGTCGCTCACGGCCCGGTTGCGCACCAGTCCGAACGGGGCGGCGATCTCGGACGCGTGCTGGGTGATCAGCCCGAGCAGGGAGCGGTAGAAGAGCGCGGCCTCGTCGAAGTGGTCGTAGGGCTGGGTGAGCGCCACGTGGTCGACGCCCCTGATGGCCGCGGCGCCGGGGTCGGCGCCGGTCGGCAGGAAGTCGGCCAACCAGCTCACGCCCTCGGTGGCGGTGTGGCAGAAGAACACCGCCGTGCCGTCCGGGGCGGTGACGCCGAGCAGGTCCGCCTCCGCCGGGCCGTGGTGCTGGGGCAGCGGCGGCGCGAGCAACGCGGTGGCCCGGCCCGCGGCCGAGGTCGGGTCGGCGGTCTCGATGCCGAGCGCCACGACCGACGCGCCGTCGCCGCCCGACTCGTTGAGCACCACGCGGGCGTCGCCCTGCTGCCACAGCTGCACGGGCTTGCTGCGGTGCCGTCCGGTGTGCACGAAGCCGAGCGCGTCGAGCACTGCGGCGACGGCCGTCCCCGAGGTGGGATCGGCGGCCACCTCGGTGAACGCGAAGCCGTGCAGCTCCGGGACGGGCGGCGGGTCGCCCGCGCCCGGCGCGGTCGCCTCGCGCAGGGCCAGCAGCGAGCGGCGGGCGTCCACGGCGGCACGGCGCGGGTCGGACTGGCGGAAGACGTCGTTGAAGACCTCGAGCGACAGCGGCCCGGTGTAGCCCGCGGCCAGCACGTGGCCCAGGAAGGCGGGCAGGTCCCACGCGCCCTGGCCGGGGAAGAGCCGGTGGTGGCGGCTCCACTGCAGCACGTCCATGTTCATGTGCGGGGCGTCGGCGAGCTGGAGGAAGAACAGCTTCTCGGCGGGGATGTCCTCGATGCCCGCGGGGTCCGAGCCGCGGGACAGGATGTGGAAGCTGTCCACGCACAGGCCGAGCGCGGGGTGGTCGGCCCGCCGCACGGCGTCCCAGGACTGCTCGTAGGTCGAGATCCGGGTGCCCCAGGCGAGCGCCTCGTAGGCCACCCGCATCCCGTTCGCCTCGGCCCGCTCGGCGAGGCCGTGCAGCTGGGCGGCGAGCAGCTCCATGTCGGCGACGGCGTCCGGGGCCACCGCGGAGCAGACCAGGATGAGGTCGGTGCCCAGCTCGGCCATGATCTCGAACTTGCGCTCGGCGCGCCGGAGGTTGTGCGCGTAGCGCTCCGGATCGGTGGAGTCGAGGTCGCGGAACGGCTGGTAGAGGTCGATGGAGAGGCCCAGATCAGCGCAGCGCGAACGGATCTCGGCCGGGGAGAGCGCCGACACCACCAGGTCCGGCTCGAAGACCTCGATGCCGTCGAACCCGGCCGCCGCGGCGGCGGCGAGTTTGTCCTCCAGCGTGCCGGAGATGCAGACGGTGGCCAACGCCGTGCGCAGCCTGCCCGCCCCGGATGGGTGCTCGGCCGTCGCGCTGCGCACGGATCCGGACATGGGTGCCCCCTCTGCTCGCCCCCGAGCCTGATACGCCCGGACGTCGACGGCGCGGCCTTTCCAGCCAGTGGAGCCCTACCCGAGGTGGCTGATCAGGCCCGCGAGCAGGGCGACCCGGTCGGGCACCGTGGTGAGGTCGAGGTACTCGGCGTGGTCGACGGGCTGCCCCGCGCCGACCTCGACCGCGCCGTCGCGCTGCTGGCCGACCGCTTCAGCAGGCTGCTCGCCGCCTACCTGCAGGTCCGCGCGCAGGCGGCGCGGTGGTGCTCGTCACTGACCGCTGGCTGTCGCCGATCGCGGGAACCGCCGACGCCGTGCTGTCCTGCGCGGTCGACGCGCCCTCGGCGTACGACAGCCTGGTGCCCGCGATGGCCGTGGTCGAGACGGCCGTGGCCGGGTGCCGGCCGCCCGCGGCGACGCGGCCCGCGCCCGCATGGCCGCGTGCGAGCAGGTGGCCCGCGCCGCCGACCTGCTGGACTGAGCCCGCGGCCGTAGCGTGGGCCCGTGGCGGAACCCCTGTTCCCGGACTGGTTCTTCGACCGCGCCGACCCCGGGCCCGACACCGCGTTCTACGGGCCGCCACGGCTGGTCACCCACATCGACGAGGGCGCGATCGCCGCGGTCGGCGACCTGTACGCCGAGCTG
>DATAOO010000153.1:0-56278 GCA_036265695.1 Pseudonocardia sp. | reverse complement strand
CCTTCGCGCGGTCGGTGAGGGTCATCTCGTCGTCGAGGATGGTGGCGTAGGTGCGGCGCCATGTATGCGGGGTCATCCAAGCGAGGTCCACGTGCTCGCGCACGGCGCGGACCGTTCGGCGGACATTGGAGGGCCAGCGGTAGGTCGGTACGCCATCGCGGCCTGCTGAGGCGAAGACCGGCCAGGCCGGGTCGTCGTCGACATGGCGCCGGGCGCGTAGGCAGTTCACCACGAGCTCGGGCAGCGGGACGATGCGCAGGGCCATGGCGCTCTTGCCGCCGTGCACGGCAAGGCACTTGCCCTTGACCGGGTACACGTTCTGGCGCACAGCGATGACCGGGACCAGGTGCATGTCGTGCTCGCTGACGACCGGGATGCCGTCGAGGTCGAGGTCCATCCAGCGGACGGCGCAAATCTCGCCGATGCGCAGGCCCGAGCCGAGGGCGAAGCGGATGAGGTCGGGCAGGTCGGCGCGGATCGCGGCCTTGTTGGTGTCGACGAACGCGAGCAGCTGGCGGCGCTCCTCGGGAGTGAGGCCGCGTGGGGGAGCGGTCTTGTGACCCTTCGGGGACTCTATGCGTTCCAGCTCGCGCACGGGGTTGGTGGGGATGGCCTTGTGGAGGACCGCCTGCTGGAGGACGCCGCTGACGATGGCGCGGATCTGGCGGCGGGTGTTGGCCGCGTACGTCGGGCGTTCCGACGTCGTGCAGTCCGCGAGCTCGACAGGCCGCCGCGCGCGTTCCAGGCGGGTGAAGAAGGCGTCGAGCTGGGCGACGTCGCACTCGTGCAAGCGGAGCTCGCCGAGCTGGGGGAGTACCTGCTTGTGGAGGCAGTGGTCGTAGGTATCGGCCGTCGAGTCGGCCCGCCGCTCACAGATCTTCCGCATCCAGACGACGGCCGCCTCACGGAAGCGCGAATCGGGGCGCAAAATCTCCGTCTGCTCCCCACGGCGCTCGCGCATCTCGTTCTGGAGGGCCTGCTGCGCGGCCGTCTTGGACGTGCCCCAGCGGGCTACGCGGCGGGTGATGCCGTCGAGGTCCCGGAAGCGGCAGCGGGCGACCCACTGGCCGCGGTCACGGGTGACTTTGATGCTGCCGTGGTGGCCGAGCGCAAGCGGTGGACGAGCCATCGGAGCGACCCTCCCGGACGGGTTTCCGTCCAGTTTCCGTCAAGTTTGATCTCTCGGGAGGGTAGCGAGGTCAGCCCATAAAACTCTGACCTGCGAAGATTGTACGCCGCGAGGGAATCGAACCCCCAACCCGCTGATTAAGAGTCAGCTGCTCTGCCGATTGAGCTAGCGGCGCCTGCCGTCGACCTTAGCCGTTCGGCACTGGCTCAACGGTACCAACCGTCTCGTCCGTGCCGTGCGGCGGGGGCCGGGGCATGGGGTGAGTGACGGGACTCGAACCCGCGGCCACCTGGACCACAACCAGGTGCTCTACCAGCTGAGCTACACCCACCATGCGATCACCTGCCGGAGCCGGTGACGCCTTAACTGTATCGCGGCGCGACCGCCCGGCCGCAGCGGGTTCCTACGGCCGCGGGGGCAGGGCGGCGGCCACGGCGTGGGCCTCCTCGGACGTCGGGCCGGGCGGGGCGACGAACAGCGTGCGGCGGTAGTAGTCGAGCTCGCGGATCGACTCGTAGATGTCGGCGAGCGCGCGATGGGCCATGCCCTTCTCCGGCTTCGCGTAGAACACGCGCGGGAACCAGCGGCGGCACAGCTCCTTCACCGAGCTGACGTCCACCATCCGGTAGTGCAGGTGGGCGTCCAGCTCGGGCATGTCGCGGGCGATGAAGCCACGGTCGGTGGCGATCGAGTTGCCCGCCAGCGGCGCCGTGCGGGGATCCGGGACGTGCGAGCGGACGTAGGCCAGCACCCGTTCCTGCGCCTCGGCGATCGTCACGACCGACTGCCGCACCTCGTCCGTCAGACCGGAGTGGGCGTGCATGTCGCGCACGACGTCGGGCATGTTGGCCAGCGCGGCGTCGTCGGCGTGGATGACGATGTCGACGCCCTCGCCGAGAACGGCCAGCTCGCCGTCGGTGACGAGCACGGCGATCTCGATCAGGGCGTCGTTGCGCAGGTCGAGGCCCGTCATCTCACAGTCGATCCAGACCAGACGATCATTCACCCGGGCAGCCTAAGCGCTACAGTCACGGCTCGTGTCTCAGAACACGGCAAACGCCGCACAGGAGATCGCTTCCGGGTACTCGACGGAGGGCGGGGCACTGGAGCTCGGCACCGTTGTCGTCGACGGTCAGGTCGACCCCACGGCTAAGGTCCGCATCCCGTACGCCACCCTCAACCGGCACGGTCTCGTCGCAGGCGCCACCGGCACGGGCAAGACGAAGACGCTGCAGGGGCTCGCGGGCCAGCTGTCGGACGCCGGGGTGCCCGTGCTGTTGGCCGACGTCAAGGGCGACCTCTCCGGCATGGTCAAGCCCGGCGAGGACAACCCCAAGATCCAGTCGCGCGTCAAGGACACCGGCGACGACTGGACGCCCACGGCGTACCCGGTCGAGTTCCTGTCGCTGGGCGGCAAGAGCTCGGCCGTCCCGATCCGCGCCACGCTCACGCAGTTCGGGCCGATCCTGCTGTCGAAGGTGCTGGACCTGAACGACACCCAGGAGTCCACCCTCGGGCTGATCTTCCACTGGGCCGACCAGCAGGGCCTCCCGCTCCTGGACACCAAGGACCTCCGTTCGGTGATCCAGCACCTCACCTCCGACGAGGGCAAGGCCGACCTCAAGGGCATCGGCGGCGTCTCCTCGGCGACGGCGGGCGTGATCCTGCGCGCCCTGGTCAACCTGGAGGCCGCGGGCGGCGAGGACTTCTTCGGCGAGCCCGAGTTCGAGCCCGCCGACCTGCTGCGCGTGGTGGACGGCAATGGCGTCGTCTCGCTGCTGGAGCTGTCCGAGCAGGCCGCCAGCCCGCGCCTGTTCTCGACGTTCCTCATGTGGCTGCTCGCCGAGCTGTACGAGACGCTGCCCGAGGCGGGCGATCTCGACAAGCCCAAGCTCGTCTTCTTCTTCGACGAGGCCCACCTGCTCTTCACCGACGCCTCCAAGGCGTTCCTGGAGCGCATCGAGCAGACCGTGAAGCTCATCCGCTCCAAGGGCGTGGGCGTGTTCTTCTGCACGCAGCTGCCCACCGACGTGCCGAACGCGGTGCTGTCGCAGCTCGGCGCCCGCGTGCAGCACGCGCTCCGCGCGTTCACGCCGGAGGACCAGGCGGCGCTGGCCAAGACGGTCAGGACCTACCCCAACACGAAGAACTACGACATGGAAGAGGCGCTGACGTCGCTGGGCATCGGCGAGGCGATCGTCACGGTGCTCTCCGAGCGCGGCGCGCCGACCCGCGTGGCCTGGACGCGGATGCGCTCGCCCCGTTCGCTGATGGCGGCGATCGGCGCCGACGCGGTGTCCGCCGCCGCCCACGGGTCTCCGCTTTACGGCAAGTACGGCACGACCGTCGACCGCGAGTCCGCCTACGAGAAGCTGACGGCCAAGATCGCGGAGCCGCCGCAGGCGCCACCGCCCCCGGCCGAGGAGCCGCGCTACGACCCGCCGCCGCGCCAGGAGCGGGCGAAGCCGGGGATGATCTCCGAGGTGCTGGGCTCGCCGGTGGTCAAGAGCTTCCTCCGCTCGATGGGCACGCAGCTCGGCCGGGAGATCACCCGCGGACTGTTCGGCACCCGCAGGCGTTAGCGCGTCGCGCGACTCGCCGACGATCACGCAGCGCAGCACCTCCGGAACAACCGGGCGACAGACGATGCGACGATCGGGCGACGACGAGCGCGGAGGGTAACGGGCTTCGCGGGCGGGGCGACCTCCACCGAGGTTTGCCGGGTTGTGACCCGGCGGCTTCTCGACGGCGGTCATGGGGATGGCCGCTGACTCGGCCAGGCGGCAACGCCTGCGAGGAGGTACGTCGATGTCGCGCCGACCTGCCGATCTGTCGTCGGGGCCGCCGTTTCCCGGGTTGACGGTGGCCGGATGGACGGTCACCGCCGCGGCGGTGGTCGTCGGGCTCACCCTCCCGGGCGCGGTCGGCGCGCCTCGGGCACTGCCGGAGCCGCCGACCGTCCAGGCGGTGCTGGCGGCGGACGAGTCGCCGTTGTCGCCGTCCGCCCCGGCGCAGGCCGCGGCCGCTCCGGCGAAGCCCGCCACGGCCCAGCCCGCCGCGCCCAGCCACGCACTGGCCGCATTGAAGATCGCGATGGCCCAACTCGGGCTGCCCTACGACTGGGGCGGCAACGGGCCCACGAACGGCGATGCCGGGTTCGACTGCTCCGGCCTCACCCACTTCGCGTACGCCAACGCCGGGATCGCCCTGCCGCGGACGGCGCACACCCAGTTCTACGCGGGCCCGCACGTGCCCGCCGAGCAGCCGCTGCAGCCTGGTGACCTGGTCTTCTACGGCACCCCCAGCTTCGTCCACCACGTCGGCATGTACATCGGCGCCGGTCGGATGGTGAACGCACCCACGTTCGGGGAGCCCGTGCAGGTCGCGTACTACCGGTGGTTGGGCGACGACTACGTCGGCGCGACGCGCCCCGACGGCTCGTCGGCGAGCGGGCTGTTCCAGCTGCCGTTCATCCCGGAGGCGTACGGGCCGCTGCCGTCGGTCCCGTCTCCGCGCATCGGCGGCACCTTCGTCGCGCCGCGCGCGCCGTTGCCCGCGCCGCTGCCGGTGCTCGTCGCCGCCGCGCCGGTGCCGGAGGCCCAGTCGGCCGCGGCGGCGATCGCCGAGGAGCGTTCGCTCGGCGTGGCGGCACCGCCGGTCAGCGCTCCGGCGCCGACGTCTCGTGCGGTCATCCCGTCGGCGGCGGGCACGGGTGTGGTTCCCGGTGCCGTAAGCACCCCGGCGACGGATCCCGTCGCGATGCCGCCGGTCGCCGCGCCGGTGGTGGGTGGCGTTCCGCCGGTGGCCGGTGCTGCACCGTCGACCGCCCCGTCGACCATTCCGGTGCTGCCCGCCACCACCGATCCGACCGGTGTGGCTGTCGACCCGGCCGCACCGCCGCCGCCTGCCGTTGGGGCGCCGCCCGCCCCGCCAGCGCCGCCTGCTGCTGCGCCACCGCCTGCCGCTGGGGCGCCACCCGCCGTTGGGGCGCCCCCTGCTGCTGGGGCCCCGCCCGCCCCGGCAGCTCCGCCCGGTGCGGCAGCGCCGTCCGCCGCGACGCCGCCGCCCGCCCCGGTGCCGCCCGCCCCGGCGCCCCCGTCCGCTGCTGCGCCGCCGCCTGGTGCTGCGCCGCCGCCTGCTGCTGCGCCGCCCGCCGCTGCGCCGCCGCCCGCCCCAGCGGCCCCGCGCGCCCCGGCAGCGGCCGTTGTCCGGGCCCGGCCTGCCGCCCCTCCGCCCGTCGTGCCCACTCCGGCCGCCGTGGCGCCCAAGAAGAAGCCGGTCGTCCCGAAGCCCGCCCCGGTCGCGGTCGTGCCGCCCGTCAAGAAGCCCAAGGTCATACCGACGACGACCCCCGCCCCCGCGACCACGGAAGCGTCCGACGGTTCCGACCCCACCTCAGCGGCCGAGCCAACGGAGTCAGACGGCAATTGAGGGTTGACCAGCCCGGGTGGGCCGCTCAGGTGAGCGGGCCGACGACGTCCGGGTCGACGGTCGTCATCAGCGCCACCGCGTCGTCAGGTGCGACGTCGAGCACGCTGTAGGCGCCACTCCCGGCCGCGGTGACGGCCTCGAGGGTGACCACGCCCGCGCGGCGCTGGAAGGGGCTCTGCCGCACCCGCCAGCCGATCACGCCGCCGCGCTGGAGGGCCACGGTGCGGCGCACGACCGAGCCCTGGCGGGCGACCAGGTAGCCGCGGGTGAGGGTGTGGCCGAGCACGCGGGCGCGGTCCCAGCCGACCACGGCCATCGCGGGCAGCAGCACCAGCGACGCCGGGCCCAGCACCCGCGCGTCGACGACGAAAGCGGCGGCCACGAGCACGAGTGTGGGTCCGAGCGCACGGGTGAACCGGCGTCGGCGGGCCGCGGGCGGGTGCGGCCGGAGCGGCGCGCAGGTGATCTCCTCGGGCGGGGCCGCCGCGGCGACCGACGCCACGCGGTGCGCCTCGCCTCGCGGCACCGGTGGCTGCAGCACCCCGCCTTGGGAGTCCTTGGTGAGCCCGGCCGCCAACGCCCTCGTCTGCGCTCCGTGCCCAGCCCGCAGCAGTATCGGCTCGGCGACCTCCACACCCCGCAGCCGCCGCTCGGACACCGACAGCGAACGCCGGGTGAGCAGCCCGCGTCGCACGCGGAGGGTGCCGTCCGGTTCGCGGGTGAGCCGGTAGCCGTACCAGCGCTCGGCGAACAGCAGCAGCGACCCGATCACGGCCGCGGCGAGCACGGTGATCGCGATCAGCCCGATCGCTGTGGCGAGACCGGTTCGGATGAGGCGGTCGACGGCGTCGCCCGCGAGCCTGCCGGGGTTGGCGCCCGCTTCGTTGAGGACGTTGAACAGCGCACCCGCCACGATGCCGATACCGGCCAGCGAGGAGAACGAGAGCGGGGCGAAGCGCAGCCACGCCCAGTCCAGGCGGGCCAGCTCGATCGACGGCGGCGCGACCTGTCGCGCCTCGGCCGGACGGGCGGCGGGGGAGCGGTCGAGCAGCTCGCGGCGTAGTTGGTCGGCCTCGGCCTTGCTCACGGCGTCGAGCGCGAGGCCCGCGTGCTCGCCGGTGCCGCCGGTGGCCGACCCGATCTTCACCACGGACAGCCCGAAGATCCGGTGCTCCAGCCGGGCTGTGAGGTCGACCGTGCGGATGCGGTCGCGCGGCAGCGAGCGGCGCTGGCGGCGCAGCCAGCCGCTGTGCAGCTCGACCCGGTCCGGCGTGATGCGGTACTGGGTGAAACGCCAGCGCAGCACTCCGAAGATGACGATCATCGCCGCCGCGCCGAGGCTGATCCAGACGTGCGTGAGGTCGCCCTCGCGCCCCGTGAGCAGGATGACCGCGAACGCGGGCAGCAGCCGGATGACGCTGGCGACCGGGTGCACCACGAGCATGCGCGGGTCGAGCCGCCGCCACGGCACCTCGGCCGTCGACGAGGGGGTGTCGTCGGGGTGCGGGCCGGGCGTGGTCGACGGGCCTGCGTCGAGCGGGTCCGCGGAGCGGCTGTCGGCGCGGAGGTCCGGGCGCGCGGGACGGCTCACGTGGCGTCCCCGGGCGTCGCCTGGGTGGTGGCGGTGAGCACGCGCGCGAGCTCGGCCGCATGCTCCTCGGCCAGGCCGCGGATGGTGACCGGGCCCTTGGCCGACGCCGTCGTCACCGTGACGCTGGCGAGCTTCAGCAGCTGCTGCAGCGGGCCGTGCTGGGTGTCGACGGTCTGCACGCGCGAGATCGGGGCGATGCGCCACTCGCGCACCAACCACCCTGACAGCGTGTAGACGGCCTCGTCGGTGATCTCCCACCGGTGGATGCGGTAGAGCAGCCGCGGCACGACGAGCACGTAGACCAGGCCGAGCACCGCCGTTGCGGCAGCGGTGGCGGCGAGCCAGCCCGGCCAGCCCAGCGCGAGGGCCACGAGTTGCGGGACGACCAGAACGACCACCGTGATGAGGTCGCGCAGTTGCCACCAGCGCACCGCGCGGCGGTCGACCTGGTGGGCGGGCGGTCGGAGCGGCAGTGCGACGGACACGTCCCGAGTGTGCCCGACCCGGCCGGAGTGGGTAGCTGGCCCGAATCATTCCTCCGACCGAGGCGCAGCAGGTGCCTCAACTCGTCGGGACGGACAGGCCCAGCAGCTTCCCCACCGCCGCGACGACGCGATCGGTGGACACCGACACCTCCGCCTCCAGCGGCGCGGCGACCGGCAACGGGATGTTGCCGCCGCTCACCCGCACGACCGGCCCGTCCAGGTCCTCGAACGCCTCCTCGGCGAGGATCGCCGCGATCGCCGCGCCCCACCCCAGCTGGCCCGGGTTCTCCTCGGCGATGACGACGTGCCCGGTCCGCCGCACGGCGCGCAGCACGGCGGCCGTGTCGAGCGGCACGAGCGTGCGCAGGTCGATGACCTCGGCGGAGATGCCCGCGTCTGCGAGCCGATCGGCGGCGGCCAGGCACATCCCGACGGTGAGCGAAAGCCCGATCAGCGTGACGTCGTCGCCCTCGCGCAGTACCGCCGCCTCGCCGAGCGGCAGCACGTGCTCGCCGTTGGGCACCTCGCCCTTGCTGCCGTAGAGGGCCTTGTGCTCGAACACCAGCACCGGGTCGTCGTCCCGGACGGCCGCGGCGATCAGCCCGACGGCGTCGGCGGGCGTGGCGGGCGACACGATCTTGAGGCCGGGCACGCACAGCGCCCAGTTCTCGACCGACTGGCTGTGCTGGGCGCCGAAGCCGATGCCGCCGCCGTTGGCGCCGCGGATCACGAGCGGCAGCCCGAACTGGCCGCCGGTCATGTAGCGGGCCTTGGCGATCTCGACGGCCACCTGGTCCCAGCAGACGCCGTAGAAGTCCGAGAACATGATCTCCGCGACCGGGCGCAGGCCCGCCATGGCCGCCCCCATCGCGGCCCCGGCGATCGCGGTCTCGGAGATCGGGGTGTTGCGCACGCGCTTCTTGCCGAACCGCTCGGCGAGGCCGAGCGTCGTCTTGAACACGCCGCCGGACGCGATGTCATCGCCGAGCAGCACCACCCGCTCGTCGCGCGCCATCTCCTGCGCGAGCGCGGCCGCGACGGCCTGCCGGTACGTCAGCTCCGGCATCGCCCCTCCTCGTCGCTGAGCACACGCCGCCCCGAGTCGGGCTTCGCCGCCTCGGATTCGCCTGCTCGGCGGGTCGCGACGCCCGACTCGCCGTGGCGAGAAGCCCGACTCGCCGCACCTGCTCGCGCGCCCAACTCGCCGCGGCGAAATGCACGACGCACCGTCGTCGATGTGAGGACTCGCCGTGTCGAGAATCGCGACTCGCCGTCGTGGGAACGGAGACTCGCCGCGTCGAGATGGCCAACACGCGGTGTCGAATCGTGCGACTCACCGGTCAGTTGCGCCACGCCGAGCTCCCGTCGCTCCACATGTCCGTCCACGCCGTCGCCGGGTCGGGCGCGGGTGCCGCGAGGGCGTCGGCGGCGATCCGGTCGATCTCGGCGCCCACCCGCGCGTCGATCTCCGCGACCTCCTCGGCGGCCACCCCGGCCGCGACGAGCGCCGCGGTGTGCAGGATCAGCGGGTCGCGCTCCTTCCACTGCGCCACCTCCTCGGCGCTGCGGTAGGCCGCCGGGTCGGCCGCGGAGTGCCCGCCGTGCCGGTAGGTCTCCGCCTCGACGAGCGACGGGCCGCCGCCGTCGCGGGCCCGGGAGACGGCGTGGTCGAGGGCGGCGTGCACGGCGTCGACGTCATTGCCGTCCACCACGATCGGGGCCAGCCCGTAGGCCGACGCCCGGTCCGCGGCCGGGCGCTTCACCGCGATGACGTCGCTGATCGGCGTGTACTCCATGTAGTGGTTGTTCTCGCACACGAACACCACCGGCAGCGTCCAGACGGCCGCGAAGTTGAGCGCCTCGTGGAACGCCCCGATGTTCGTGGTGCCGTCGCCGAAGAAGCAGACGGTGACCGCGCCGTTCTCGTTGACCTGGTCGGCCCACGCCATGCCGCACGCGATCGGCAGGTGCGCGCCGATGATCGCGTAGGAGCCGAAGTAGCCGTGTTCGACGTCGGTGATGTGCATCGATCCGCCCTTGCCCTGGCAGATCCCGCCCTCGCGGCCCAGCAGTTCGCGCAGCACGGCGTCCGGCGGGGCGCCGCGGGCCAACGCGTGCGCGTGGCCGCGGTAGGTGCCGATCGAGCGGTCGCCGGGCCGGAGCGCGGCCGCGGCCCCGACGGCCACCGCCTCCTGCCCCATCCCGAGGTGCGCGGGCCCGCGCACGCGACCCTGCCGGTACAGCACGTCGATCTTGGTCTCGAACCGGCGGATCAGCACCATCTGCTCGTGCCTGCGCAGCGCTTCGGCCCGCTCGGTCGCCTGCACGGTGGTCACGCCGGGGACGCTACGCAGGTGATCGGCGGCGGGCTTCGGCCGCTCAGGACGAAGTGCGGCGGTGACCGAGTTCCGCGCGGACGATGCGGGTGCCCTCGACGAGCGCGCGGAGCTTGCGGAACGCGACGTCGCGGGGGAGTTGGTAGAGCCCGCAGTCGGTGCTCACGACCACCCGGTCCGCGGGCACGTGCTGCAGCGCGCTGCGGATGCGGTCCGCGACGTCGTCGGCCGTTTCCACGCGCGGGTTCATCACCTCGACCACGCCGATGCCCAGTGCCGTGCCCGGCCGGTCGAGCCAGCCCGCCAGGTGCGCCATCTCGGCCATCGCGGGGCGGGCGGTCTCCAGGTGGATCTCGTGCCAGCCCACGTCTCGGCCCGAGGCGAACAGCTTGCCCAGACAGGCCGCGTTGACCTCGGGGTAGGCGCAGTCGAACTCCCGGGCATTGCCGTAGCACATGTGCCACACCAGGTGCGCGTCCACGCCGTGCGCCGCCCGGTTCATCATGTCCAGCGCCCACTCCTCGCGACCCGCCGACGCGATGTAGGTCTGCTCGGTGAGCTGGATGACGTCGGCGCCGTGGTCGGCGAGCCAGCGCAGCTCGCGGTTGAACGCGTCGGCGACGTCGACCCGCAGGGCGTGGTCGTCGCCGTACCACTGGTCCTCGCACCACGTGGCCACGGAGGCCGGGCCCGCGTTGATATTGATCTTGAACGGCTTGTCGGTGGCGATCCGCACGGCGCCCAGGACGGGCCCGAAGATCGGGCGGACCCACCGCACCCGGTCGTGGACGACGGGCCGGAAGTACTGCTCCATGCCCGCCACCGCGCCCGGCGGCCCGTAACCGCGGAAGCCGTGCAGGCGCAGCGGCACCAACAGCATCTGGATCTTGTCGTACGGGGTCTCGCCCTCGAAGTACTGGTTGCCGTCGGTGACGATGTCCAGGCCCGCGAGGTCCTGGTCCTTGACGGCGAGACGCACCGCGTCCTCGTACAGCGTGCGCTGGTACATGTCCGGGAAGTCGACCTCGGTCGGCGACTCGCGCAGCACCCCGCCCCGCAGCCACAGCGGCCGGGGCCAGCTGCCGACCATCGTCGTCGGCAGCAGGACGTCGCGTCCGGCGATCTTCATCAGTGGTACATCGGCGGCATCGGCGGCACCGGGTCCTCGTCGTCGGCGCAGAGGTGCTCTCCGCTGTCGGGCAGCAGGTCCAGGGTGTCCGAGCGCAACCCCAGCCGCAGGGTCTCGAGTGCGACGACCTCGTCGGACGGGATGTTTCCCAGGCTCGCCGACGGCCCGAGCCGCCGGATGAACCACGCCTGCTGGTCCTTCCGCGGCGCCTCGAAGATGATCTTTTCGACGGGGAGCTCGTGGACCAGCGCGTCGACCAGCTCCGTACGCGGCCGCCCGTCGGAGTCGTAGAGCCCGACCGTGCCGCTCTCCCGCGCCTCGGCGATGAGCAGCGTGGCCCCCGCGTCCAGGTCGCCCGCCATCTCGGCCACCCAGTCGGCCGCGACGACCTCGGCGTTCGGGTTCTTCGACCCGCACTCCGACAGCACCGTGAAGTGCCGGGACAGCATCCGGATCAGCGCGCGCTTGCGGCTCGTGTCCATCCCGAACGCGCCGTTGGACACCTCCACGTGTCGGACGCCCAGGCGCTCGAGCCACCGCTGGTAGTCGGTGATCCGGCCCTGGTACTCACAGATCTCCAGCAGGGTGCCGCCCGGCGAGAGGTGGATGCCCGCCGCGTGGCACAGCCCCACCTTGGCCTTGACCCCGTCCGAGACGTAGGACGTGCCCCAGCCGAGCTTCACGATGTCGATGGCGTCGCCCGCGGTCTGGATCAACGACTCGAGCGCGAACAGCGAGAGGCCCTTGTCCAGCACGTGCGTGAGTCCGTCGGAGCGCGGCTTGGGCGTGCGGTAGGGGAGGCTGAGGAACCCTGGTCCGATCTGTCCCACCCGTTCCGCCTCCCTTGGCCCCTGTTCGGAGTATGCGCCCGCGGCGACGGCCACGTGTCCGGCCGTCGAGGACGAACTCGGCCCCTCCACTTGTCCCTCGGCGCCAGGCGCGGGATGCCACGCGGAGGTCGTCGACCAGCGGTTGCGGGTGGACGAAGGCGGTGGAATGGCCGGCCGCGGGGCATGGCGGTCCAGCCCTCCTCGGTGCCCGCGGGTGAGAAGCTGGCCCACGGCACGGAGTCGACGATCATGATCTGGGACGGGGTCCGATGGGCAAGCTCGACGGCAAGGTCGCCCTCATCACCGGGGCGGGCGGGGGCATCGGCTCGGCGACGGCGCGGCTGTTCGCGCGCGAGGGAGCCGAGGTCGTCCTCGCCGACGTCGCCGTCGACGCGGCCGAGGCGGTCGCGCGGGGGATCGGCGGCCGGGCCCGCGCGCTCGCCTGCGACGTCGCCGACGAGTCGTCGGTGCGGGCAGCCGTCGAGGCGGCGGGCCCGCTCGACATACTGATCAACAATGCGGGCCTGTCGTTCGGCGGGGCGCTGCTCGACACGGCGGTCGAGGACTGGGACCGGATGATGGCCGTCAACCTGCGCGGCCCGTTCCTCATGATCAAGCACGCCGCGCCGCGGATGGACGGCGACGGCGCCATCGTGAACATCTCGTCGGTGGCGGCCCTGATGGCCGTGACCGGCGCGGGCGCGTACACGGCGGCCAAGGGCGGGGTGCTGTCGCTCACCCGCACGGCCGCCGCGGAGCTCGGCCCGGGCATCCGCGTGAACTGCATCTGCCCCGGCACGGTGCACACCGCGATGCCCGAGGGGCTGTTCCGCGCGCGCGGCGACGGCGACGTCGCGGCCGGGATCGCGCTCACCGAGAAGAAGTACCTGCTGGCCCGGCTCGGCCGGCCCGAGGAGATCGCCAGCACCGCGCTGTTCCTGGCCGGGCCCGACGGCTCCTTCTTCACCGGCGCCGTGCTCGCGGCCGACGGCGGCGTCACCGCCCAGTAGCCCGCACCGATGATCGCCGCGGCAGGTACATCTCGGAGTCCCTACCGCGGGACGCACAGCGCGGTGAGGACCGCGCCGAGGAGGTAACCGGCGGCGCCGACGGCCATGAACGTCGCGACGCCGACGGGCAGACCGGCCAAGGCGACGAGCGACCCGCTGATGGCGACGCCCGCGGCCGAGCCCGTCTGCCGTGCCGTGTTGAGCGCCGCCGACGCCGTGCCCGTGTAGCCGTCGGGGGCGGCGCTCATCACCGTGGAGGTCGCCCCGGTGAGGGTGAACGACGTTCCGAAGCCGCAGGCGATCATGGCGACCGCGAGGACCGGGTAGCTCGCGGCCTCGCCCACGACGGCCCAGAGCGCCAGGCCGACGCACGCCGTGAGCAGGCCGACGAGCATGAGGCGCCGGTGCGGGAAGCGGTCGGACAGCTTGCCCGACAGGGCCGACGCCACCATCGTGACGGCCATCGCGGGCAGCAGCGCGAGCCCGGCGAGCGCGGCACTGAGGTTCAGGTGCTGCTGGAAGTAGACGCTCGCGGCGAAGATCATGCCGTAGAAGCCGAAGTTGAACAGGAAGCCGATGGCGGTGCCGCCGGAGACCGGGCGCGACCGCACCATCGCCAGCGGCAGCGGGGGATGGGCGCCGAAGCGCTCGCGCAGCACCAGCACGCCCGCGGCCACGATCGCGACGACCACACCGCCGACCACCGCAGGGCCGCCGATGTCCTGGCGGCCCGCCTCGTTGAGCGCGGTGATGGCGGCGGCCACGGTGACCACCACGGCGGCCTGCCCGAGGGGGTCGATGACGCGCTCCGGGTCGCGCGGCGACGGGCCGACCCTGGCCATGGTGAGCGCGAGGCACAGCACACCGACGGGCAGGTTGATCGCGAACACCCAACGCCAGCCCACCGTGGTGGTCAGGACCCCACCCACGAGCGGGCCCGCGGTGGCCGCCACGCCCGCGATCGCGCCCCACAGCCCGAAGGCCCGCGCCCGGGCCGAGGGCGTGCGGTAGACCTGCTGCAGCAGGGCCAGCGAACCGGGCACGAGCAGGGCGGCGCCGCAGCCCTCGACGAGGCGGAACGCGGTGAGCGTGAGCGCGGTCGGCGCGACCGCGCAGCCGAGCGACGAGACGGTGAACAGGGCCACCCCGAGGCAGAACACCCGGCGGTGGCCCCAGCGGTCGCCGAGCGCGCCGCCGAGGAGCAGCAGGCCCGCGAACGCGACCGTGTAGCCGTCGACGATCCACTGCAGGTCGGTGAGCGACGCGTTCAGCTCGCGCCCGATCGCGGGCGCCGCCACGTTCACGATGGTGACGTCGAGGATGACCATGAAGTAGCCGCAGCAGACGGCGAGCAGGGGCGCCAGCCCCACGTCGGCACCGCGCTCTTCCGAGACCGCCACGCTGTGAGCGTGCCACGCCGGGGCCGGTCGCTAGTAGACGCTTCTCAACCAGCGCGCCAGCACGGCCGTGAGGTGCGCGGGAGCGTCGAGCTGGATGAGGTGCCCCGCGTCGGGCACCAGGTCGAGGCGGGCGCCGGGGATCTGCGCGGCGAGCCGGTGTGCGCGGTCGACCGGGATCCAGGTGTCCTCGGTGCCCCACACCACCTGCACGGGCAGGTCGAGCGTCGGGTACAGCGGCTCGATCTCGTCGGTGTAGCGCTGGTCGGCCTGGGCGATCTGGCGGTAGAACGCCGCCCGGCCGCGCTCGCCGAGCCACGGCGCGGTGAGCACGTCCAGGTCCTCTGCCCGCAGCGGGCGGTGGGCGGCGCCGCTGATGTAGGCCCGCACCAGCGCCTCGTGCAGCGGCGGCGGGAGCTGGGCGAACACCGCCGCGTGCGCGCCCACGAGCCGGAAGAACTCCGACCCCCACGGGGCCAGCGCGACGACGTCGACCAGCGCCAGCGAGCGGTACCGGGCGCCGTGCAGCAGGTGCGCGCGCAGGGCCACCGCGCCGCCGTAGTCGTGCGCGACGACGTGCGGCTCCACCAGCTCCCAGTGCCCGAGCAGGTCGGCGAAGTGCGCCCCTTGGGCGGCCAGCGAGACGTCCTGGCCGTCGACCATCGTGGACGCGCCGTATCCGGGCATGTCCCACAGGTAGACGGTGTGGTCGGCGCGCAGCGCGTCGGCGATCGGCGCCCAGAGCGCCGCGGACCACGGTGTGCCGTGGCAGAACACCACCGGCGGCCCCGTGCCCCACCGGCCCCAGCGCACTTCCTGGCCGTCGACGGCGAACCGCTCGTTTGGTCGTGGGGGACCGGGCATCGGGTGATCGTTGACCCCCAAGGACGAGGACCGCAACGGCTCGCTTCTGACACTGTGACGCGCATCGCTCGGTCGAGAAGAGGAGATGGTCGCAGTGGAGATCCGCGGCGAGGAGGTCCTGCTCCCGGTATCGGCGGTGTCGGCGTTCCCCCGGCCGCACTGGCTGCAGGGCCGGGTCTTCGGCAGCCAGTACGAGCCGACCTACCGCAGCCACAACCTGCGCGTGGCCTACGAGGACGCGTGCAAGCTCACCGCGCGCGAGCAGGAGGCCGCGGGCCTGCACGTACTCTGCGACGGCGCCCAGTACTACGAGTGGGAGGCCCCGGGCTTCCAGCTCGAACCGATCTTCCACTTCATCCCCGAGATGCTCGGCGGCATCACCAACTACGGTCCGCCCGGCGACGGCGTGAAGTACAAGCCGTTCTACAAGGGCACGGTGAGCGGGAAGGTCGAGTGGGTCCGGCCGATCTTCGAGGGCGTCTGCTACGCGATGCAGCTCGCCACCGACCGCCCGTTCAAGATCGCCTTCCTCGGCCCGGCCCAGCAGAGCGTCATCCTCGACGACCAGCACTACGGCGACGGCGTCGAGCTGGCCAAGGACATCGCCCGCGCGCTCAACAAGGAGATGCGCTTCCTGCAGGACATGGGCTGCGAGTCCGTGCAGCTCATCGACGTGCTGCCGCCCTACACCACGGACATGTGGCAGATCGAGTGCCAGCAGATCATGTGGGAGGGCATCAACATGATCAAGTTCTGGCACATCTGCTACGGCAGCGTCGACGGCCAGCGCGACGTGTTCGACAACCACGCCCAGGCGATGATGCCGCTGTTCCGGGAGTCGCCCGCGGACGTCATCCACGTGGAGATGACCAACAAGGACTTCGTCGAGCTGGAGGCGTTCGGCGAGTTCCCGCAGGACAAGGTGCTCGGCGTCGGCGTGGTCGACGCGAAGAACACGATGGTGGAGTCGGTGGAGACGATCGCCGACCGCATCCGCCGCTGCCTCAAGGTGGTGCCCGCCGACCGGCTGCTGGTCTCCCCGGACTGCGGGCTCGGCTACTTCAGCCGCACCACGGCCTACGCGAAGCTGCGCAACATGGGCCAGGCCGCCGACGAGGTCCGCAAGGCCCTCTAGACGACGGCATCGGGGGCCGCGCGCAGGCCGTCCACGTCGGCGTAGCCCGCGAGGGCCAGGGTGGCGTCCAGCTCCGCCAGCACGCAGCGGAGCACGTGGCGCACCCCGGCCTCGCCGTCGAGCGCGAGCCCGTAGACGTAGGGACGGCCGAGGAGCACGGCGTCCGCGCCCAGCGCCAGCGCGAGCGCGGCGTCGGCGCCGGTGCGGATGCCGGAGTCGAACAGCACGGGCGCGCGCCCGCCGACGGCCGCCACCACGCCCGGCAGCGCGGTGAGCGAACCGATCGCGCGGTCGGCCTGCCTGCCGCCGTGGTTGGACACGACCACGCCGTCCATCCCGGCGTCGAGCGCGGCGCGGGCGTCGTCGGGGTGCTGGATGCCCTTGACCACGATCGGGCCGTCCCACCACGCGCGCAGCTCGGGCAGGCGCGCCCAGCCCCACGCCGTGCCCTGGAAGATCTTCTGCCGGTACGCGACCGCCGCTGCGAGATCCTCCTCCGGCGGTGCGGGCAGCGCGGCCCGGAACGCCGGGTCGGAGAACGGCACCGCGGTGCCGACGCCGCGCAGGAACGGCAGGTAGGCCGCGTCCAGGTCGTGCGGGCGCCAGCCGAGCTGCCAGGTGTCGAGCGTGACGACGAGCACCGTGTACCCGGCGGCGCGGGCGCGGCGCAGGAGGCTGGCCGTGACGGCGTCGTCGGTGGGCCGGTAGAGCTGGTACCAGCGCGGACCGCCCGGCTCCGCCATCTTCTCGAGCGTGTGCGACGCGGCGGTAGAGGCCACCACCGGCAGGCCGAGCGCGGCCGCGGCGCGGGCGGAGGCGAGCTCGCCGTCGGGGTGCAGGATCGACTGCACGCCGATCGGGGCGAGCAGGAGCGGGGCGGGCATCGCGGTGCCGAGCACGCTCGTCGACCAGTCGCGCGCGGTGTTGTCGCGCAGCATCCGCGGCACGAACCCGTGGCGGTCGAACGCGGCCCGGTTGGCCCGCATCGTGGCGCCCGACCCGGCGCCGCCCGCCGCGTACCAGTACGCCTCCGGCGCCAACACGGCCCGCGCCGCTGCTTCCAGCCGGTCCGGGTCGGTGGGCAGGGCGGGCGGCCGACCGCCCCGGTAGATCTCGCCCGCATACGCGACGTAGGGAGCCATACCCCCATCCTGGCTTCGTCCTGCCCGGACATGGTCGACCGGGCGCGCCGGGCGAGATGCTCGGCGTCGTGAGTCGCTACGCGCCCGAGTTGGTCGACGGCGGGTTCGCCCTCGAGGTGGCCGACGCCCCGCTGCTGCACGACGGGCTGAACGTGGCCGACGTCGCGCACGTGCTCGTGCTGCGCGAACGGGGCGTGATCCCGGATGCGGCCGCGCGGACGCTGCTCGGCGTGCTGCGGGACGCGGTGGCCACGCCGTGGAGTGAGTTCGGCTACGACCCGGCGCACGGCGAGGTCTACAACTGCCGCGAGCGCCGGTTCGCCGCCGCCATCGGCCGGGACGCGGGCTGGCTGCACGCCGGACGGCCGCGCCGCGAGGCCGTGCGGATCGCGCTGCGGCTGCGGGTGCGCCGCGACGTGGCCGACCTCATCGAGGCGGCCGCCGCGTTCGTGGCTGCGGTCACGCGGGTCGCCGACGCGCAGGCCGAGACCCTGATGGTCGACCAGACCTACCTGCAGCACGCCCAGCCCTCGACGTTCGGGCACTTCCTGCTCGGCAGCGCGTACCCGGTGCTGCGCACCATCGACCGGCTGAACGACGGCCTCGACGGGATCAACCGCAGCCCGGCGGGCGCGGGCGGGGTGAACGGCAGCCCGCTGGTCGGCGACCGCGCGCGTACGGCCGCGCTGCTCGGCTTCGACGGCGTCATCGAGCACACCCGCGACGCCATGTGGCAGAGCGACGGGCTCACCGGGCTGGTCGCGGACGCCGCCACGCTCGCGACGACGGTGGACCGCCTCGCCGAGGACCTGGAGATCTACGCCAGCGCCGAGTTCGGCTGGGTGGTCCTCGGCGAGGGCCACACCCGCTCGTCGGTGCTGATGCCGCAGAAGCGCAACCCGTACGCGCTGACCATGGTGCGCGGCGCGACCGGGGTGCTCATCGGCCGCGCGACCGGCATGCTGGCGCTGGCCAAGAGCCCGTCCGCGCGCAGCGACAACCTGATCTTCGCTTACGGCGAGGTGCCCCGCGCCTTGGAGCTGGCCACGCGGGCCACGCGGCTGATGGTGGGGGTGGTCAGGGACCTCACCGTGGACGCCGGGCGCATGCGGGCGGCGCTCTACGGCGGGTTCGCGCAGGCCGCCGACCTCGCCGAGCACCTGATGGCGACGCTCGGGCTGGACTACCGCTCGGCCTACGACCTGGTCGGGGCGGCGGTGCGGCGGGCCGCGGCCGAGGGCCTCAGCGGCGTCGACCTCACCGGCGCGTACCTCGACGCAGCCGCCGCCGAAGCGGGCATCAGCGCACCCTCGGTGGCGGAGTTGGACCTCACGGCCGCGCTCGACCCCGAGGCGATCGTCCGGGGCAGGCAGACCCGCGGGGGCGCCGCCCCGGACGTCGTGCGCGGCATGGCGAAGGAGTGCGCGGCGGCGGCCGACGCCGTGTTGGCCGCGATCAGAGCCCGGCGGGACGGGTTCGCCGAAGCCGAGGCCGCCGTCCTCGCCCGAGCCGGGTCCGCAACGGGGGCACCTCCCTCCGGCTGAGGGAGGTGCCCCCGCGGGGTCAGCCCAGCTTCTGGCGGACCAGCTCCGTGCCCGCGACGAGCGCGTGCAGCTTGTCGATGGCGATGTAGCGCTGCAGCAGGATCAGGCCGCAGTCCGTGGTGACGCCGAGCCGGTCGGCGGGCACGTACTCCAGCAGGCGGTTGATGCGGTCGGCCACCTGCTCGGCCGTCTCGGTGATCGTGGACTTCACGTCGATCACGCCCGCCCAGAACGTGACGTTGTCCGGCAGCGGGTGGTTCTTGAGCACGTCGAGGCCGGACAGGTCGTCCGAGCGACGTCCGCAGCTCTCCAGGTTGAGCACGCTGATGTTGGCCTCGTAGGACTTCGGCACCACGCTGGCGGTCGCCGACGGCGCCTCGCCGACCCGCTTCGTGAGGTCGAAGATCTCGCCCGCCTGCGCCGTCTCGTCGGGGTAGTAGGCAGGTGTGCCGCCCCAGTTGCCCCAGCAGACGTGCACGATGATCTTGGCGTGCTGGACCCCCTCGACGGCGCGGTTGAACGCCTCGATGGCCCAGTCCTCGTAGAAGTAGGGCCAGGTGAACTCGTCGAGCTGGATGAAGTCGACGCCCATCGCGTCGACCTCGAGGATGTCCTCGTTGATCGCGGCGGCCATCGCCAGCGCGCGGTCGCGCGGGTTGTCGTAGTGCAGGTCGTTGGTGGTCTGGGCGAGCACCTGCACGCCCGTGTACTGCACCTTGGTGGGCTTGTTCGTCGCGCGCTTCAGCGCCCGCGCCTGCTCGACCATGATCGAGCCGCGCCGTCTGATCTCCTGGTCTGCCGTGCTCGCGTGCAGGCGGCTGTAGATCGGGAATGCGAGGTAGCCGCCGCGCATGTCCAGCCCCATGCGTCGGTGGTAGTAGTAGACGGCCTGGTCGGCGTAGTTGTCACCGTGCAGGCGCCCGTCGGTGATGATGTCGAGGCCTGCGTGCTCCTGGTCGGAGACCAGCGCGGCCATCGCGTCCTGGAAGGCCTCCTGGTTGAACGAGTCCGGCGGCTCCTGGTCACCGTGCCAGCTGCGCACCGGGCCTGCGTCCCACCAGCGCGGGTTGGGGTAGTTGCCCACCATCGAGGTGGGGATGAGGATGTCCTGGTCGCCGACGCGCATCTCGGTCCTCCCGGAGTGGTCTGGATCACACACAGCGTGCCGGGTGGCGAGATCTCGTGCACAAACGTGAGCCGCACAGGACAGGCGGCCTCGTCCTGTGCGGCCAAGGGCGACGTCAGGTCGCGTCGGCCCAGAGCTCCAAGGCGATGTTGTCGGGGTCGCGGAACTCCAGCAGACACCCGAGCCCGATGTCCTTCACGCCGTCGTGCGCGATCCCGAGGCCGTCGAGCTTGGCCGCCGCGGCGTCGAGGTCGGCGCGGCTCGGCACCTTGAACGCGACGTGGTCGAGGCCTGCGCGGTTCTCGTCGAACACGTCGCCGCCCGGCGCCACCGGCCGCAGCCCGAAGAAGCCGCCGGGCACCTGGTAGACGACGCCGTCGAACAGCCACCAGTTCTGCTCGCGGGTGGCGGCGTCGGCGTCGGCGGGCATCTCGAAGGCGACCGGGAGGCCCAGCACGTCGGCGGAGAAGCGGCGGGAGCGGGCGATGTCGGTGACCGTGACGCGGACGTGGGAGAAGCCCTCAATGGGAAGGGACATGGGTGGAAGTATGCCGCGATGGCGCTCGAGTTCCGTGTCGAAAGATCCGACGCCTCGCCCGGCCGGGAGCTGTTCGCCGAGTTGGACGCGCTGTTCAACGCGCAGTACCCGGGACGGGCCGCCAAACCCGGGTCGGTGACCACACCGGAGGAGATGGCGGCTCCGCACGGCGCGTTCCTCGTGGGGTACGAGGACGGGCAGGCGGTCGCGATCGGCGGCTTGCGCGGGCTCGGCGACGGCGTCTGCGAGATCAAGCGGATGTACGTGGTGCCGCACGCCCGTTCACGTGGGATCGGCCGTGCGCTGCTGGCGGCGTTGGAGGACGCGGGCAGGCGGCTGGGCTACCACACCGTGCGGCTGGACGCGGGGGAGGAGCAGCAGCACAGCCGGGTGCTGTTCGCGAACACCGGCTACCGGGAGATCCCGCCGTACAACGCCAACCACATCGCCGTGTACTTCGGGGAGAAGGCGCTCTAGCCGACGCCTGCGACGGTGAGCCGCACGGAGACGACGTCGCCGAGCTCCAGCGACTCCCTCTTGCGCACGGAGTCGCGGAGGGGCAGCAGGTAGCCGCCGTCCTTGGGGAAGAGCGAGGTGCGCCACGCGGTGTCGCCGATGCGGACCGAGACCGGGACCATCCCCCAGCCGTAGGTCACCGCTTCCGCGACGGCATCCACCGCGAGTGCGTCGTCGACGGGCAGCGCGACGAAGTGGTAGGGCGCGGGCCCGCGCCAGTAGTGGATCTCGCCGTCGAACGCGCGCTCCACGTCTCGATCATCGACCGACTCAGTGCGTCGTGAACAGGGTGGGGGCGCCGCCGGTCACCAGGAAGACGACGGGACCCGCCACCTCGCCGCGCCGGACCGCGGCCAGCAGCCCGGCCATCGCCTTGGCCGCGAAGATCGGGTCGAGGAACACGCCCTCGGTGCGCGCCACCAGCTCGGCGGCGGCGTCGCCCTCGGGGGACCGCAGGCCGTAGCCCGGGCCGATGTGGCCGTCGACGACGGTGGGCGGGCCGTCCGGGGCGGGGACGCCCGCGAGGTCCGCCGCCCCGCGCGCGATCGTCGCCACGCGCTCGACGCACTCCTCGGGCGGACGGCTCACCGTCACGCCGACCACCGGGCCCAACCCCTGCCACGCCGCGCCCGCCACCAGGCCGGCCTGGGTGCCGCACGAGCCGGTCGCGAGCCAGGTGGCGGTCGCCGCGCAGCCGGCGTCTGCGAGCTGGCCCGCCAGCTCCTCGGCCGCGGTGAGGTAGCCGAGGGCGCCGACCGCGGTCGCCCCGCCGCGGCCCAGCGGGTAGGGCGTCCGGCCCGCCGCGCGCAGCTCGTCGGCCACGGCGGCCACCCCGCTGTCGACAGAGGCACGGTCCTTGTCGCCGGTGAACTGGATGTCGGCGCCGATCGTCGTGGCCAGGTGCATGTTGCCGACCGCGGGCACGGGGTCGCCGTAGCAGACGAGCACGGTGTCGAGCCCGCGCGTGCGGGCGGCGAGCGCGGCGAGCATCGCCCAGTTGGAGCCGGGGCCGCCGCCGGTGACCAGGGTGTCGCAGCCGCGTTCGAGCGCGTCGGCGAGCAGGAACTCCAGCCCGCGGACCTTGTTGCCGCCCAGCCCGAGCCCGGTGAGGTCGTCGCGCTTCAGCCAGATCTCGACGCCCACCGCCTCCGACAGCCGCGGCGCCGGGAGCAGGGGGGTGGGCAGGGTGCCGAGCCGGATGCGCGGCTGCGCGGTGAGGCTGGCAGGCCGGCCGGACGCCGCTGGTGCGGTAGGGACGGCGGCCGCGGGCGTGCCAGGTCGGGGTGCGGCGGGGTCGGCGGGCGCTGGTGCGTCGGGCTGCCGGTCCGCCGGCGGGTTGCCGGTCACCCGCCCGTCACCCGGTCCACGAACGCCCCGACCGCGCCGAGGGCCTGGGTCGGGTCGCTGGCCGCGGCGACCTCCTCCTTCGTGAGCAGCCCCTCGGCGACGAGCCGCTCGCCCAGGTCGGTGCCCGCGTCGCGCGCGGCCATCGCGGCGGCGTACACGGCGTCGTGCGCGGAGTGCTTGCCGATCCGCCCGGCCAGCACGGCCATCAGCGGCTCGGAGGTCATCGCGGTGCCGTGCGCGTCGAGGTTGGCGCGCATCCGCGCGGCGTCCACCCGCAGGCCCTCCAGCAGTTTCGCGCCGAACCCGAGCGCCGCGCCGCTGAGCTGGCACGCCTCGGGCAGCACCAGCCACTCGGCCTTCCAGCTGCGACCGTCCCGCTCGTGCAGGGCGACCAGGCCCTCCAGCGCCACGTCGGCGTCGGCGCGGACCACCCGGGCGAGCGTGTCGAGCTGCTCGGAGAACTCCGGATTGCGCTTGTGCGGCATCGTGATGCTGCCGACCGTGCCCGCCACGATCGGCTCGCCGACCTCCCCGATCTCCGGCCGCTGCAGCTCGAAGACCTCGTTGCCGATCTTCGCGAGGGTGCCCGTGACGAGCGCGAGGACCGTGAGGAACTCGGCGGTGCGGTCGCGCGCCGTGATCCACGGGACGTCCGGAGCGCCCAGGCACAGCCGCGCGGCGAACCCGTCCAACAAGGGCAACGCCCGCGAACCCCAGAACTCCATCGTGCCCAGCGCCCCGCCGAGCTGCACCACCTCCACGCGCGGCCGCAGCTGCGCCAGCCGTTCTTGGTGCCGCGCCAGCTCCGACGCCCAGACGGCAGCCTTGAACCCGAACGTCACCGGCAGGCCGGGCTGGCCGTGGGTGCGCCCGCACATCACGGTGTCGCGGTGGCGCCGGGCCAGCGCCACACACGCGGCGTGGCAGCGGGCGAGGTCCCGTTCGACGACGTCGCCGACGCGCTTCAGCACCCAGCCGAACCACGTGTCGGAGAGGTCCTGCACGGTCGCGCCGTAGTACACCCACTCGCGCGCCTCCTCCGGGAGGATCTCGCGGAGGTGGGCGATCAGCCCGTGCGTCGAGTGCCCGGAGGAGCGGGTGCCCTCGGCGACCACCGCGAGGTCCAGCCGGTCGATCGTCGCGTGCTCCTCGATCAGCGCGGCGGCCTCGGCGGGCACCAACCCGACGTCGGCCTGGGCCTGCGCCAAGGCGGCGAGGATGGTCAGCCAGGCCGACGTGCGGCCGCGGTCGTCGAACAGCGCGTGCAGCTCGGGCGTGGTCCAGAGGTGGCCGTAGACCTCGGAGTCGGTGAGGTGGGAACTCACAGGAGCAACTTCCGCAGGCCTTCGCGCACCTCGTCGAGGTTGGCGCCCCACGGCACCACCGCGGTGTCGCCGTCGACCTCGAGCCCGCGCTCGATCAGACAGCACTTGGTCAGCACCTTGCCCGCTGCCGCGAACGTCATAGCGCGGTTGCGCGGGCACAGGTCGACCCGCTCGGGCTCGTCGCCGTAGAAGTGCCGGTGGAACTGGAGCGAGCGCTCGCAGCCGATGAGCAGCCAGTCGCCGCGCTCCGCCGGTCGGGTGTCCAGGTAGGACACCGCGGCGCCGCCGAGGTCGGCGCCCGAGCCGCGGCACGGCAGGAGGTAGCCCGCCGCGGGGTGCGCCGCCGCCGTCGCCTCGACCTCGACGGCGTCCAGGATGAGCTCGACCGGCGGCAGGTCCTCGTCGAACTCCACCGCCTGCACGGCCTGGGTGAGCAACTTCGCGGGCTCAGGTGGCACCACCTCGGTGACGCGCACGCGGATCGGCGCCGGGCGGTGCATGAAGTTGACGTGCTCGAAGCGGCCCAGCACCACGGTGGTGGCCGCCCCCGGCACGGCCGCTCCCGCCAGCGCGGTGGCGTTGCCGACGTCGACCTCGGGCCGTTCCACCCACGCGGTCTCGTCCGGCCCGGAGATCACCCGCGCCGCGACCACCGGCGAGAACAGCGGCTCCAGGCTCGCCTTGCGCACCTCGACGAGCGCGGTGGCGCCGCCGTGGCGCAGGGCCAGGAAGTCGGTGCGGCGGTAGACCTCACGCCCGTCGAGGTAGCCGAGGATCGCCTCCTCGGTGAGCGGGACGTCGACCTCCTGAACCGACAGCCCCCGGTACGGGTGCGCGCGGGTGTTGGCGGGCAACGGCCGGTCCCACATCATCGGAAATCTACGGCGACCGATCCGGCGTCGCCTCGTCCCGCAGAGACCAAGACGGGGCCGCACTCCGTCCGCTCGGGACGTGTCCCGCGCCACGGCCTGATCCGTACGTTCTGCAGGGTGAGCGGGCTGGTGGTCGTCGGCGGCGGCGCCGCGGGCATGTCGGCGGCCTCGGCCGCCCGCCGCGTGGACCCCACGCTGCCGATCGTCGTGCTGGAGGCCACCGGCCACGCCGCGTACGGCCTCTGCGGGCTGCCTTATCACCTGTCCGGCGTGGTCGAGGCGGACGGCCTCTTCTCCTACCCGCCCGACTACTTCCGCAAGAAGCGCGGCATCGACCTCCGCTTCGGCGCGGCGGCCACCGGCATCGACCTCGCCGCCCGCGAGGTCACCTACACCTACGACGGTCGGGTCGAGCGGATCGATTTCGACGCGCTGGTCGTCGCCGCCGGGGGCGCCGCCGGGCTGCCGCCGATCGCCGGGCTGGCCGGGCGCCGCGTGTTCACCGTGCGGACGATCGAGGACAACAGCGCACTCCGGGAGCTGCTCGACGCGGACGCGGTGCGCACGGCGGTGGTCGTCGGGGCAGGCTACATCGGGCTGGAGACCGCCGAGGCGCTGCACGCGCGCGGGGTGGCGACGACCGTCGTCGAGCGGCTGCCGCGGGTGCTGCCCACGGTCGACGAGCCGCTCGCGTCGCTGGTGGAGGCGCACGTCCGCGAGCACGTCGACCTGCGCCTCGCGACCGACGCCGACGCGGCGCTCGCCGAGGTGGACCCGGACGTCGTGGTGGTGTGCACCGGCGTGCGGCCCGCGGGCGGGATCGCCGCCGCGGCGGGCGCCGAGACCGGGCCCGGCGGCGCGCTCCTCGTCGACGAGCGCATGCGCACCAGCCTGCCCGCCGTCTACGCGGCGGGGGACTGCGTCGCGCCGTGGCACCGCGTGCTCGGCAGGCCCGCCTACGTGCCGCTGGGCCCGGCCGCGAACAAGACCGGACGGGTGGCGGGCACGGTCGCAGCGGGCGGCGACGCGACGTTCGCGGGCGTCGTCGGCACGGCCGTGGTGAAGGTGTTCGACCTGGAGGTGGCGCGCACCGGCCTGACGCTGGCCGAGGCGAGGGAGGCGGGCCTGGCCGCGAGCGCGACCGACGTCGTGCACAAGAGCCGGGCGAAGTACTACCCGGGCGTCGCGCCGTTGCACGTGCGGCTGGTCCACGAGCTCGGCGGACGGCTGCTCGGGGCGCAGCTCGTCGGGCGGGAAGGCGCGGCCAAGCGCGTCGACGTGGTGGCCGCGGCCCTGTACGCGGGCCTCGACGTGGACGACCTCGCGGCGTTCGACCTCTCCTACGCGCCGCCGTACTCCCCGGTGTACGACCCGCTGCTGATCGCCGCGCAGGCCGCCCAGCGCGCGCCGGTGCCGGCATGACCACCCGGATCGCGGTGGTGACCGGCGGCGGCTCGGGCATCGGGCGGGCCACCTGCACCCGGCTGACCGCGGACGGCTTCACCCTCGCCGTGCTCGACGTCGACGACGAGGCCGCGAAGGTCGCCGCGGGCCCGGACGGGCTCGGGTGCGCGGCCGACGTCGCCGACCAGGACGCGGTGGACGCGGCGTTCGCGCAGGTCGTCGCGGCGTTCGGGCGCATCGACGTGCTCGTCAACAACGCGGGCGTGAGCGGCACGGTCGACGCCACGATCTGCCACGAGACCACGGTGGAGGAGTGGGACCGCGTGCTCGCGATCAACACCCGCGGCCCGTTCCTGTGCGCCCGCGCGGCGCTGCCCGTGATGCTGGCCCAGGGCAGCGGGCACATCATCACGGTGGCGTCGGTCGCGGGCCAGGTCGCGTTCCCCGGCCGGTGCGCCTACACCGCGTCGAAGGGCGCCGCGCTGATGTTCGCCAAGTCGCTCGCCGCCGACTACGCCGCCGCCGGGATCCGGTCCAACGCCGTCTGCCCCGGCTTCGTGCGCACCCCCATGACGCAGTGGCGGCTCGACGTGCCGGAGCTGCGGGAACAGGTCGAGGCGCGCATCCCGACCGGGCGCGTCGCCGAGCCCGACGACATCGCCGACGCGATCGCCGTGCTCGCATCCGGGCGGCTGGGCTACATGACGGGCGCCGCGCTGGTCGTCGACGGGGGGTGGACGGTCCTGTGAGCTCTTTCCACCTCGACCGGGACAAACGGGCCTCGCTGGACGACGCCGCGGCGCTCGTCACCGACGGCGCGCTGGTGGCGTTGGGCGGCGGGCTGTGCGCGCGGCTGCCGATGGCGCTCGTGCGCGCGCTCATCCGGCTGGGCCGACGCGACCTGCACCTGATCGGCTCCGCGCACAGCATCGACGTCGACCTGCTCATCGCGGCGGGCGCGGTGAAGGTCTGCGAGGAGAGCTACGTCGGGTTCGAGCAGGACCTCGGGCTCGCCCCGGCCTACCGGCGGGCCGCCGCGACCGGCGCGGTCGAGGCCCGGGAGAGCTGCTGCGTCACGATCCTCACCCAGCTGCGGGCCGCGGAGATGGGGGTGTCGTTCCTGCCGGTGCGCGGGGTCAAGGGCACCGGCATCGAGAAGATGCACCCCGAGTACGCCCGGGTGACCTGCCCGTTCACCGGCGACGAGCTGGTGGTGGTGCCGCCGTTGCGGCCCGACGTGGCGCTGCTCCACGCGCCCATCGGCGACGCGCGCGGCAACCTGCACCTCGACCAGCCCTACGTCCTCGACGTGCGGTTCGCGATGGCGTCGCGGAGGGTCGTGGCGACGGTGGACCGCCTGGTGCCCACGGAGGAGGTGGCCGCGGCCGGGGTCACGATCCCCGCGCACACCGTGGCCGCCGTGGTCGAGGCGCCGTTCGGCGCGCACCCGTCGTCCTGCTACCCGGGCTACGCCTACGACCGCCCGCACCTGGCCGCCTACCTGGAGGCGGCGGGCAGCGGCGACGTCACCGCCTACCTCGACGCGTACGTGCACGCAGGCGAGGACGCCTACCGCGCGGCCGTCGACCCCGAGCGGCTCACGCGCTGGTCGGGGTCCGTCGAGGACTGGCAGGAGCTGTTCCGGTGAACACCTGGTCGATCGACGAGTGGTTCGTGGTGGCGCTGGCCCGCACGGTGCGCGACCGGGAGGTCGTGTTCCACGGCTTCGCGAGCCCCTGCGCCCAGGTCGCGATGCACGTCGCCCGCCGCACCCACGCGCCGGACTGCCTGCTCGTGGAGGGCGCCACCTACGCCGTGAACCCGGACCCGGCCTTCATCCCGCCCACCAGCAACGACCTCGCGCTGCACCAGGGCGCGGTCTACCGGATGACGTTCGAGGAGTTCTTCGACGCCGCCTGCCGGGGCGACGTGGACCGCATGTTCCTCTCGGGCGGCCAGATCGACGGCTGGGGCAACACCAACGTCACCGCGATCGGGCCCGACCCGAGCCGTCCCAAGATCAAGCTCGGCGGCGGGGGCGGCGGCTGCAACATCTCCGCGACGATCGGCGCGCTCACCGTCTGGACCACCCGGCACCGCTCGGGCCGCACGCTCGTGCGCGACCTCGACGTGCTCACCGACATCGGCCACCGCACCCCGGAGGGCGACCGCGCGGCGCTGGGCTACCCCGGTGGCGGTCCGGAGTGGCTGATCACCGAGCTGGGCGTGTTCGACTACGTCGACGGGCAGGCCCGGCTGCGAGCGCTGTGGCCCGACGTGACGCTCGCCGACGTCGAGCAGGCCACCGGCTTCGACCTGCGGGTCGACCTGGCGCAGGGGTTGCTCGAACCACCCACCGAGGCGGAGCTGGCGGCCGTGCGGGCGGTCGATCCGCTCGCCGTCCGACGGCTGGAGTTCGGCCCCGACGAGCTGAAGCGGACGTTCCCGTGCGCCTCCTGAACGCCCTCTTCAGCCCCCGCCGGGTCGCGCTCGTCGGCGCCTCGGACCGCAAGGGAACGCTGGGCAACCTCCTGGCCACCAACCTGGCGTCGTTCCCGGGCGAGGTCGTGCCCGTCGGCTCGGGCGCGTCGTTGCGCGACGTCGACGGCGAGATCGACCTCGCCGTGGTCGCGGTGCCCGCAAACGCCGTGCCCGCCGTCGCCGCCGACGCCGCCGCCAAGGGCGTGGCCGCGATGGTCGTGCTCTCCGGCGGGTTCGCCGAGGTCGGCGAGGACGGCGCCAAGCTGCAGGCCGAGCTCGTCGCCAACGCGGGCGCCACCCGCGTGATCGGGCCGAACTGCTTCGGCATCCAGAACTGCGACCTGCCGCTGAACGCGTCGATGGCCGTCGGGCTGCCGCAGGGCGGCGGCGGGATCTGCCTGGTCAGCCAGTCGGGCGCGTACGGCATGGCGATCTACACGCTCGCGGCCGACGAGCGCGTGAAGTTCGCCAAGATCCTCGCCCCGGGCAACACCTGTGACGTGACGATCGCCGAGCTGCTCGGCGAACTCGCCGACGACCCCGCCGCGGCCACCCTGTGCTTCCTCCTGGAGTCCCTCGCCGACGGGCGCGCGTTCGTGGAGCGGGCCCGCTCCGTCACCCCGAACCGGCCCGTGGTCGTGGTCAAGACGGGGAAGTCGGAGGCGGGGGCGCGGGCGGCGTCGTCGCACACCGCCGCGCTCGCCGCCGACACCGCGATCTGGCGCGGTGTGTTCCGCCAGGCCGGGATCGTCGAGGTCGCCTCGGGACAGGAGCTGCTCGACGCGGCCCGCGCGCTCGACGGCCACCCGCTGCCCGCCGGGCCGCGCGTCGCGATCATCACGAACTCCGGCGGCGTCGGGGTGGAGCTGTCGGACCTGCTCGCCGACGAGGGCCTCGTCGTGCCCGCCCTCTCCGCGCCGTTGCAGGACAAGATCCGTGCGATGCTGCCGCCGTTCGCGAGCCCGGCGAACCCGGTGGACGTCACTCCGGTGTGGTCGCGGTTCGCGGAGCTCTACCCCGCGCTCACCGACCTGCTGGCCCGTTCCGGCGAGGTCGACGTCGTCGTCCCGGTGCTGCTGCAACGCGCGGCGCTCGACGCGAAGACCGCCGAGGGCCTGCGCGACGTGGTGGCGGGCCTGCGCGCCGACGACGTGCCCGTGCCCGTGCACGTGTGCTGGGTGGCTCCCCGCGATGCGCGGCCCAACGCCGACCTCCTGCAGGACGCGGGCGTGCCGTGCTTCGACTGGCCCGCCCGCACCGCCCGCGCGATCGGGCACGCCCGCCGCTACGCCGTGGCCCGCGCCCGCACGACGCCCGCGGCCGCGGCCCCGTCGGTGCGGTCGGGTCCGACGCCCACCGACCCGGTGAGCGTGGCCGGGCTGCTGGCCGAGCTGGGCATCGACACCGCGCTGTCGACGCTCTGCCGCACCACCGACGAGGCCGTCGCCGCGGCGACCGCGTTCCCCGCGGTGGTCAAGCTGGCCGAAGCCGCCCACCGCACCGAGCTGGGCGGCGTGCGGCTGGACCTCGCCGACGAGGCCGCGGTGTGCGCGGCCGCGACCGAGCTACTGACGCAGGGCCCGGTGCTCGTGCAGCGGCAGCTGTCCGGTGTGGAGATCGCCGTCGGGGGTGTGCGCGACCCGGTGTTCGGGCCGGTCGTCATGGTCGGGCTGGGCGGGATCTGGGTCGAGGTGCTCGGCGACGTCGCGTTCGCCATGGCGCCGCTGCACCGGGCCGAGGCCCGTTCGTTGTTGGAGTCCCTGCGCGGCGCCGCCCTGCTCACCGGCGCCCGCGGCGGGCCCGCCGTCGACCTCGACGCGCTCGCCGATGTCGTCGTCGCCGCCGGGAACCTGCTGTCGGCCTGCCCGGATGTCGTCGAGCTCGACCTCAACCCGGTCCTCGCCACCGCGGATTCCGCCGTCGCCGTGGACTGGAAGATCGGGGTGGCCCCCCGGTACGGTCCGTAAGGGAGGCTGGGCCATGGAGTCGACAGCAGTGGGGCTGCCAGGGGTGAGCTTCACCCCAGGCCTGCACATCTGCGCGTTCTACCGCGGCCCGAGCCAGCGCGACGAGCTGTTGTTGCCCTACCTGCGCGAGGGTCTCGCGGCGGGCGACAAGTGCATCTGCGTCACCGACGATCCTGCGGCGGGCGCTGCGGTGTGCGCGCTGGCGGGCGAGTTCGGCTCGGCGGCACCCGCCCAGCTGCAGCCGATGGACTCCGCATCCACCTACCTCTCCGGTGGTTGCTTCGTGATCGAGAAGATGATCGGCTTCTGGGACCGCGAGATGGACGCGGCGGTGGCGCGCGAAGGCTTCGGCTTCGTGCGGGCCGCGGGCGAGATGACCTGGGCGCTGCGCGGGCTCCCCGGCTCGGACCTGCTGATGGCCTACGAGGCGAAGCTCAACGTCTTCCTGCACCGCTACCCGCAGGTCCTGCTGTGCCTCTACGACCTCGAGCAGTTCTCCGACGGCCAGATCCTGATGGAGATCCTGCGGACGCACCCCACGGTGCTGCTGTCCGGCCAGCTCCTGGACAACCCGTGGTACGTCGAGCCCGAGGAGTACCTGGCCGCGAATGTGTCGGCTGCCGGGGCGTGAGCCCGTGACCACCGTCGACGCGGCCCGCCACCTCGCGGAGCGCAGCTTGCTGTCGAGCATGCGCAGTCTCCTGGTGCTCGGCACCCTCATGACCGAAGGCGCCGACGAGCAGCAGATCCTCCAGCTGGCCACCACGGCCGCCCCCACACTGGCGCCCTGCGACGTCGTGCGCGTGGAGCTGGTCGGCGGCCCGCCCACACCGCCCCGCCTGGCCGCGCAGCTGCGGGCGGCGGGCGTCACGGGCGGGGCCGTCACCATGGCGGGCTCGGGATGGGCGTGGGCGTTCCCGCTGAACGGCACCTCGGGGCACCTCGGACACCTCGTCGTCGGCGCCCGTCGCGAGCCGTCGGGGGAGGAGCAGTTCCTGCTGCGGGCGCTCGCCCAGCAGGTGGGCGGCGCGCTGGCCAACCGGCGCCTGCACGCCCAGGAGCAGGCCACCGCGGCCACCCTCGCCGCGCTCAACGAGCGGCTGCGCGGGAGCGTCGGCGCGTTGCGGCGCAGCATGGACATCCATGCGCGGCTCACCGCGGTGGCCGTCTCCGGCGAGGGGCGGGAGGGCATCGCCCGCGCCGTGCACGAGCTCACCGGGCTGCAGGTGGCGGTCGAGGACCGGCACGGCAACCTGCAGGCGTGGGCCGGGTCGCCGCCGCCCGAGCCGTACCCGAAGGACACCCCGGCGTGCCGCGAGCGGCTGCTCGCCCGGGCCAAGCAGGAGGGGCGCCCGATCCGCGACGGCGCCCGGCTGCTGGCGATCGCGCACCCGCAGGGCGACACGCTGGGCGTGATCGTGCTCGTCGACCCCGCCCGCCGCGCGGGCGACCAGGAGCTGATGGCGCTCGAACACGGCGCCACCGTGCTGGCGATGGAGCTGGCCCGGGTGCGCAGCCTGGCCGAGAGCGAGCTGCGACTGCGCCGCGACCTGCTCGACGAGCTGCTCGCGGGCACCGACGACACCGACAGCGCCGTCGCCAGGGCCACCGCGCTCGGCTACGACCTCCAGCGGCCGCACCGCGTGGTCATCGTCGAGGGGCACGGGCCCGCCGGGGAACAGCACCCGCTCGACACGGTGCTGCAGGCCGTGCGCCGGGCCGCCCGCGACGAGCCCGCGGGCACGCTCCTGGCCACCCGCGGCACCGAGGTCGTGCTGCTCGCCGACGCCGAACCGGAGTGGGAGAGCCTGCGCCGGGCGGTGCTGCGCGAGCTGGGCGGCGGACGGATCCGGCTGGGGGTGGGGGAGCGCTGCGACACCGTCGGCGAGTTCCCGCGCTCCTACCACCAGGCCAAGCTCGCGCTGCGGCTGCCCGCGCTGGCGGAGTGGGACGACCGCGCCATCCGGTTCGACGACCTCGGCGTGTACCGCCTGCTCGTCGGGATCTCCGACCTCGGCGAGGTGGAGCGGTTCGTGCAGCGCTGGCTCGGCAAGCTCCTGGAGTACGACGAGCAGCGCGGCTCGGAGCTGGTGCGCACGCTGTCGCACCACCTGGAGCACGGCGGCAACTACGAGCTCACCGCGAAGTCGCTCATCGTGCACCGCAACACGCTGAAGTACCGGCTCCAGCGCATCCGCCAGATCGGTCAGCTCAACCTCGCCGACCCCGAGACCTGGTTCAACCTGCACTTGGCTACGCGGGCGTGGAACACGCTCGGTGTGCTCCGATCGGGGTGACCGCCACCGCCTCCAGCGACGCGACGGCCAGGGCGGCGGCCCCGCAGGAGGCCGGGTGCGGCGGGCTCACCCGCTCGCGCACGTCCACCCGCCAGGCTTCGTCGCCGCGAAGACGGCGCACGGTGGTGCCGGTGACCGTGAGCGCATCGGCGCAGCGGATGTGGGTGGCTTCGCGGACGGCGAGGTCGGCGACCTGCCCGGCGGCGGGGAAAGCCGAGCGGCCGCGGCACAGCGCCGTCTCGACCTCGCCGAGCTCGGCGGCCTTCCGCGCGTGCACAGCCGTGGCGACGTCGAGGCGGCCGTAGAGGTAGCCGGTGGGCAGGACCAGGGCCGTCGGGGCGAAGCGGTGGCCGCCGAGGTGGCTGCTCTCCCAGACGTCCGGCTCGCCCGCCTCGACGAGGGCCTTCACGAGGGCGCGGCCGTCGAGCGCGCAGCAGCGGTCGCGCCTGCCGTGCGTGCACACGAGCAGCAGGGGGTCGGCGACGGGGCGGCCGGGCAGCCGCTCACCCGGCGGGGGCAGCGGGAGGTCGAGCAGGTCGTTCGGGCCTGCCACGGTGACCATGGTGGTGTGTGCGCCGGGCGGGGTGGTGTCGGCGAGGTAGAGCCGCACCCGCGCGGCACCCGACGACTCCTCGCTGCGGCGGCCGGGGCGCCGGACGAGCTGCAGCCGGAAGCCCGCGGCCGCGGCCCGGGCGGCGAACCCGACGACCGCCGGGTCGGGGTGGTGGGTGATGTCGCGGGGCCAGGCGCCGCGGTGCTCAAGGCACGCCCAACGCGGGGCGACCGGCGCGGTGCCCGCCATCGGCTCCCGGGCCGCTTCGGCGAGGACCGCGCACCGCTCCGTGGGGCCGGGCGCCCAGCTTTCCATCGCCTCAGTGTAGCGAAGGGTGTCCTAACCCGACCGGGTCCTGTCCGCCTCATGGTCGGGTCGACGGACAGCGAGCACTATCGTCGTCTTGGGCCGCTACTGCTGCGGCTGCGTCAGGTCGTACACGGTGCGGCCGCCGACCGTGGTCGCGGCGAAGGTCCGCTCCACCCACGCGCTGATCGTCGAGCCGTCGCGCCTGCCGCCGAAGCCGCCGCCCGCGATGAAGTAGTGCACCTGCCCGGCGGCGACGTAGGACTGGAACTGTTCCAACGTCGGTGCGGGGTCGCCGCCTGCGAAGCCGCCGATGGCCATCACGTCGGTGGCGCTGTCGAGCGCGAGGGGCGCCGCCTGCATCGCCCCGACGGTAGCGGCCGACCACTTCGTCCCCGCGGCCTGCAGCAGGCCCACCAGGGCCCGATCGGTCAGCTGGGACTCCCCGCCGGGTCCGCCGGGACCGCCGGGACCGCCCGGTCCGGCCTGCGCCCCAGGCTGCCCTGTCGTGCCGCTGACCGCGCCGCCTGTCGTGCCGCTGACCGCGCCTCCGGCCGGGCTGCCTGTCGCGCCTCCGACCGGCCCGCCTGCCGCGCCGCCTGCTGACGTGTCGCCCGTCGCGCCGCCGGTCCGGTCGCGGGCCGGGCGGTCGCCGCGGTCGGCGCGGCCGCCGCCGAACCCACCCGCGGTGGCGGGCCCCGCGAGCGGGATCGAGCCCTTGTGGGCTACGGCGACGGTGTCCACGGCATAGGCGGCCGGTCCCAGGAGGGCGGAGCAGGTGGCGGCCACGAGCGCCGTGGCCGTCACCACGCGGCCGCGGCCGGGCAGGAGCAGCAACACCGCCCCGACCACGCCGACGGCGACGACCACCCACCGCAGCCACGGCACGAAGTCCGGGGCCCGGCCGAGCAACACCCACGCCCACGCCGCCGTACCCAGCACCACCGCGGCCAGCGTCCACCGCGCGCCCGCCGTCGCCCGCCGCTGCCACAACAACGCCCCACCGATGCCGACCAGCGCGGCGATCCCGGGCGCGAGCGCCACCGTGTAGTACTGGTGGAAGATCCCTTCCATCAGGGAGAACACCAGCGCCGTCACCACCGTCCAACCGCCCCACACGATCAGCGAGGCGCGCACGCGATCGGTGCGTGGCGCGCGCCGGGTCAGCACCATCCCGATCACGAGCAGCACGAGCGCGGCGGGCAACAGCCACGCGATCTGGCCGCCGACGTCGTTCGCGAACAGCCTGCCGAGCCCCGCACTGCCGCCGAACGGGCCGCCGCCGCCCGGTCCGCCGGGGAAGCCGCCGGGCACCGCCGCGCCGGAGGCCGCCTCGCCCCGGGGTATGCCCGCCCCGTCGCCGCGGCCGCCGCCGAAGCCCTGGCCGAAGATCCGGTTGAGGCCGTTGTAGCCCAAGGCGAGCTCGATGGCGCTGTTGTTCGTCGACCCGCCGATGTAGGGGCGGTCGGCCGCAGGCCACAGCGCCACGGCGACGAACCACCAGCCGCCGACCACCACCATCGCAAGCGCCGCGGCGAGCAGCTGCCGCACCCGGCGCCACAGGCCGGTCGGCGCCGCCCAGAGGTAGGCACCCGCGAGCGCGGGCAGCACCAGCAGGGCCTGCGCGGTCTTCGTGAGGAACGCCAGCCCCAGCAGCGCTCCCGCGAGCAGCAGCCACCGCGTGCCCGCGTGCTCGACCGCCCGCACCACCGCGTACGCCGCCGCCACCATGAGCAGCACGAGCAACGCGTCCGGGTTGTCGAACCGGAACATCAGCACCGCCACCGGCGTCACCGCCATCGCCGCACCCGCCAGGAGCGCCGCTCCCGGCCCGGCGACCCGCCGCACCGCCCCGTAGAGCAGCGCGACGGTGGCCACGGCCATCAACGCCTGCGGCACGAGGATGCTCCACGACGACAGGCCGAACACACGCGCCGACAGCGCCATCACCCAGAGCGCGGCGGGCGGCTTGTCGACGGTGACGACGTTGCCCGCGTCGAACGAGCCGAAGAAGAACGCCTCCCAGCTCTTCGTCATGGACTGGACGGCGGCGGCGTAGAAGTCGTTGCCCCAGCCGTTCGCCGAGAGGTTCACGAGGTACAGCGCGGCCGTCGCCATGAGAAGCCCGGCGAGCGCGAACCGTTCGCGGCGGGCCGACCCCGGCGGCGTGGCCGGGGGCGGGGTCGGGTCGGTCCGGGCGAGGGTGGTCGTCATGCGTGGCGCTCCGAAGGGGTGGCGAAGATCCAGGAACGGAAGGCGACGAAGCGCAGCACGGTGGCCAGCGCGTTGGCCCCCACGAGCACGAGCAGCTCGACGGGTCGGCTCGCGGTCGTGGGCAGCAGGGCCAGCGCGCCCGTGGTGAGCGCGAGGCCGAGGAAGAAGACGATCAGGCCCTGCACCTGGCTGGTCGCCGCACCCCGGCGCCCGCGCACGCCGAAGGTCAGCCGCCGGTTGGCGGCGGTGTTGGCCACGGCGGTGACGACCAGCGCCACCAGGTTCGCGCCGAACGCGCCGAGGCCCGTCCGCAGCAACACGTAGAGCAGCAGGTAGGCGAGCGTGCTCGCCACGCCGACCGCGGCGAAGCGGGCCAGCTGTCCGATCATCCCGCGGGGCACGCCCGCCACCTCCCGTTCCGGTGTGTCGAGCGCGCCGCGGCCGAGCTTCTCGCGCAGGTCGTTCAGGGGCACGCGGCCGGACGCGAGCGCGCGGCCGAGCCGGGCGATGCCCTTGAGGTCGTCGACGGCGGTGCGCACGATGTCGACCGAGGAGTCGGGGTCGTCGACCCAGTCGACCGGCACCTCATGGATGCGCAGCCCGGCGCGCTCGGCGAGCACGAGCAGCTCGGTGTCGAAGAACCAGCCGGTGTCCTCGACGAGCGGCACGAGCCGTTGCGCGACGTCGCGGCGGATGGCCTTGAAGCCGCACTGCGCGTCCGAGAAACGGGCGGCGAGCGTGCCGCGCAGGATCAGGTTGTACGAGCGGGAGATGAACTCGCGCTTGGCCCCGCGCACCACGCGGGAGTCGCGGGCGAGCCGGGTGCCGATCGCCAGGTCCGAGTGCCCGCTGATCAACGGGGCCACCAGCGGCAAGAACGCGGCGAGGTCGGTGGAGAGGTCCACGTCGCAGTAGGCCAGCACCTGTGCGTCGGACGCGGTCCACGCGGCCCGCAGCGCCCGGCCGCGGCCCTTCTCCGGCATCCGGAGCGACTCGACCTCGGGTAGCTGGGCGGCGAGGCGGGTCGCGATCGCCGGAGTGGCGTCGACGCTGGCGTTGTCGGCGATCGTAATGCGAAAGGGGTAGGGGAACTCCGCGGTCAGGTACGCGTGCAGGCGGCGGACCGACGGCTCGAGGTCGGATTCTTCGTTGTAGACGGGCACGACCACGTCGAGGACCGGGCCCGTGCGGGGCCGCGTCGTCTCGGGGTTCGGCGCGGTGTCGACGCTCATGGTGGCCACGATGTCGGCGCGCGCTGTCGGGTCCTTGTGGTCGACCTGTGGGCCTGCTGTGGATGCGACCGGGGTGCTCATGAGGCTGCTCCGGAAAGGTCGTACAGGGTCGTGCCGCCGACGGTCGTCGGGGTGTAGCTCTGCTGGACCCAGGCAGCGATCCGGGCGGCGTCGTCGCTCCCGCCGCTCTGCGACCTGCCGGATCCCGCGCCGCCTCCCACGAACCAGTGGATCCTCCGCGCGGCGACGAGCTCCTGGAACTGCGCGAGCGTGGGGGAGGGGTCGGTGCCGTTGAACCCGCCGACCGCCATCACCGGCAGCTGCGTCGCGAGCTGGTAGCCCGCCGCGGTGTTGGAGCCGACCGCGGCCGCGGCCCACGTGAAGTCGCCCCCGTCGAACTGCAGGAGCGCCACGACCTGCGCCGAGGGCGTCGGGCTCCCCAGCAAGCCGCCGACGCCCCCCATCCCGCCCCGACCCAACCCGCCGCCCACGCCAGCCAGCGCCGCGCCAGGACCAGCGCCAGCCGCCACGCCGCCCGCCGCGCCGCCGCCCGCCACGCCGCCGCCCGCCACGCCGCCGCCCGCCACACCTGGGCTCGCGCCCCCGCCGCCACCCCACGCAGGCGGAGCACCGTGGCCGCCGGGGCCGCCCCGGCCGAACCCACCCGGCCCCATGCCTGCCGACGGCCCGGCCGACGGGATCGCCCCGGTGTGCGCCGTCGCGGCCGTAGCGAGCGCGTAGCCGGTCGGGCCCGCCAGCCCTGCCGCCACGGCCACGGCGAGCACCGCTGCACCGAGCACCCGGGGCGCGCGTGCCGCCACCAGCAGCCCGACGACGGCGACCACGCCCAGCCCCGGCACCGTCCACGCCAACCACGGCTGCCACGACGGCGTGCGCCGCAGCAGCACGAACGCCCACGCCGCCGTCACCGCCACGCCGGCCGCCAGGAGCAGCCGCACCCCGAGCTGCGCCCGGTCCCGCCACGCCAGCGCGCCGCCGAGTCCGACGAGCGCGGCGATCGGGGGAGCCAGCACCACCACGTAGTACGGGTGGATGATCCCGGCCATCAGGCTGAACGTCAGCCCGGTGACCACCAGCCACCCGCCCCACACCACGGCTGCGGCCCGCAGCGCGTCGCCGCGCGGCGCCCGTCGCGTCCACCAGAGCAGCGCGCCGAGCGCGAGCAGCGCCGCGGGCAGCAGCCACGCGGCCTGGCCGCCGAACTCGGACCCGAACAGCCGGGTCAGCCCGGTCGAACCCCAGCCGCCGCCGGGCGAGCCGCCGACGCTGCCGACCTCGTCGCCCGTCAGCCTGCCGAAACCGTTGTAGCCGAGGACGAGCTCCAGCACGCTGTTGTCCTGCGAGCCGCCGATGTACGGCCGGTCGGCCGCGGGCCACAGCTCCACCACGAGCACCCACCACCCCGCGCTCACCACGAGCGCGACGGCGGCGAACGCGAGGTCGCGCAGCCGCCGCCCCCACCCGACCGGCGCCGCGAGGAGCCACACCGCCGTCAGCGCGGGCAGCACGAGGAACGCCTGCAGCATCTTGGTGAGGAAGCCGAACCCGACGAGGGCCGCGGCCAAGAGCAGCCAACGGGTGCCGCCGCGTTCGACGGCGCGCAGCGTCGCGTACGCCGCGGCCACCAGCAGCAACGTGAGCAGCGCGTCCGGGTTGTTGAACCGGAAGATCAGCACAGCGGCGGGTGTCACGGCGAGCGCCGCGCCCGCGAAGAGCGCGGCACCGGTGGCGAGCCGGGGCACGAGCCCCGCGGCCAGCGCCGTGCGGCGCACCGACGCGTAGAGCAGCGCCACCGTCGCCACGCCCATCACCGCCTGCGGCGCAAGGACGCTCCACGAGGAGAGGCCGAAGAGCCGCACGGCGAGGCCGTCGACCCACAGCGCCGCGGGCGTCTTGTCGACGGTGATCCAGTTCGCCGCGTCGGACGAGCCGAAGAACCAGGCCTTCCCGCTCGCCCCCGCGGCCTGTGCGGCGGCGGAGTAGAAGCCGTTGGCCCAGCCGGACGCGGAGAGCCCCCAGAGGTAGAGCAACGCCGTCGCCACCAGCAGTGCGCCGAGCGCGCCGTGCCGGGGACGGAGGCGTCCCGTCCGCGCAGGGGGAGGGGTGGTCGTCGCGGACGGGACGATTGAGGGGAGCGTGGCGGTCACGTGACCCGAGACTGGACGTGTCCGTTATGCGGTCGTCGTGCACGACCTGTGCGTCAACTGTGAACGGGAACCGGCTCCATCGGCAGCCGCACCGCGAACTCGGTGTGCCCGGGCCTGCTCGTCACGCTGACGTCGCCGCCGTGCGCCGCGACCACCGCGGACACGATCGCGAGGCCGAGTCCCGTGCTCCCGTCCTGCCGGGACCGTGACGAGGAGCCCCGCGCGAACCGTTCGAAGATGTGCGGCAACAGGTCGCTCGGGATGCCCGGGCCCGCGTCGACCACGCCCACGCGCGCGGTGCCCGCGGCGGCGGCCAGCGTGACGGTGACGTCCGTGCCCGGCGGCGTGTGCGTGCGCGCGTTGGCGAGCAGGTTGATGAGCACCTGGGTGAGCCGCGACGGATCGCCGGTCACCGTGACGGGCTCGTCGGGGAGGTCGAGCTGCCACCGGTGGTCCGGGCCCGCGGCGTGCGCGTCGCTCACGGCGTCGAGGACGAGGCGGGTGAGGTCGACGTCGGTGCGCTCCAGCGGCCGCCCGGCGTCAAGGCGGGCGAGCAGGAGGAGGTCCTCCACCAGCGTCGTCATCCGCTCGGCCTGCGACGAGATGCGGGAGAGCGCGTGGGCGGCGTCGTCGGAGAGCGGGCCGCGGCGGGTCAGCTCGGCGTAGCCGCGGATGGCGGCGAGGGGGGTGCGCAGCTCGTGGCTGGCGTCGGCGACGAACTGGCGCAGCTGCATCTCGCTGTCCTGGCGGGCCTCCAGGGCCGCGCCGACGTGGTCGAGCATGTGGTTGAGCGCCGCCCCGACCTGGCCGACTTCGGTGGCCGGGTCCGCGTCCGGCACCCGGTCGGCGAGCTCCACGTCGCCGCGGTCCAACGGGAGGGCGGTGACCCGCCGGGCCGTCGTGGCGACGCGTTCGAGCGGCTCCAGCTCCCGGCGCACCAGCACCGCGCCGATCACGCCCGCGACGGCCAGCGTGATCGCGGCGACGAGCAGCTCGGTCGTCACCAGGTTGGTCACCGTCTGGCTGAGCTGGGCCTCGGGGAGACCGGTGATCTGGACGGAGCCGTCGAGGCGGGTGGCCGCGACGACCCGGTACTGGCCGAGCGTCGGCAGGTCGAGCGTCATCGGCCGGGCCCCGGGCGGCAAGGCGAGCATCGGGGGGATGTCGGTCGGCGGCAAGGCGCGGTCGCTGCCGCCGCGGGTGCGGACCCGGGCGTCGGTGACCTGGCCGTCGATGACGCTGACGCTGATGAGGTCCGGCGGACCGCCACCCTGGGGGCCGTCGCCGAGGGCGTCCGGCGGCGGCGGCCGGTTCCGCCCGGGCCCGTTGCTGATCGCCGCGAGGTCGGCGTCCAGCCGGGAGATCAACGAGTGCCGCACGGCCAGCGCCGTGACCAGTCCGATCACGACCGCGGCGGCGGCCAGCAGCACGAGCGTGAGCGCGACCAGGCGGGTGCGCAACGACCGTGCCCGCAGCAAGCTAGGCCCCTGGCTTGAGCACGTACCCCGCGCCCCGCACGGTGTGGATCATCGGTGGGCGCCCGGCGTCGATCTTCTTGCGCAGGTAGGAGATGTAGAGCTCGACGACGTTGGACTGGCCGCCGAAGTCGTAGTTCCACACCCGGTCGAGGATCTGGGCCTTGGAGAGCACGCGCTTGGGGTTGCGCATGAGGAAGCGCAGCAGCTCGAACTCGGTGGCGGTGAGCTCGACGAGCTCGTCGGCCCGGCGGACCTCGTGGCTGTCCTCGTCGAGCACGAGGTCGCCGACGACCAGCTCGGAACCCTGCCGCGCGGCCGCCATGCCGGAGCGGCGCAGCAGCCCGCGCAGCCGCGCGACCAGCTCCTCGAGGCTGAACGGCTTCGTGACGTAGTCGTCGCCACCCGCGGTGAGCCCCGCGACCCGGTCCTCGACGGCGTCGCGCGCGGTGAGGAACAGCACCGGCATCTCGGGGGCGTCGGCCCGCATGCGGCGCAGCACCTCGAGGCCGTCGAAGTCGGGGAGCATCACGTCGAGCACCACGGCGTCGGGTCGGAACTCGCGGGCGACGCGCACGGCGGACGAGCCGTCGGCGGCCGCCCGGACTTCCCAACCCTCGTAGCGCAGCGCCATGGACAGCAGGTCGGAGAGGCTCGACTCGTCGTCGACGACGAGCACGCGGATCGCGCCACCGTCGGGTCGGCGCAAGCCTCGCTCGTCCATTGCGCCCTCCGGTCGGGCTTTCTCCGCCGTCGCCATGGTAGCGATCGTGATCGCCCAGGCTGTGGCACGGATGGGCGGATCCTGTGCCTTTCCTGTGGAACCGCGAAGACCTGGAATCCGTCTGCACTTCCGACATCCCCCGTTCGAGGAGGCGAAGATGGGATCCACGACGTTCGACGGTTGGCCGGTCGAGGCGACCGCGCTGCTGGCCGACATCGCGGCGGACAACCGCGCCGACCGGTGGCCGGAGCTACGGGAGGGCCACGCCACGCTGGTGCGGGGCCCGACCCTCGCGCTGGCCGCGGAGCTGGAGGCCGAGTTCGGGCCGGTGCGGGTGCTCCGGCCGCACGCCACCCGGCGGTTCCGGCCCGACGCGCCGCCGCTGCGCACCGACACCGGCGCCGTGGCCGGGTCGCCAGGTGGGTGCGGGTTGGCGGTCGTGTTGTCGGCCGCCGCGTTGACGGTCACGGTCGGGCACTGGCGGTTCGACCGGGATCAGCGCAGCCGCTACCGGGCAGCGGTCGACGACGTGGCGGCGGGCGAGGAGCTGGCCGGGCTGCTGCGGCGGTTGGCCGCCGACGGCTTCCCGGCCGACCCGGAGGGTGAGCTGCTCATCCTGCCGCGCGGCTGGTCGCCCGATCACCCGCGGGTCTGGCTGGCTCGGCGTCGCGGGTTGCAGGTCGTGCGGCGGTGGGCGCTCGGCCCGTGGCTGGAGACGCCCGAGCCGTTGGCGCGGGTCCGGTCGGCGTGGCGGGCCGCCGCGCCGCTGGTGGGGTGGCTGGACACCCACGTCGGCCCGGCGGCGCCCCGCCCGGCGCCGCCCCCGCGCGCCCACCCGACGCCTGCCGCCCCGGGCGATCCGGCTGCTGGGTCGATGGCCCCGCCGGACGGTTCGGCCGCTGGGTCGGTGGCCGCGCCGGACGATCCGGCCGCTCGGTCGGCGGGTGGCCCGGCTGGTCCCACCGCCGAGTCGACGGCCGCTTCGGGCCCGACAGTTGCTCCGGCCGGTTCGGTCAGTACTTCCGCGGCTGCGCCGGGAGGTGGGGCGGCTATGCCGAGCGCGCCGGAGGCAGTCGTCGGGCGGTGACAGCGGACCTGCCGGTCGCCGACCGCCACCAGCGGCGGGTCGACGCGGCATCGGCGCCGGGTTGCCGACCGCCGTCGGCGATGGTGCGGCGGCGGGCGGCGCGGTCAGCGGTCGCGCCAATAGCCGGTCGCGTAGACGAGGCGGCGGTCGAAGCCGCGTTCATCGAGGAGGTGACGGCGCAGGTCCCGCACGCACGCCGACTCGCCGGAGAGCCACGCCTGCCCGCGGCCGTCGGGGAGGTCGGCGGCCCGCACGGCGGCCGTCAGCGGTTGGCCCGCCCGGCGTCCGTCCCGGTGCACCCAGGTGACAGCGCCGGGCAGAGCCTGCTCCTCGGCGGCGTCGGCGACCTCGAGGAACGTCAACGCCCGCGCCGGGTCGATCGCGTCGAGCACGGTCGCCACGGCGGGCAGCGCGGTCTCGTCGCCGATCACCAGGTGGTAGTCGACGGTGGGGTCCGGCGCGTAGTGCCCACCGGGCTCGGACACGCCGACCCACGCGCCCGGACGGGCGTCCCGCGCCCACGCCGCGGCGGGGCCGTGGCCTGCGTGGAGCACGAAGTCGACGTCGAGTTCGCCCGCCGCGGAGTCGAACCGACGCACGGTGTACGTGCGGATCGTCGGCCGCGCCTCGCCCGCGGGCCACACGGGCCCACCGGTGCTCGCGCGCGGCACGGCGGGTCGGTCCTGGCCGGGCACGGGGAAGAACATCTTGATCCGACGGTCGGGGCCCTCGCCCGCGAAGCCCGCCAACTCCTCGCCCGCGAGCGTCACGCGGACCATCCCGGGCGTCACCCGCGCGCATCGGCGCACCTGCAGGAGGCGGGGCGCGGTCGTCGTCACGGGCGCGATTCTCCCGCGTCGCCTAACAGGCCGCGGCCAGGCCCGTCCAGACGAGGTCCATCAGGTAGTCGGTCGCCTGCTCGGCCGTCACCGCCGGGTCGCCCGCGCGCCAGATCGCCAGCCGCTCGCACGCGCCGACGACCACGTGCGCCCACCCCGTGAGCTGCTGCGCGGACGCGCCGGGCGCCCACGCGGCGAGCAGTCCGGCGACGAAATCGGTCTGCTGGGCGCGGATGCCCTCCAGCGCCTCACCCGCCACCGTGGACTCCGCGCAGAGCAGCGACCACGCAGGCCGGTTCTCGACGTATCGGAAGAACGCCAAGGTGCTCTGCCGCAGCGTCTCCTCGGGGCGCTCGGCGCCCGCGGCCGCGGCGGTGGTCACCTCGAGCAGCTCGGCCCGCGCTTGGGCGAGGCAGGCGAGCAGCAGCCCCTCCTTGGACCCGAAGTGCGTGTAGACCACGGGTTTCGTCACCCCGACCCGCTCGGCGACGGCTTCCATCGACGCGTTCTGGAACCCGCGCTCGGCGAACACAGCGAGCGCGGCGTCGAGGATCTGCCGCTCCCGCTCGGCGCGGGGGAGGCGGGTCCTGGTCGGCACGGGGGGACCGTACCGCAAATAAGTTACCCATAGTAACTTATCGCCGGTCCGCCGAGACGAGATGATCGACGTGCCACAACGCACTACACGTTCGAACCCGGCGAATCCCCGACCACGAGCTGATCGGGTAACAAGGACCCGTGCTCGTCTACGCGATCGGCCTGACCACGCGCTTCCGGCGGATCACCGTCCGCGAGGGGATGCTCGTCGAGGGGCCCGCGGGGTGGGGCGAGTTCTGCCCGTTCCCGGAGTACGACGACGTCGAGTGCGTGCCGTGGCTCGCGGCCGCCGTCGAGTCCGCGGAGGTGGGCTGGCCCGCGCCGGTGCGCGACCGGGTGCCGGTCAACGCGATCGTGCCCGCGGTGTCGCCGTCGGACGCGTTCGACCTGGTCAAGGCGGCGGGCTGCGGCACGGCGAAGGTGAAGGTGGCCGATGCGCGCGGCTCGCTCGGCGCGGACGTCGAGCGGGTGGCGGCGGTCCGGGACGCGCTCGGGCCCGGCGGGACGGTCCGGGTGGACGCCAACGCGGCCTGGACCGTCGACGAGGCGGTGACGGCGATCCGCGCGCTGGACCGCGCGGCGGGCGGCCTGGAGTACGTCGAGCAGCCGTGCCCGACCGTGCCGGAGCTCGCGGCCGTGCGACGGCGGGTGGACGTGCGGATCGCGGCTGACGAGTCGATCCGCCGGGCCGAGGACCCGCTGCGGGTGGCGGTGGCCGGGGCGGCCGACGTCGCCGTGCTCAAGTGCGCGCCGCTCGGCGGCGTGCGGCGGGCGCTCGCGGTGGCCGAGGCGTGCGGGCTGCCGTGCGTCGTGTCGTCCGCGTTGCAGACCAGCGTCGGCCTGGCCGCCGAGATCGCGCTGGCCGGGGCGCTGCCGGAGCTGCCGTTCGCGTGCGGGCTGGGCACCGGGGCGCTGTTCACCGCCGACGTGGTCGACCACCCGTTCGTGCCGCAGGACGGATGGCTCCCGGTGCCCCGCCGCGCGCCCACCCCCGTGCCCGACCCCGCGTGGGAGGCGCCACCGGACCGGGTCGGCTGGTGGACGGAGCGCTACGCGCGGGTGCACGCCCTGGGGTAGTGCCCCTACGCGCCCGCGTTCCCCAGGCGGCGGTGCGGAGACAGCCATCGGCCGCCTCGTGCACCGAAGCGGCGATCATGGTCCGTCGGGCGGTGGTCGGTCCGGGACCGTAGCGTCTGGGCCGTGACGGTGGTCGTCGTCGGGGCCGGGATCGCGGGGATCGCGTGCGCGCGGGAGCTGGTCGCCGCCGGGGTCGAGGTGCGGGTGCTGGAGCGCGCGCGCGTCGTCGGCGGGCGGATGGCGAGCAGGCGCTTGCACGGACGGCCGGTCGACCTCGGCGCCGCGTACTTCACCGTCTCCGACCCGGAGTTCGCGCGGGTCGTCGAGGGCTGGCAGGCGGCCGGGCTGGCCCGGCCGTGGACGGACACGCTCACCGTCTTCGAGGACGGCGCCCGCGCCGTGGCGCCCGGCCCGATGCGGTGGGCCGCCCCGGGCGGCCTGCGCAGCCTCGTCGCCGCGCTCGCCACCGGCCTGGACGTCACGCTGCAGCACGAGGTGCGGCACCTCGGCCCCGGCCCGTGCGTCGACGGCGAGCCCGCGCACGCCGTCGTGCTCGCCATGCCGGATCCCCAGGCCGCGCGCCTCCTCGACCCCGTACCCGCGGAGTTGGTCGACCGGCGCTGGAACCCCGTGATCGCCGTGGCCGCGGGTTGGGCCGAGCGCACGTGGGCGCCGTTCCCCGCCGCCTTCGTGAACGGCCACCCGGTGCTCGCCCTCGTCGCCGACGACGGCGACCGCCGCGGTGACGGCGCCCCGGTGCTCGTCGCGCACTCGACCGCCGACGTCGCCCGCGCGCACGACGCCGACCCCGACGGCGCGGTCCCGGAGGTCCTCGCCGCCCTGTGCGAGCTGCTCGACGTCGACGCTCCGCAGTGGACCTACGCGCACCGCTGGCGGTTCGCCGCCCCGGCCGCGCAACGGGACACGACGTTCCGGCTCGCTGACGGCATCGGCCTCGCCTGCGACGCCTGGGGTCGCTCCCGCGTCGAGGCGGCCTGGCGCTCCGGCACCGACCTCGCCCGCGCGATCGTCGCCCGCTGACCCCGACGGCACCGTTCCGACGTCCCTCGCCCCGGGCCTGAGCCGAAATCACCAACTCGCGGTGTCGGAACGTACGACTCACCGCGGGGGGAGGTTCGGGACCTGCTCGGCACCGCGCCGCGAGTTACCGTCATCCCATGACCGCGCCGGAGCGCCTCTTCGCTGACCTGCCGCCCGACCGGGTCGTCACCGATCCCGACGTCCTGACCGCCTACGCCCGCGACGACGCGGCGTGGGCCGAGGCCGGGAAGGCGATCGCGCTGGTCCGGCCGACGAGCACCGCGGAGGTGGCGGCCGTCGTCACGGCGTGCGCGGCGGCGGGCGTCCCGATCGTGCCGCGGGGGGCGGGCACCGGCCTGTCCGGCGGGGCCAACGCCGTCGACGGCGGCGTGGTGCTCTCGCTGGAGCGCATGGACGCCATCGTCGAGATCAACACCGCCGAGCGGCTCGCCGTCGTGCAGGCGGGCGTGGTCAACGACCACCTCCGCGCGGCGGCCGCGAAGGAAGGGCTCTGGTACCCGCCCGACCCGGGGAGCGCGCCGTGGTCGACGATCGGCGGCAACGTCGCCACCAACGCGGGCGGGCTGTGCTGCGTGAAGTACGGCGTCACCCGCGACTACGTGTTGGCGCTGGAGGTCGTCACCGCCGCGGGCGAGGTGGTGCGGGTCGGACGGCGCACCGCCAAGGGCGTGGCGGGCTACGACCTGGCCGGGCTCATGGTCGGGTCCGAGGGCACCCTCGGCGTGATCACCGAGGTCACCGTGCGGCTGCGGCCGCTGCGCACCGCCCCGATGCGCACGGTCGTCGGCTTCTTCGACACCCTGTCCGCCGCCGGTGACGCCGTCGCCCGCGTCACCGCGGCCGGGCTGGAGCCCGCGGCGTTCGAGCTGATCGACCGGGCCTGCCTGCGCGCCGTCAACGCCTGGAAGAACATGGGCCTCCCCGAGGACGCCGCCGCGCTGCTGCTCGCCCAGACCGATCTCCCTGAACCGGCCGCCGAGCACGAGGCCACGGCCATCCACGACTGCTTCGTGGCGGCCGGGGCGTCGGACGCGATGGTCTCCACCGACCCGGTCGAGGCGGAGGCGCTGTTCGACGCGCGTCGGCTGGCGGGTCCGGCGTTGCTCTGGGAACACGAGGACGCGGTGCTCACCGAGGACGTGTGCCTGCCGAGGGGCAAGCTCGCCGAGATGCTCGCGCTCATCGAGAAGATCGCCGCGACGCACCACATCCCGATCGCCACCATCGCGCACGCAGGCGACGGCAACCTGCACCCCTGCCTGGTCACCCCGAAGGGCGACCTGGAAGGCCGCGACCGCGCGCTCGCCGCCTTCCAGGCGATCATCGACGCGGCCCTGGACCTCGGCGGCACGGTGACCGGCGAGCACGGCGTCGGGCTGCTCAAGCGGGAGGGCATGCAGCGCGAGGTCGGGCCGGTCGGGCTGGCGATGCAGCGCGCGATCAAGGACGCACTGGACCCGAAGGGGATCCTCAACCCCGGCAAGGTGGTCGGGTGAGCCGCCTGCTGCCCCTCGAACCCTCCGACAAGGTCGCGCTGCGGTTCGGGCCGCCCGGTCGCACCGTCGAGCTGACCTACCGCGAGCTCGCCGGAGCGGCGGGCGCCCTCGTGCCGCGGATCGCCGGGTGCTCGCGGGTGGCCGTGCACGCGACGCCGACGATCCACACCGCCGTGGGTGTGGTGGCCGCGTTCGTCGCGGGCGTGCCCGTGGTGCCGCTCAACCCGCGGCTGGGGGAACGCGAGGTCGCGCACGAGCTCACCGACGCCGCACCCGAGCGGGTGCTCGCCGCCCCCGACACCGAGCTGCCCTACGACCTCCCGCGGATCGACGTCACGCTGGAGGGCGACGGGCCGATCCCACCCGAGCCGCCCGGCACCGACCCGGGGCTCGTGATCTACACGTCCGGCACCACCGGCATGCCGAAGGGCGCCGTGCTGTCCCGGCAGGCCGTGGCGGCCAACCTCGACGCACTGGCCGCGGCGTGGGCGTGGACGTCCGACGACCTGCTCGCCCACGCCCTCCCGCTCTTCCACGTCCACGGGCTGGTGCTCGGCGTGCTCGGCCCGCTGCGCCGCGGCGGCACCCTGCACCACCTGGGCACCCTCGATGCGAGCGCGCTCGCGGCCGCGGCCCCCACGCTCGTCTTCGGCGTGCCCACCCAGTACCACCGCCTCGCCGACCAGCTCGAGGACGACCCGGAGGCCGCCGCCGCGATCGGCCGCACCCGCCTGCTCGTCTCCGGCTCGGCGGCGCTCACCGTCGGCGACCACCAGCGCCTCCGCAAGCTCACCGGCCTGGCCGTCCGCGAGCGCTACGGCATGACCGAGACGCTCATCATCACCGCGGCCCGGGCCGACGAGGAGCCTGAACCCGGCACGGTGGGCCCGCCGCTGGAGGGCACCGAGGTGCGCATCACCGGCGACGACGAGATGGGCCCCATCGAGATCCGCACCCCCAGCCTCTTCGACGGGTACCTCAACCGGCCCGACGCCACCGCGGACGCCCAGACCGCCGACGGCTGGTTCGCCACCGGGGACATCGGCCGGTGGACGGCCTCCGGAGCCCTCGCGATCGTCGGGCGCAGCGCCACCGACCTGATCAAGTCCGCCGGCTACAAGATCGGCGCCGGGGAGATCGAGAACGCGCTGCTGGAGCACGCGGGGGTCGCGGAGGCGGCCGTCGTCGGGGTGCCCGACGACGATCTGGGCGAGCGGATCGTCGCCCACGTCGTCGCGGCGGGGGAACCGCCCACCGAGCGGGAGCTGATCGACCACGTCGGCACGCTGCTCGCCCCGCACAAGCGGCCGCGGGAGGTCCGGTTCACCGATGCGCTTCCCCGCAACGACATGGGCAAAGTGGTGAAGGCCCGGCTGCCGAAGGGGTGATTGACGGCGGCGGGCCCGGGGCACCCCGCGGTATGACCGACACCGCGACACGCACGTTCCGTGGACGGGGCGGCGCCGGGCTGCCGAACCTCGCGGGCCTTCCCGGCGTCCGCAGGCTGGACGCCGCCCTCCCCGAGGTGTTCGAGACCGACCGGTTCGACACCGACGACGCCCGGCTCGCCGCGGCGGGCATCACGCTCGGCCTGCACCGGCCCCCGTCCGCGCCCGCCCACTGGCGGCTGGACCTGCCCGACGAGACCCTCCGCATCCCCGCGGGCGAAAGCCCGGACGTCCCCGCCGAGTTCGCCGAGCTCGTCCGCGCCGCCACCCGGGAGGCGGCGCTGCGCCCGGTCGGCACCATCCGCACGGTGCGCACGGAGAACCGGCTGCTCGGCCCGGACGACCGGCTGCTCGCGACGCTCGTCCACGACGACGTCACGGTGGCGACGATGGGCCGCCGCGCCGATGTCCGGGCGTGGTCGGAGATCGACCTGCGGCCGGGCGCCGCGGATGACGACCTGCTCGACGACCTCGCCGCCCGCGTGGGCGAGATCGGCATGCGCTCCGGGCCGCCCGCCGCCGCCACCGAGCTCGACCGCATGCTGCGGCCAGCCAAGCGACGCCGCGTGGGCCGCAAGGGCACGGCCGGGGCGGTGCTCATGGACTACGTCGGCAGGCAGGTCGACCGGATCGCCGCCGAGGAGCTGCGGGTTCGTCGCGACGCGGCCGACTCCGTCCACCAGATGCGGGTGGCGGCCCGGCGGCTGCGCAGCGTGCTGAAGGCCTACCGACGGGTGCTCGACCGCTCCCGCACCGAGCCGGTCGCCGACGCACTGCGCGACCTCGGCCGCCGTCTCGCCCCCGCGCGGGACGCCGAGGTGCTGCGCGAACGCGTCGCAGCCGACCTGGCGGCACTCCCGCCCGAGCGGCTCCTCGGGCCTGTGCAGGCCGAGGCCACCCGGCACTTCGCCCGCGTCGAGGCGGAGGCACGGGCCGCCGTGCTCACCGCGCTGGACAGCCCCGAGCACGTCGCGCTGCGCCGAGCGCTCGACGACCTCCTGGAACGTCCGCCGCTGAACCGCCGCGCCCGTCGGCCCGCGAAGAAGGCGCTGCGCCCGCACCGCACCGCCCGCCGCCTGCGCCGGGCGATGACGGCCGCGCTCGACCACGGCGACGACACCGCGCTGCACACCGCCCGCAAGGCCGCCAAGCGGCTGCGCTACGCCACCGAGGTCACCGGCTCCCGTCCGAAGGGCTTGAAGCGGCTGCAGAAGGCGCTGGGGAACCACCAGGACGTGGTCGTCGCCCGGCCGGTGCTGCGGGAGCTCGGCGCATCCGTCGAGAACGGGTTCAGCTTCGGCGTGCTGCTGGGGCAGGCCGACGCGCGGGCGGCCGCGATCGAGGCCGACCTGCCTGCGCTGTGGCGCCGCGCTCGCCGAGGGTGACGTGCCACGATCGGCGCGTGGACACTCGCGACCCGATCGCCGACCTGCGCCGCATCGCGTTCCTCCTGGAGCGCGCGCACGAGTCCACCTACCGGGTGCGCGCGTTCCGCGGCGCGATCGTCGCCCTCGCCCGCCGTGATCCCGACGAGGTGGCCCGGCTCGCGGCGGCCGGTGACCTGAAGCGGCTGAAGGGCGTCGGCGACGTCACGGCCCGCTGCGTCGTCGAGTCGCTGAGCGGCGAGGTGCCCGCCTACCTGCGGCGACTGGAGGACGAGGCGCCCGAGCCGGTCGACCCGGCCACCGAAGAGCTGCTCACGGCGCTGCGCGGCGACTGCCACAGCCACACCGACGCCTCCGACGGCGGCTCGCCGCTCTACGAGATGGCTGCGACGGCGCGTGGGCTCGGGCACGAGTACCTGGTGGTCACCGACCACTCGCCGCGGCTGACCGTGGCCAACGGCCTCTCTCCGCAGCGGCTGCGGGCGCAGCTCGACCAGATCGCGGAGCTGAACACCGCACTCGGGGCCGGGTTCCGCGTGCTGACGGGCATCGAGGTCGACATCAACGAGGACGGCTCGCTCGACCAGGACCCCGAGCTGCTCGCCGAACTGGACCTCGTGGTCGCGTCGGTGCACTCGAAGCTGCGGATGCCGGGCGCGGAGATGACCGATCGGATGCTCACGGCGGTCGCGAACCCGCTCGTCGACGTGCTGGGACACTGCACCGGGCGCATGGTCACGGGCAACCGCAAGCGGCCGGAGTCGCAGTTCGACGCCGACGCCGTGTTCGCGGCCTGCGCCGAGAACGGCGTGGCCGTCGAGATCAACTCGCGGCCGGAGCGGCTCGACCCGCCCAAGCGGTTGTTGCGCCAAGCGGTCGAGGCGGGCTGCGTCTTCACGATCGACACCGACGCGCATGCCCCCGGCCAGCTCGACTGGCTGCGCAACGGCTGCGAGCGGGCCGTCGAATGCGAGGTGCCCGCCGACCGGGTGCTCAACACGTGGCCGCTGGAGAAGCTGCTCGCCGCCACCCGGTCGGGTGGCTGATCTCGCGCGGAGCCACCGTTGCCCGCTGAGATGTGCGTGGGCGGCGGGTGGCGAATGGGTCTGGGGCCGTCATCCGCCGCCCACGCAGGCGCTACCCCCCGACCACCCGGTAGCGGGCGGTGAGGTCGGCGCGGGTGGGCGGGTCGGCCCCCCGGCGCGAGCAGGTGATCGCGGCGGCCAGGGCGGCCTCGTCGAGCAGCGCGTGCAGCGTCGGCTCGTCGACGGCGCGCAGCGCTGGCCGGGCGGCGGCGCCCAAAAGGTCCCGGTCGTGCAGCCCGGCGAGCAGCGCGCCGGAGAACGTGTCGCCCGCGCCGACCGTGTCGATCACGGTGACGAGCACGCCGGGCCGCCGCACCCGCAGGCCCTCCGGGGTGCCCGCGAGCACGCCGTCGCTGCCAAGGGTGATCGCGACGATGGCCGGGCCGCGCCCCAGCCAGTCTTCGAGGACGTCCTCCGGGCTGCGGTCGGGGGAGAGCCAGGCGAGGTCCTCGGAGCTCACCTTCACCACGTCCGCCACGGCCAGCAGCTCGTGCACGCCCGCGAGGACGTCGGCGGGGTCGCCCATGAGCATCGGGCGGCAGTTGGGGTCGTAGCTGATCGTGGCGGTGGCGGCGGCCTGGGCCATCAGCTCGCGCAGCACGGCGGCGCCGGGCGGCATCGTGAGCGCCAGCGACCCGGAGTGCAGTGCGACGACCGGGCCGTCCAGCGCGCCCTTCAGCTCGTCGGCCGTCCACTGCCAGTCGGCCGTGCCCGTGATGCGGAAGTCGTAGCTCGGCACGCCGTCGGCGCCGAGCGCGACCATCGCCATGGACGTCTGCTCGGTGGCCGGGGCGACGTGGGTGAGGTCGACGTCGTTGGCGGCGAGGTGGTCGCGGAGGCGACGGCCGAGCATGTCGTCGGCGATGCGGGCGAGCATCCGCGCGGGCACGCCGAGCCGGGCGAGCCCCACGGCGACGTTCGCCGGGCTGCCGCCGGGGCGGGCCTCGAAATACTCCGGCACCGGCGCAGGCACGAGATCGACCAACGCCTCGCCCGCCACGGCGACGACGCCCTGACCGCTGGGTGTACCGATGACCCGCTCCCCTCCTCGGGACGGGCCCCGCGCGCCCGTCCGGCCTATCGTGTCGGGCCGCGATCTCGGGCGCCAGAGCGGCCCACGTGCGAAGCGTGGGGTGGCCGCGCGCAGCCTGCCCGTCCGGAGCGGGGTCGGGCGGCGCGCGCGGCCGGTCGGCGGGGCCGGTCAGCCGGTCGCGACGGCCTTCTTGCCCGCGGGCGTCACCGCGAACCACACCTTGCCCACGCCCTGGCCGGTGGTGTCGCCCGCCGCCTTGTCGCCGCTGTAGCGGTACACCGGCCAGCCGCCGATGGTGAGCTGCAGCTTGCCGTCGGCGCGCTTGACGGTGCTGACGGCGCCTGCGTCCACGCCGTCGAGCTACACCGCCTTCGCCTCGTCGGCGGACGCGACGAGCACCGGCGGCCACTGGGTGGCGCAGGAGCCGTTGCAGTTCGACTTCGACGGCTTGGGCTTGTCCTTGTCGAAGCGGTAGAGGGTGTAGCCGGTGCCGTCGACGACGACGGTGCCGAGCGCGGCGGTCGGGCTCGCGGTCAGCGCCGGGCCCGCGGGCGCGGCCGGTGCGGGCGCGGCGGCCGGTGCCGCGGCGGGAGCGGGCGAGGGCACCCCCGCGATCGTGCTGCTCGTGCCGCACGCGCCGAGCGAGACGGCGGCCGCGGCGGCGAGCGCGATGAGGGGCAGCACACGAGTGCGGATCATGACGGTCCTCCGGATGGCGGCCGGGCCACGTGCCCGGGGTTGCCGCTCTCACGGCTGCGGGGGTCGGCCCGGTTCACCGCCGCAGGCCGCGGCGCGGATGCGACGATCACGCCATGGCTCCCCGGCAGCCCCTGCTGCACGACCTGGCGGTGACGCTCCGCGCTCCCACGGTCTGCCTCTCGGGGTTGGACGGTCAGCTCCGCGGCTCCGGCACCCAGGGTGTGCTGTGCGCCGACGTGCGGGTGTTGGCGCGGGCGGTGGTCACGGTCGACGGGGCCGAGCCCGAGCCGATCGGGCACGGCGTGACCGGCGCGTCGACCGAGCAGTTCGTCGGGATCCTGCGTGGGGTGGGAGTGCCCAGCCCGGACCCGACGGTCTGGCTCCGGCGCGACCGCACCGTGCTCGCCGACGGCCTCCGCGAGACCTTCACGCTCGTCAACCGGTCCGACCAGGCCGTCTCCGTCGAGCTGTGCCTGGACCTCGCCGCCGACCTCGCCCCGATCGAGACCATCAAGCGCGGCGCGCCGGTGCCGTCCGCCCCGCCGGGCGTCACCGTCCGGATCGCCACGCCGGACACCGCGGCGCTGGAGGACGCCGCGCCAGCCGCCGCGCCAGCCGCCGCGCCAGCCGCCGCGCCAGGCGCCGCACCCGCCCCCTGTGCCGCCGGGCCGCATGCCGCGCCTGCGGCTCCCCGCAACGTAGTCGCGGCCGAACCGGTCGCCGCACCTGCCGTGTCCACGGCATCCGCGTACGAGCGGGTCCTGCGCTGGCCGCTGACCGTGCCTGCCGGGGGAGAAGCGTCGCGCAGCTGGTCGCTGTCCGTGTACGACACGGGCGCCGTCGTCGCCCCGGCGAAGGCGCGGCTCGCCCGCCCGCACGCCGTGCACGCCGACGACCCGCGCCTGGCGGCTCTGCTCGACCGCGCGCTCGCCGACCTGGACGCTCTGCTGCTCGCCGAGCCCGGCCACCCGTGCGACATCTTCGCGGGCGCGGGCGCCCCCTGGTACCTCACCCTGTTCGGCCGCGACGCCCTCTGGACGGCGACGCTCCTGCTGCCGTTCGACGTCACCCTCGCGGGCGGCACCCTGCGCACCCTCGCCCGTGCGCAGGGCCGCACCACCGACCCGGGAACCGGCGAGGAGCCGGGCAAGATCCTGCACGAGCGCCGCCGCTCCACCACGCCGTGGGAAGACCGCCTGCCCCCGCTCTACTACGGCACCATCGACGCGACCGCGCTGTGGATCTGCCTGCTGCGCGACGCGTGGCGGTGGGGCCTGCCCACCGCGGAGGTGCGCGCCCTGCTGCCCAGCCTGGAGGCGGCGCTCGGCTGGATCGGCTGCCACGGCGACCGCTTCCTCGCCTACCACGACCCGTCCGGTCGCGGCCTGCCCAACCAGGGCTGGAAGGACTCGACCGACGCCGTCCGGTTCGCCGACGGCCGTCAGGCGAGCGGTCCCATCGCGCTGGTCGAGGTGCAGGGCTACGCCTACCAAGCCGCCCTCGCGGGCGCCGAGCTGCTCGACGCGTTCGACCGGCCCGGCGCGCCTGCCTGGCGTGCCTACGCGGCCGACCTCGCGGCCCGGTTCCGCGCGGAGTTCTGGGTCGTCGACGCCGACGGCCCGTTCCCGGCGCTCGCGCTCGACGGCACCGGAACCGGCGTCGACGCGCTCACCAGCAACATCGGCCACCTCCTCGGCACCGGACTGCTCGACGGCGAAGAGAGCGCGCTGGTCGCGGGCCGGGTCCACGACCTGGCGAGCGGCTACGGCGTGCGCACGATGTCGGCCCGGGCCGGGGGCTACTCGCCGCTGTCCTACCACTGCGGGTCGGTGTGGCCGCACGACACGGCGATCGTCGCGCGCGGCCTGTCCCGCGCTGGCCACCCCGCGGCCGCGGCGGAGCTGGCCCGACAGCTGCTCACCGCGGCCGACGCGTTCGGCCGCCGCCTCCCCGAGCTCTTCGCGGGCTTCGGCGCCGACGAGGTCGCCGCGCCGGTGGCCTACCCCGCCTCCTGCCGTCCGCAGGCGTGGTCGGCGGCCGCGGCGGTCGAGCTGCTGCGGGTGGTGGTGGGCCTGACCGTCGACGTCCCGGCCGGCGTGGTGACGCTCCGGCCGCCGACCCCGAGCCCGGTCGGTGCCGTGGTGGTGCGCGGGCTGCCCGTCGGCCCCGGGTACCTGGACGTCACGCTCGACCGCGAAGGCCACGTGACCCACGTCCAGGGGCCGACCGGGTTCCGCGTCGACGTCCCATGATCGCGGGTTCGTTGCGCATCCCGGCCACATCTGGCCGCATCCGCAACCGACCGACGATCAGGGGCCGAGGGGCAGCGTGAGCAGGTCGACCAGCCGGGGCTTGCCCGGCGCGGAACGGTCGGCCACCAGCGCGACCTCGGTGGGCCGCCAGGTGCCGTCGAGGGGCTCGCCGCCCACCTCGGCCGGTACGCGACCGGTGGCGAGCACCAGGAAGCCGCGGAAGGGCTGCGGATGGGTCACCGGCACGAGGTGCTCGGTGGCCGCGAACACCTCGTCGGACAGCTCGGCGAGGCCGTCGACCGGGGCGTAGAGCCACTGCCCCGAGCCGCGGACGGTGGCGGGCCCGAGCACGCACTCGGGCGCGGGCGCCCCATCCAGCGCTGCACCCAACGCGTCGGCGAGCGGGTCGACGAGGTGCTCCGGCACGTGCCCGAGCGGGCGCAGCTTGACGATCCACCGCTCGGGCTCCGACCAGTGCAGCCCGGCGTGGGGCGGGCGCGGGAGCGCCGCGATCCGGGCGACGACGGCCTGCGACGGCCGCACGGCGACCGACAGCCGGGTCACGGGCCTGCGGGGTCGTCGATGAGCTCGAGGTCCTTGGAGGTGATCGTGTTGGTCGCGATCAGCTCCTTGATCAAGTTCTGCTTGAG
>DATAOO010000152.1:0-6224 GCA_036265695.1 Pseudonocardia sp. | reverse complement strand
CCCGACCCGCGACGCCGTCGTGATGGTCGGCGACCGCAGCCACGACGTCGAGGGCGCGATCGCCAACGGCGTGCCCGCGATCGGCGCGGGCTGGGGGTACGCCGAGCCGGGTGAGCTCGCGGGCGCCCGGCTGGTGGTGCCGGACCTCGACGCGCTGTTCCTGGCCTTGACCGACGACGACCCCGTGTGGTTCCAGCGCGCCCAGCCGTAGCCCGTCTGGAGTGCCGAACGGCGCGACGAGGGGTATGCACGCTGGAAGAAGGCCGTCGAGCGCACCCCCAACCGGGCGGACGTCGACTAGAAAGGACCACTATGCGATCAGTTGCGTTGTCCCCCGCCGCGCGGGAGCAGGCCCTGCAGGCGATGGGTGACACCGAGCTCGACGTCCTGGTCATCGGCGGCGGCGTGGTCGGGGCCGGGTCCGCGCTGGACGCCGCCACGCGGGGGCTGTCGGTCGGGCTGGTCGAGGCGCGCGACTTCGCCTCGGGCACGTCCAGCCGCTCCAGCAAGCTGATCCACGGTGGCCTGCGCTACCTGGAGATGCTCGACTTCCGGCTCGTCGCCGAGGCACTGGCGGAGCGGGGTCTGCTCATCGAGACCCTCGCCCCGCACCTCGTGCGGCCGGTGCCGTTCCTGTACCCGTTGAAGCACCGGGGATGGGAGCGGCTCTACGCGGGATCGGGCGTCGCGCTCTACGACACGCTGTCGCTGCTGTCGGGGAGGTCGCGCGGCGTTCCCCATCACCGTCACCTCACCCGCAGGGGTGCCTTGCGGGTGATGCCGTCGCTACGCAAGGACTCGCTGGTGGGCGCGCTGCAGTACTACGACGGCCAGGTCGACGACGCGCGGCACACGCTGTTCATCGCCCGCACGGCGGCGGCGTACGGGGCGCACGTGGCCAACCGGGCGCGGGTCACCGGGCTGCTGCGCGAGGGCGAGCGCGTGGTCGGCGCGGTGGTGCACGACCAGGAGTCGGGCGCCTCCATCCGCATCCGGGCCCAGCAGGTGGTCAACGCCACCGGGGTCTGGACCGACGACACGCAGTCGTTCGCGGGCGAGCGCGGCCAGTTCCACGTGCGCGCGAGCAAGGGCATCCACCTCGTGGTGCCGCGCGACCGCATCCGCGGCGACTCGGGCCTCATCCTGCGCACGGAGAAGTCGGTGCTGTTCGTCATCCCGTGGGGCCGCCATTGGATCATCGGCACCACGGACACCGACTGGTCGCTCGACAAGGCCCACCCGGCCGCGTCCGCCGCCGACATCGACTACCTCCTGGAGCACGTCAACAGCGTGCTGCGGGAGCCGCTGACCCACGAGGACGTCGAAGGCGTCTACGCGGGGCTGCGGCCCCTGCTGTCCGGCGAGTCGGAGTCCACGTCGAAGCTCTCCCGCGAGCACGCGGTGGCGCACACCGTGCCGGGGCTGGTCGTGGTGGCGGGCGGGAAGTACACGACCTACCGGGTGATGGCCCGCGACGCCGTCGACGAGGCCGTGCGGGCGATCGACGCGAAGGTGCCCGCGTCGGTCACCGAGAGCATCCCGCTGCTGGGCGCCGAGGGCTTCGCGGCCATGAAGAACGCCCGCCACCTGCTCGCCCAGCGCTACGGGGTGCACGTGGCGCGGGTCGAGCACCTGTTGGGCCGCTTCGGCTCGCTCGCCACCGAGGTGCTCGACCTCGTCGCGGACGACCCGACCCTCGGTGAGCCGCTGGCGGGCGCGTCGGACTACCTGCGGGCGGAGATCGTCTACGCGGCGTCGCACGAGGGCGCCCGGCACCTGGACGACCTGCTGGCCCGCCGCACCCGCATCTCCATCGAGACGTTCGACCGCGGCATCGGCGCGATGGAGGAGGCCGCCCGGCTGGCGGCGCCGGTGTTGGGATGGAGCGACGCCCAGGTCACGCGGGAGGTGGAGCACTACCGCAAGCGGGTGGAGGCCGAGCGGGAGAGCCAGACCATGCCCGACGACGAGACGGCCGACTCGGCCCGCATGGGTGCACCCGAGGTGGTGCCGCTCCGCTGACGGGCCGCCGCGCATCCCACGACGGCACGACCGCGTGGGGTGCGCGGTGCCGCCGGGGCTAGCGTCGGCGGTGTGGGGAACCTGATCGACATCTCCGATGTCCGAGACGCCGCCGAGCGGGTGGCGCCGCACGTGCTGCGCACGCCGACGCTGCCGAGTCCGGGCCTCTCCGCCCACCTCGGCGCGCCCGTCACGCTCAAGCTGGAGCTGCTGCAGCGCTCCGGCTCGTTCAAGGCCCGCGGGGCGTTCGCGAAGATCCTCTCGTTGAGCGCGATCGAGCGGGCGGCGGGCATCGTCGCGGTGAGCGGGGGCAACCACGGCATCGCGGTGGCCGACGCGGCGGGCGCGCTGGGCGTCACGGCCACGGTCGTCATGCCGGAGTCGGCGCCCGCGCGGTCGGTGGCGCTCGCCCGCGGGGCGGGCGCGCAGGTGCGGCTCACCCCGACGATGGACGGCGCGTTCGCCCTGCTCGCCGAGCTGGTCGCCGCGGGCGCCACGCTCGTGCACCCGTTCGACGACCCGTTGGTGATCGCCGCGCAGGGCACGGCAGGTCTGGAGTTCGCCACCGACGCGCCCGCGGTCACCGACGTGCTGGTCAGCATCGGCGGCGGTGGGCTGGTCGCGGGCGTCGCCACGGCGTTCCGCGCGCTCGCCCCGCGCGTGCGGGTGTGGGGCGTCGAGACCGAGGGCGCGGACGCGATGTCGCGGGCGCTCGCGGCGGACGAGCCGGTGCCCACCCCGCTCTCCTCGATCGTCACCACGCTCAGCGCCCCCGCGGTCTCCGAGCTCACCTTCCAGCACGCGCGCGAGCTGCTCGCCGACGTGCTCGTCGTGTCCGACGCCGAGGCCGTCGCGGGCACGGTGGCGTTGGCCGAGCACGCGAAGGTGTGGACCGAGCCCGCGGCGGGCTGCCTGGTGCCCGCCGCCCGGCGGGTGCTGGAACGGGTCGGCGACGGAGCGCACCTCGGCCTGCTCGTGTGCGGCGGCAACGCCACGTTCGCCGACGTCGCGCGGTGGGCGGCTAGCGTGTGATCCCGGTGTGCCCCAGGGAGTAGCGGCCCGGCTGCGGCCACACGCACAGGCCGTGCGGCCCGTTGCCCACCTCGATCCGCTTGATCAGGCGGCCGTCGAGGGCGGACAGGACGTAGACGGCGTGGTCGTAGCGCCCGGAGAGCCACAGCTGGGTGCCGTCCGCGGTGACGTTGCCCATGTCGGGGCTGGCGTGCTCGCCGAGCCGCCAGGTGGCCTGTAGGGCGCCGGTGTAGGCGTCGAGCACGCTGACCGAGCCCTCCAGGCGGTTGGTGACGAAGAGCCGCTTGGCGTCGCGGGAGAGGTAGAGCCCGTGCGCGCCGCGGCCCGTGGGGATCACGCGGAGCACCTTCGTCGCCGCCCCGTCGACCACCCAGACCCCGCCTTCCTGGCTGTCGGCGATGTAGAACACCGAGCCGTCGGGCGCGAGCTTGATGTCCTGCGGGCCCGTCGTCGTGTGCCGGGTCGGCATGTCGATCATGCGCAGGACGCGGCGCCCCACCAGGTCGATCACGGCGACGCGACCGGCGAACTCGCAGGTGAACACGGCGGTTCGGCCGTCGGGGGTGACGTCGGAGTGGTCGATGCCCATGCAGTCGGGGGTGGCGAGCGTCTGCTGGACGGCCCACGTGTGCGGGTCGTAGAACACCAGCTCGCGGCGGGCCTCGGCCACCGAGATCGCGGAGCGGCCGTCCGGGGTGAAGTACAGGTTGTAGGGGTCGGTCACCGGGATCGACCTGCCGGGCAGGCCGGTGTTCGGGTCGAACGGGGTGAGGTGGTTGCCGGTGTCGTCGCTCGCGTAGAGCGTCTTCATGTCCCACGACGGCACGACGTGCTGCAGCTCGCCGCCCAGCCGGTAGCGCCCCACCACCGCGAACGTGGCCGGGTCGATCGTCCAGACCTCGCCGGTCTTCGTGTGCGGCACGTAGACCATCGGCCGGGCCGCCCGCGCGACGTCGGAGAGCATGCCCGGCCCCGCGTCGGCGTAGACGTTGTGCGCGTCGCGGACGGGCGGCATGCCGGGCATCGGGCTGAACGTCGGGACGACCGGGGCGGGGGCGGCCACCGGGGCAGGCGCCGGAGCGGGCGCGGGAGCGGCGCAGGCCGCGAGGACGGCGAACACCGCGCCGAACAGGAACAGGCGGACGGTCTGCGGCACGGGCGCTCTTCTCGTTCGGTGATCAGCGGAACAGGGCGCTCGCGGTGACCGGGGTGAGCCCGCGGTGCCCGAGGTCGTCCAGCACTCCCGGCAACGCCGTGAGCGTGCCCGGGTGCCCGAGGTGCATGCTCACGACCGACCCCGCTCTCGATGTCGTCAGAGCCCGGCGGATCGCTACCGGACCGGGGTCGGTGAAGTCGCGGGAGTCCACGTCGTAGGACAGCACGGTCGGGTACCCGGCCGCGCCCGCGAGGCGCAGCACCTCGGGCGTGGCGTGCTGGGCGGCCGACGGCCGGAAGAAGGCGCCGGGCCCGCCGGTGAGGGCGGCGATCCGGTCGCGGCAGCGCTCGATCTCCGAGCGCACGGCGGCCGTGGTCATGCCCGTGAGCGTCGGGTGGCTCCAGGTGTGGTTGCCCAGCTCGTGGCCGTGGTCGGTCACGAGCTTGGCCACGTCCGGGTACTGCGCCAGCCACGTGCCGACGGCCAGCACCGTGACGGCGGCGCCCCGGTCGGCCAGCGTCGTGAGGATGCTCCGGGCCAGGCCCGGGTCGCCCGCGCCGTGGAAGGTCAGCGCGACCTCGGCGCGGCCGGACGTCGCATGCACGAGCTCGCGGGCGGGGCCGTCGGGCGCGAGAGACGGCGCGGGGCTCGGCGGGGCGGGCTGCGGCACCTGCGAGGACACGGGCCCGGGGGCGCCCGGCACCGCCGTCACCCCGCACGCCGCGACCGCGGCCACAGGCAGCGATGCGAGGAATCCGCGCCGCGTCACCGTCACGGCGACGGACCGTACACCAGGCTCTGACCTGGGTATCCTTTACCTGCGAACGTCGTGTTCGGCACGGAGGAGGCGTTTGAGGAGCTTGCCCGACTCGGTGCGGGGCAGCGCGGCGCGCACCTGCCAGGAGCGGGGCCGCTTGTAGTCGGCGAGCCGCTCCGCGACGTGCGCCTCCAGCGTCGGGATGGCGAGCGCGTGGCCGTCGCGGGGCACGACCACGGCGTGCACGGTCTCGCCCCACTCCGGCGACGGCAGGCCGTAGACGGCGGCGTCGAGCACGTCGGGGTGTTCGTGCAACACCGCCTCGACCTCAGCCGGGTACACGTTCATCCCGCCGGTGATCACGAGGTCGCCGGGGCGGTCGCGGATGTAGACGTAGCCGTCGGCGTCGAGGTGGGCGATGTCGCCGACCGACTTCCAGCCGTCGGCGAGCCGTTCGCGGCCGTGGTAGCCGGAGAACGTGGTGCCGGAGCGCACCTGCAGCACGCCGGGCTCGCCCGGGGGCAGCTCCGTGCCCTCGTCGTCGACCACGCGCAGCTCGACGCCCGGCAGCGCCTTCCCGCACGATCCCGGCCGGGCCAGCTGCTGCTCGGGCGGCAGCACCGCGTCGACGCCCAGCTCGGTGGAGCCGTAGATCTCGAACAGGAAGCCGTCGCCGAACCGCGCGATCACCTCCTGCTTGAGCGCGTAGGGCACCGGGGCGGCGTTGACCACGAGCGAGCGCATCGACGACAGGTCGGCGCGCGCGAGGACGTCGTCCGGCAGGGCCACGATCCGCTTGAGCGGGGTGGGGGCGGTGAAGGTGTTGGTGACGCGGTGCTCGCGCACGAGCTCGACCCAGCGGGCGGCGTCGAAGCGGCGCAGCAGCACGACCGTGCCGCCCAGCGCGTGCGTGAGCAGGGCCCAGGCCAGCGGGCCCGAGTGGTAGAGCGGGCCGGTGGTGAGGTGCACCTCCTCGTGCAGGCGCAGGCGCAGCGTGGCGGCGAGCGTGCGGGTGTACTCCGGGTCGGTGGGGCCGCGCACGGCGCCCTTCGGCTTCCCCGTGGTGCCCGAGGTGTAGATCATCGAGCCACCGGCGCCGTCCGCGGGCGGCGGCGGTGTGGACGGCCCGGCGAGCAACGCCGTCCACTCCGGGCTGCCGAACACCACCACCTCGCGCACGGCGGGCAGTTCCGCGCGTACCGCGGCGACGCGCTCGGCCTGCTCCGGGTCGACGAGCACCACGGCGGCGCCGCTGTC
>DATAOO010000151.1:0-3938 GCA_036265695.1 Pseudonocardia sp. | reverse complement strand
CGGGAGTCTAGCAACAGGGTTGACACCGCAACGGTTGCGTCTACGATCGTTGCTCTGACAACTCTGGGGGACGAGATGGCGATTGTGAAGAGCGGTGCGGGAACGCTGGTACGGGCGTGAGCGCCACCACGGTCTCCGGTGTGGTCGGGGTGCTGCAGACCACCGTCGCGGGACGGGTGATCGCGCCCGGCGACGTCGGCTACGACCGGGCGCGCACTGTCGCCTACGGGATCGACCGCCGCCCCGCGGCCGTCGTCCGGGCCCGGAACGCCACCGACGTGGCCCGGGTCGTCCGCCTCGCCCGGGAGCGCGGCCTGGAGCTCGCGGTGCGCAGCGGCGGGCACAGCCCGGCGGGGCACGGCACGACGGACGGCGGGATCGTGCTCGACCTGGCGGGCCTGAAGAGCCTCGACATCGACGCCCGCCGGCGCACCGCCTGGGCCGGGGCCGGCCTGACCGCGGGGGAGTACACCGCTGCGACCGCAGCCCACGGGTTGGCCACGGGGTTCGGCGACACCGGGTCGGTCGGCCTCGGGGGCATCACACTTTCCGGCGGCATCGGCTACCTCGTGCGCGCGCACGGCCTGACGATCGACAACCTGCTCGCCGCGGACGTCGTCACCGCAGACGGTGAACTCCGCCACGTGGACGCGTCGAGGCACCCGGAGCTGTTCTGGGCGATCCGCGGCGGCGGAGGCAACGTCGGCGTCGCCACGCACCTGCGCTACCGGCTGTCCGAGGTCGACCTCGTCACCGGCGGGACGCTGGTGCTCCCAGCGACCCCGCAGACCCTCGTGCGCTACGTCGCCGAGGCACTGGCCGCCTCGGAGCAGCTGACGACCGTCGCCACCGTCATGCCCGTCGGGCCGCACGGTCCGCTCGTCATGCGGGCTGTACTCGTCCACTCCGGTGAGCCGGCGGAGGGCGACCGTGACGCCGCGCCGTTCCGAGCGCTTGCCGCGCCGATCGCTGACACCGTCGGGCTGACCCGCTACCGGGATCTGCTCGTTCCGGCCGGAGGCGGCGACCACCAGACGTGGGCGCACCGCACGATGTTCCTCGACGCCGTCGACGTCGACGCGGCCGAAGCGATCCTCGCCGCCCTCCACGACAGCGACTCACCGATGCCGCTCGTGCAGCTGCGCGTCCTCGGTGGGGCGATGGCGCGCGTCCCCGCGGACGCCACCGCCTTCGCTCACCGAACGGCGCCGATCCTGGCGAACGTCGCCGCGCTCTACGAGCACCTCGACGAGCTGCCGTCGCGCACAGCGTGGGTCGACGGGCTGACGAGCGTGCTGCGGCCGCGGAACGGCGCGGCGGTCGGGTTCCTCGGCGCCGAAGGACGTTCCGGTGTTCGCCGGGCGTACCCCGGAGGGACCGGGGAGCGGCTCGCGGAGATCAAGGGGTGTTACGACCCGACGAACCTCTTCCGGCATAACCAGAACGTGCCGCCGGCGTCCCGCCCATGATCACCGGAAGCGGTGCGTGAGCCGCATGCGTGCGGCCCTCGCACCTGAGGTAGCAATCTTCAGGCAGAGCCGTTCAATGCCTCGGGGTTCGCGCAGTGCGCGAGCTCCTCACCCCGCAGGAACCGCCCGACGTCCGCTGCCACGATGGCCGCCGCCTTCTGCGCCGTTTCCCGGCTCGCGCCCGCCAGGTGCGGGGTCATGACGATGTGCGGTGTGCGCAGCAGCCGCGAGTCCGGCGGGATCGGCTCCTCGGGGAACACGTCGAACGCCGCGCCGAACAGGTGGCCGGAGTCCAGGGCGTCGCACACCGCGTCGTAGTCGACCAGGGCCCCCCGCGCGCAGTTCACGAGCACCGACCCCGACGGCATCAGGGCGAGCTGCGCCGCGCCGATCATCCCGGTGTTCTCGGGCGTCACCCGCGCGTGCAAGGTGACGAAACCCGACCGGGACAGCAGCTCGTCCAGCTCGACCTTCTTCACGCCCGCGCCGAGCGCCTCCGGCGCGACATACGGGTCGTAGACGACGACGTGCGCGCCGAAGCCGGCGACCATCCGTGCGACGCGGCTGCCGATCGCCCCGTAGCCGACCAGCCCGACGGTGCTGTCCTCCAGCTCGGGGCCCACCAGGTCGTAGCGGTAGTAGTCGCCGCGCCAGGTGCCGCCGGCGAGGTCCGCGTGGGTGTGCGGGATGCGGCGGGTCGCGGCCAGCATCATCGCGACCGTGTGCTCGGCCGTAGCCGTCGCGTTGCGGCCGGGCGCAAAGGTGACGGCGACGCCGCGCGCGGTGGCCGCCTCGAGGTTGGCGTTGACCGGGCCACCGCGGCTGATGCAGAACAGCCGCAGGTCGGGGGAGGCGTCGAGGATCTTCTCGGTGAGCGGCGCCAGGTGGGTGACGCAGACCGCGGCGCCGCGCAGCGCCTCGATCATCTCGTCCTCGGTGCCGGACGCCTCATCCACCTCGGCGACCCGGCCCATCGGCTCGTCCGGCCACGGGAGATCCAGCTCGCGGATCTCCAGGCCACGGGAACCTTCTTGGCTGGGGATCTCGCGACGCAGGGCGTCGGCGAACAGCGAGTTGCGGACGAAGCGGTCTCCTGCCGCGAGCACACGGGTCATCACGCCTCCACGGGTGGGGTGTTGAACTGCAGGAGCGCGACCCGCCCGGCACGCAGCCGCACCTCGGTGAGCGCGCAGTTGCGCAGGGCGGGGAACAGCCGCCGGTACTCCGTCAGCGGCACGCCGATGAGGCTGCAGAGCGCGAGCCGGATCGCGCTGGAGTGGGCGACGACGAGCACGCGCCCATCGGGATGCTTGCCGGCGATCTCGTGCAGGCACTCCGTGAACCGGTGTGCCGCCGCGACCGGGTCCTCCCCGCCGGGCAGGTGGTGCGCGACGGGGTCGGCCAGGAACGCCGCGCGGGCGTCGGGGAAGCGCTCGGTCATCTCGGCCGACGTCAGCCCCTCGCCGTCGCCGAAGTCGAGCTCGCGCAGCCGCGTGTCGACCTCCAGCGGGAGGCCCACCGCGCAGGCCTCCGCGGTGCGCTGCGCGCGGCGCAGCGGTGACGACCAGACGGCGGCGAGCCCGGCGGTCCGCGCCCACGCGGCGAGCTGCGCGGCCTGCTGCTCCCCGCGCGGGGTGAGCGCCACGTCGCTGACGCCGGCGTAGCGGTTCTCCGCGTGCCACACGGTCTCGCCGTGGCGCACGAGGACGAGATCTGTCACGGGGCGTTCTCCTTCGCTGCCCGGACCCGGGCGTGGCGGGCGGTCTCGGGCGGCAGCCAGCCGCGGCGTTCCAGCTCGTCGACGAACCGGACGTACGGCTCGGTGAACCGCCCGGCACCGCCGGGGGACGGCTCGACGACCTCGCGGACGCGGACCATCCCGGCTGCGACGTCCGCGGCGTCGCGGCCCGGCGACGCGGCCAGCACGGCCATGCCCAATGCGGGCTCGGCGTTGTCGGGCAGGGTGATGGGACGAGTCAGGACATCGGCGCGCAGCCGGCACCAGTAGGCGCTGCGTGTCGCGCCGCCGGTCAGCACGAGGTCGCCGTCGAGCGGGGCGCCCAGCAGGTCGAGGTGGTCGAAGCACAAGCGCTCGACGAACGCGACGCCCTGCAGCACGGCGGCGAACCGGTCGCCGTCGTCCGCGGGCGTGCCGAGCAGGAATCCCTCGGCTTGCGGGGCGACGAACGGGAAGCGCTCGCCGGTCGACACCAGCGGGTAGGCCAGCGCCGTCGACGGCTCGTACCGCGCGGCCTGCCGGTTCAGGTCGTCGAGGTCGGCGCCGGGGAAGTCGCGGGCGATCGCGCCGGCGCCGGTGCTGGATGCGCCGCCGGGCAGCCAGTCGCCGTTGGGCGCCTTGTGCGAGTACACGGCCCCCGACGGGTCGCGGACCAGATCCCGCGACACGCCCTTGAGCACCAGCGTCGTCCCGAGCACGGAGTTCCAGCTCCCCGCGCGCAGCACCCCCGC
>DATAOO010000150.1:0-11311 GCA_036265695.1 Pseudonocardia sp. | reverse complement strand
GGACGGCTGAGCCGGGCGAAGAGCACCACCTCGTCGACCCGGCCCACCAGCTCGGGCCGCAGCCGCGCGCGCGCGTCGGTGAGCACGGCCTCGCGCACGTCCTCGAGGTCCTCCGCGGCCAGGATGCGGTCGGCGCCGATGTTGCTCGTCATGATCACGATGGCGTGCCGGAAGTCGACCGTGCGGCCGTGCGCGTCGGTGAGCCGCCCGGCGTCGAGCACCTGCAGGAGGAGCGCGGCGACCTCCGGGTGCGCCTTCTCGATCTCGTCGAGCAGCACCACCGTGTAGGGGTCGCGGCGCACGGCCTCGGTGAGCTGTCCCGCGTCCTCGTAGCCGACGTGCCCGGGCGGGGCGCCGATCATGCGCGTGACGGCCGAGCGGTCGGTGTACTCCGACAGGTCGAGCCGCACGAGCTTGTCGGGCGACCCGAACAACGCCTCGGCGAGCGCCCGGCCCAGCTCGGTCTTGCCCACGCCGGTGGGGCCGAGGAACAGGAACGACCCGACCGGCCGCCCGGGGTGGCCGAGACCGGCCCGGCCGCTGCGCACGGCGTCGGCGACCGCCTCGACCGCGTCGTCCTGCCCGACGATGCGCCGGTGCAGGAGCTCTTCGAGGCGCAGCAGCCGGTCGCGCTCGGCCGCGCCCAGCTCGGCGACCGGGATGCCGGTGCGCCGCGCCACGATCTGGGCGACGTCGTCGGCGGTGATCCGCGGCTTCTTGCTCATCGACGGAGAGCTGTCGAGCTTCTCCAGCTCGCGGGTGAGCACCATCGCGCGCTCGTAGTCCTCGGCGTCGACGGCCACGTCGCGCGCCCGGCGCAGCTGCTCGACCTGCGGGGACACGGCGCCGCCGTCCGTGCGCAGCCCGGCCCGGGCGGCGGCCCGGTCGACCAGGTCGATGGCCTTGTCGGGCAGGAAGCGGTCGCGGACGTAGCGGTCGGCCAGCTCGGCCGCCGCCTGCAGGGCCGCGTCGGTGATCGTGACGCCGTGGTGGGTCTCGTAGCGCTCGCGCAGCCCGCGCAGGATCTCCACGGTCTGCTCGACGGTGGGCTCGGGCACGTTGACCGGCTCGAACCGGCGCTCCAGCGCGGCGTCCTTCTCGATGTGGCGGCGGTACTCCTCCAGCGTGGTGGCGCCGATCAGCCGCAGCTCGCCGCGGGCGAGGGCGGGCTTGAGCATGGTGCCCGCGTCCATCGGCGCGCCCTCGGCGCTGCCCGCCCCGACCACCTGGTGCAGCTCGTCGACGAACACGATGAGCGACGGCCCGGCCGCGGTGATCTCGCGGATCAGCCCGGTGAGCCGCTCCTCGAACTCGCCGCGGTACTTGGTGCCCGCGACCATGCCCGCGAGGTCCAGCGCGACCAGCCGCACCTCGCGCAGGGCGGCAGGGACTTCCCCGTCGGCGATGCGCTTGGCGATGCCCTCGACGATCGCGGTCTTGCCGACGCCGGGGTCGCCCAGCAGCACGGGGTTGTTCTTGGTGCGCCGGGCGAGCACCTCGATGACCTGGTCGATCTCGTCGTCGCGGCCGATGACCGGGTCGAGCAGGCCCGCGCGGCCGTCGGCGGTCAGGTCGCGGCCGAACCGGTTGAGGCCGTGCGTGCCGCGGGTGCCCGGCGGGGGCCGCAGGTCGCCGAGGTCGAGCGAACCGAGGTCGCCGAGCAAACGGCCGACCAGCGGGCCCAGCGGGCCGAATGCGTCACCGAACGGGTCATCGGGCATCTCTCCATAGTGCCTGCTGCCGCGGCCGTCCGTCGGGTGCAGCGGCGGGCCGGTCGAGCGCCATCGCGAACGCGCTGCCGAGCACCAGCGCGGCGGCCACGGCCACCACGGTCCGGGCGGGTGCGGCCGCCAGCAGCCCGGCGAGTGCCGTGCCCCCGGAGGCCGCGGCCATCTTCCAGCCCGCCATGCCCGCGAACACCTCCCCGCGCCTGCCCGGGGGCGCGTGCCGCTCGCGCGTGGCCAGCGACGCGGTGACCCACGGGGCGGTCAGCACGCCCACCACCGCGAACGCCCCGAGCAGCAACGCGTACCCGGAGGCCAGCGCGACGAGCAGGTAGCCCGCGCCGAGGGCGGCGGTGACGAGGAGGGACGCGCGGACGGGCTCGGCGGTGAGCGGGCGCACGGCCAGTGCCGCGGACCCGGCGAGGTTGCCCAGCCCCATCGCTCCGAGCAGCCACGCGCCGTCGGCGGGACGGCCGGTGACGGACGCGGCGAGCACGACGGCGAACACCGCGAGCATCCCGCCGACCGCAGCGGTCACGACCGTGGTGACCGTGACCCGCCGCAGCGGCCGCACGGTCAGCAGCACCGCACGCCCGCCGCCGGACGCGCGGGCGGACGCGGCCGCCGACACCCGGGACGCCGAACGCGTCGGCCCGCCGCACCCTCCAGCGGCAGGCGCGGCCTCCGACACCGAGGCCGCCGCCACCCGTACGGGCGGCAGCCACCGCGTGCCTGCCGCGGCCACCACCGTCGCACCGGCCAACGTGAGCAGGCTCGACGCGGGCGAGGTCAGCGTGGCCAGCCCGGCGACGGCGGCCGGTCCGGCGACGCCCGATACGCCGTAGGTGAGCGTGTCGAGCCCGTGGGCCCGCTCCGGGGAGCCGCCGAGACCGCTGGTCAGCGCACTGAACCCGCCGGTGAGCAACGGTCCGCACGCGCCCGCGACCACCAGCGCGCCGCCTGCGGCCACGGGCAGGCCGAGCCGGAGCGCGCCGGTCGCCGCGGCGAGCGCCGCGGCGTAGCCGACGCAGCCCGCGGCGAGCGGGCGCCGGGGGTCACGGGCCCGGTCGACGAGCCGTCCGATCCGCGCTCCGAACAGGTGCGGCGCGGTGAGCGCGGCGGCGAGCAAGCCGCCGAGCCGCAGGCCGTTCCCGCCGGCGGCGGCCAACAGGACCACGCCCACCCCCGAGCCCGCGTCCGCCGTGCGCGCCAGGGTCGCCGCGCACGCCCAACGCCACCGTGCCGTCACCTGTTCAACCGGTGATGTCATCCACGGATCGTGCGCTCGCGTCCGTCACCTGTCAAACTGGTGACGTGCTGCTCGCCGACCATCCCGCCCTCGACCTCGTCGGCACTGTCGCCGAGCGGACGACCACCCGCGTCGAGCACCTGACGACACCCGCGGCCCTCGCGGACTGGCTGGTCGCGGCCGGGGTGCTGGACACCGCGCCCGCCGCGAGCGCCGCGGACCTCGCGGCCGCGCTCGGCCTGCGGGAGGCCCTGTACGCCGTGCTGCGGGCCACGACCGAGGGCGAGCCGCTGCCGCCGGACGCCCTCGCGGTGGTGCACGCCGCGGCGGCCGGACCCGCGGTCGCCCTCACCCTGGACGCCGACGGCGGCCTGCACCGGGAGGGCGACGTGACCGCGGCGCTCACGGCCGTCGCCCGGGCGGCGCTCGAGCTGGTCGGCGGCCCCGAGCGGCAGCTGCTGCGTTGGTGCGCGGACGCCGCCTGCACCCACCCCTTCCTCGACCGCTCGCGCGGCGGGCGGCGGCGCTGGTGCGGCATGGCGGGCTGCGGCGACCGGGCCAAGGCCCGCGCCTACCGGGCACGCCGTCGCGGGGGTATCACCGACGGCGCGGAGCCCTCCTGACTGCATAGGCGACGCGACGGAGGCCCCGATGATCGATCCCGTGCAGGTGCTCTGGTCCCCGGCGGGCGCGACGATCCCGTCGCTGGGCGATCTCGCGCTCGTCGACGTGCACGACGGCGACACGCCGAGCGTCCGGATGTCAGTCCGGATGTTGTCGATCGACACACCGGAGATCACCGCGATCTCCGACGGCGGCGCGTTGAACGTCGACCGGAAGTTCGCCGATCTGGCCCAGTGGATCACCGACCGGAAGGCGCCGATCACCCCGGCGCTGGCCGAGCGGGTGCTGCCGAAGCTGGAGAAGGGCGGCACCCGGCAGTTCGAGCAGGGCACCAAGGCCGCGGAGTTCGCCAAGCAGAACACCGCGGAACGGCTCACGCGGCCGAACGGGCGCAAGCGCACCCTGTTCGTGCGGACGGCCGACGCCCCCTTCGACACCCACCACCGGCTGCTCGCCTACCTCGCGCCGAACTACTCGGCGGCGGAGCGCAAGGCCTTGACCCGTGCTCAGCGCGCCACGTTCAACCTGGACATGGTCGTGGCGGGCTGGGCGGCCACGTTCGTGATCTACCCGTCGATCCCCGGCGAGCTGGACCTGCCGATGCTGCTGGACGCGGCGGCGACGGCGCGAACCACGGGCCGCGGGATCTGGGCCGATCCGCTGACCCTGCCCGGCTACGAGTACCGCTGCCTGGAACGGCTGCACCAGGTGACCGCGAAGATCGTCGCCGGGGAGGACGTCGCCGCCGCGGAGCGCTTCAGCTGGCGCGAGCGGTACTGCGCCGACATGCGCGACCGGGTGCTGCACGGCCCGGAGGACTACAGCGACATCGAACCCGAGTACCGGCTGTGGTTCTGGGCCGCCGACGTCGGCGAAGCCGTCTCGCGGCTCAACCTCACCCCGGCCCGGGCGTTGGTGGCGGCCTAGCAATAACGGGAGAGGGTCTCCCTGGCCAACGCCACGGCCTCGGCCCCAGGGAGCGCGAGGCCCGGGCCCGCCGTCTTGAGGGGTGACGGCTTGCCCGCGGCCACCAGCGAGTGGTGCAGCATCGTGGCCTCGTGCTCGGCCCCGAGCCGCACGAGCAGCCGCACGACGTAGCGGAGGTTGAGCCATTGCTGGGTCCAGTCGCCGACCTGGTCCCAGTGGTCGAGCACGCCGACGAGCGCGGCGGCGCCCTCGGCGGGGTCGCCGTGCACGGCCCTCGTCGCGGCCGCCTCCATCAGCGCGATGCCCTCCCACCAGAAGTTCTGCACGTCGGCGGCGAGCCGGGCGGCCTCGTCGAGGAGGACGAGCGCCTGCTCCGGGTGCGCCTTCTTGAGCACCAGCCCCAGCGCGTAGTGGCCCATCGACAGCGCGCTCGGGTTGCCGGTCTCGCGCGCCACCGCCAGCGCCTCCTCCGCGGCGGCGACGCCCTCCTCGGGCACCCGGCGCACGGCCCGGCAGATCGCGACGTAGTACAGCGTCCACACCAGCCGGATCCGGTCGCCCTCGCGCGCGGCCCGGTCGACCTCGGACCGGTAGTACGCCTCCGCGGCGGCGACGTCGCCCCGGTAGAGCGCGACATCGGCGGCGACGTCGGCGGGATGGCCCGACCGCCCGGTGCCCGCGCCGAGGAGGGCGCCGTCGGCCAGGGCCGCGAGCCGGTCCGCGCGGGCGAAGTCGCCGACCCCCCATGCGCCGCGGGCCGCACAGCCGACGGCCGCCGCGAACAACGGGTGGCCCGGGTCGGCGAGTTCGAGGGACCGCTGGGCCCACTCGTCGGCCTCGTACATGCCGCGCACGTGGGTCAGCTCGGGCAGCGCCGAGACCAGGCGCAGGGCGAGGTCGACGTCGCGCTCGGCGAAGGCGTACTCGAACGCCGCCCGCAGGTTGTCGACGTTCGGCAGCGTGGCCTCGATCCACGCGCGCTCGTCGACGCCCTGCACGCCGCGCGCGGCCGCCTCGGCGAGGCCGACGAAGTACTCGGCGTGCCGTCGCGCGGTGCCCTCGCGCCGTTCCCGGGCGTAGGCGCGCAGGGTCTCCAACATCGTGTAGCGGGTGACGCCCGCCTGCTCGACGGCCACGACCATGGACTTGTCCACCAGCGCGGCCACGCGGTCGAGCGTGACGGCCTGCGAGGTGCCGGGTTCGCCGCACACCGCGTGCACCGCGGCGAGGTCGGCGCCGCCCGCGAACACCGACATCCGTGCGAAGAGCAGCTGCTCGGGCTCGTCCAACAGCCGGTAGGACCAGTCGATCGCGGCGGCGAGACTCTGGTGGCGGGGCTGCGCGGAGCGCGCGGCCCGGGCGAGCAGGCGCCCGTCGTCGAGCCGCTCGGCGATCTCGGCGGCGCTCATCGCCCGCGTGCGCGCGGCGGCCAGCTCGATGCCGAGCGGCAGGCCGTCGAGCCGCTGGCAGATCTCGGCGACGACCCGGCCGTCGGGGTCGAAGTCGGGACGGGTGGCCCGGGCGCGCAGCACGAAGAGCGTCGCGGCGTCCGGCGGCGGCAACGGCGGGACCGGCCAGACCTGCTCGCCGTCGACGCCGAGCGGCTCCCGGCTCGTCGCCAGCACGACGACCCCGGGGCACTGCTCGACGATGCGCCGGGCCAGCCGGGCGGCACCGTCCAGCACGTGCTCGCAGTTGTCCAGCACGAGCAGCAGCGACCGCGTGGCGAAGTACTCGACGACCGTCTGCTCGATCGTCGTGGCGTGCCGCTGCTGCATCTGCAGCGCGGCGGCGACGACGGGTGCCACGGAGCCGCCCTCGGCGAGGGGGGCCAGCTCGGCGATCCACGCGCCGTCGGCGAACCGGTCGACCTCGCGGCTCGCCACCTCGATCGCGAGCCGCGTCTTCCCCACGCCGCCGACCCCGACCAGCGTGACCAGCGGGGCCACCCGCAACGCGTCCGACACCGCGTCGATCGCCTCCTCGCGCCCGACCAGCGCGGTGCGACGGCGCGGCAGGTTGGTGGGCCTGCCTGCGTCGCTGGGCGCGAGCGTGGGGTCCTGCTCCAGCACCCGGCGGTGGAGCGCGCGGGTGGCGTCAGACGGCTCCACGCCCAGCTCGTCGACCAGGCGGCGGCGCAGCTCGCGGTAGACGGCGAGCGCGTCGGCCTGCCGTCCGCAGGCGTAGAGGGCGTGCATGAGCAGCGCGGCGAGGGTCTCGCGGTCCGGGTGGCGCTCGACCAGCGCCGCGAGCTCGCCGACCACGGCCCGGCCACGGCCCAGGGCGAGCAGCGCCGCCGCCCGCTCCTCGACGGCGGCGAGGCGCAGGTCGGCCAGGTGCACGAGCTGGCCGTCGCGGTCGATGTAGGCGGCGTCGAACTCGTCGAGCGCCTCGCCGCGCCACAGGCCGAGCGCGGTGTCGAGGAGGTCGACCGCCGCGCGGTGGTCGCCCACCGCGGCGCGCTCGCGGGCGAGCCCGGTGAGGCGGCGGAACTCGGCGGCGTCGAGCTCGCCGTCGGCGACGTCGAGCGCGTAGCCCGGCGCCCGCCACCGCAGCCGCTCCGGGAGCACCGCGCGCAGCCGGGACACGTAGGCCCGCAGCGCGCCGACGGCGTCGCGCGGCGGGTCGGCGCCCCACACCGCGGTGACGAGGCGGTCGGTCGACACGACCGTGCCCGGCGTGAGGAGCAACGCCGCGAGCAGGGCCCGCGGCTTCGGGCCGCCGACCGGGACCGGCTCCCCGCGGTCGACGACCTCCAGCGGGCCGAGGATCCGGAACTCCACGCGGTCCCCGTCATCTCTGCAATCGGAATGCAAGTGGAGACGTCGACAGTAGTGCGAAACGACCTGGGGAGGACAGATGCTCGCCACCCGGCGACGCGACATCGCCGCCATCGCCTACGGCTTCATGGCGTCCAAGGCGCTCTTCGCCGCGCTCGAGATCGGCCTGTTCTCCCTGCTCGCCGACGGTCCGCGCACGTCCGCCGCGCTGGTGGCCGACACCGGGGTGGCCGCCAGCCGGCTCGGCACGCTGCTGCGGGCCCTCGCCGCCCTCGGCCTGGTCGTTGCGGACGACGAGGGGTTCCGCAACGCCCCCGCCGCCCAGCGGCACCTCGTGCGCGGGGCGCGGGCGGACCTCGGCGAGTACTTCCGCCTGCAGGTCGGGCGGCAGATCTACCCGGCGCTCACGCACCTGGACGCCGGGATCGCGGGCCACGGCGTCGCGTTCGGCGGGTTCGACGAGCTGATGGGCAGCGCGGACGAGGCGGCCACCTTCACCGTCGGCCAGCACTGCGCCTCGCTGGAGCTGGCCCGCAAGCTCGTCGACGAGCTGCCGCTCGCGGGCGCGCGCACGCTGCTCGACGTCGGCGCGGGCAGCGGAGCGTTCTCGATCGCGTTCTGCGAGCGCCACCCCGCGCTGCGGGCCACGCTCCTGGACTTCCCGCAGACGCTCGACGTCGCGCGCACCTACCGGGACGAAGCGGGCCTCACCGACCGCATCGCGCTGGTTCCCGGCAACGCCACCAGCACCGACTGGCCCGGCGGGCAGGACGTCGTGCTGATGTCGTACCTGCTCAGCGCGCTCACCGCGGACGAGGCCGACGCGGCGCTGGCCGCCGCGCACCGCAGCCTGCACCCCGGCGGCCTGCTGGTGGTGCACGACTTCATGCTCGACGACGCCGCGCCCGGCCCGGCCGCGGCGGCGCTGTGGTTCCTGCAGTACCTGGCCTGGCGGCCGGACGCGTGGTCGTTCACCGGCGCCGAGCTGGGCGACCGGATGGCCAAGGCGGGGTTCGCCCCGACGCGCGCGACGCCGGTCGTCCCCGAGACCACCAAGCTCGTACTGGCCCGAAGAGGAGAAGACCGATGAACGTGGCCGTCGGCGTGACGCCCATGGAGACCCGTCGCGAGGTCGTGCTGCGGCTCGCCGACCTCGCCGAGGACCTCGGCTACAGCGCGTTCACCGTGGCCGAGGGCTGGGGCTACGACGCGGGCGTGCTGCTCGCCGAGATCGCGACCCGCACGTCGCGGATCGAGCTCGGCACCGGCGTGCTCAACGTGTGGGGGCGCACTCCGGCGAGCATCGCGATGCTGGCGTCGGGCCTGCACGCCGCGTCCGGCGGCCGGTTCACCCTCGGCCTCGGCGCGGGCAGCCCGCAGCTCGCCGAAGGCCTGCACGACGTGCCGTTCCGGGCGCCGGTGCGACGGCTGGGCGAGGTGGCCCGGCAGGTGCGGGCGCTGCTCGACGGCGAGCGGCTCACCCCGTCGGCGGGCGGGCGCGGGCTGCGGCTGGCCGCCCCCGCGCCGGTGCCGCTGCACCTGGCGGCGCTCGGGCCGGCCGCCGTGCGGCTGGCGGGCGAGGTCGCCGACGCCTGGGTGCCGTTCCTGCAGCCGCTGTCCGGGCTGAAGGGACGGATCTGCCTCCTGGAGGAGGCGGCCGCGCGGGTCGGGCGCCCCCGACCGCGGGTCACACCGGGCCTGCCCACCGCGCGGTCGCCTGAGGTGGCGGCGTGGTGGCTGGCGTTCTACCTCACCAGCATGGGCCCGCTGTACGCGACGTCGCTGCGGGAGCAGGGGTTGGGCGAGGCCGTCGACGCGGTGCTCGCGGCCAACGGGCGCGGGGTGCCGCCGACCGTGCCGCCCGCCGCGCAGGTCCTCGTCGACGAGCTGCTGGTCACCGGCCCGGGCGAACTGGAGCGTTGGTACGCGGCGGGCGTCGACGCGCCCGGGCTGGTGCTGCCCCCGGGCAGGCCGCTGGACGAGCTGGAGCAGACCCTGCGGACCTTCGCCGCCGGGTGATCTTGCGGGTAGCCCCGGGTCATGGCCCCGGGAACGCAACAAGATCCGCGATGGCCGCGAGCCTGCCTTCCAGCTCGCTGATCCGCGCCTGGGTCGCCGCCGCCTGGGTGATCAGCTCGGCGAACGACTCGACGGCGCGCGGCTCGACCGGCGCCTCGGCGGGGAGCACGGCGAAGAGCACCCCGAGCGGCTGCTCGCCGGTGCGCAGCGCCACGGCGATGCCCGACCCGCTCGAGCGCGGCTCGGGGAACGCCTCGGCCCCGGGGTCGAACCGCTGCACCTGGTGCGCGTCGCGGGCGTGCCGGACCGCGGCCGGGGCGTCGGCCACCGCCAGCCGCTCGGCGAGCCACCGCGGTATCCCGAACGCGGTGCAGAAGCGCAGCACCCCGTCCTCGACCAGGTAGACGCCCGCGCACTCGGCGGCGAGCGCCCGCGTCACGGGGCGCAGGGCCGCGCGCAACGCCGTGGCGACGTCGAGGGCGCTGATCCGGCGGACGACCGGGTCGTCGGCGGCTTCCGGGCCTGGAGGCTCCTGCGCGGGCCAGGCGCCTGCCGCCCCCGCGGCCCGCAGGTAGCGGCGCAGCTCGGCGGGCCGGTACCGCCGATGCCCACCGGGTGTGCGCAGCGACGCGAGGAGCCCCGCCTCCTCTGCGGCGAGCAGGCTCGTGCGGCTCAACCCCAGCGCGCGGCCCGCTTCGCTCACCGAGAGCCATCGTTCGGGGGTCGCCATGCCAACTCTCCGCGATCTCGGCGGATCCGTCTGACAACGGTTTGAGGACCGTCGCTGACAAGTGGTACACCGCAAGGGTCAGCGCAGTCGAGAGCGGTTCGCCCGATTCTCCGGCGATTCCGGACGGTTTCGAGGAGGTGCCGGGCCCATGACCGCCGCCTCGGTCCACGCCGACCTCACCGGCCAGGTCGCGCTGGTCACCGGCGCCGCCCGCGGGCAGGGCCGCGGGCACTGCCTCGCGCTGGCGGAAGCCGGCGCGGCCGTCGCCGCCCTCGACATCTGCCGCGACCTGGACGTGCCCGCCTACTCGCTGGGCACCCGGGCCGAGCTCGACGCCGTGGTGGCGGCCATCAGAGCGGCGGGCGGGCGGGCGCTGCCGATCGTGGCCGACGTGCGCGACCCCGCATCCGTCGCGGATGCCGTCGCGGCCGTCGAGGCGGAGTTCGGCAGGCTCGACATCCTCGTGAACAACGCCGCGATCGTCACCAGCGCGCCGTTCTGGGAGCTGACCGAGGCGCAGTGGTGCGCGGTCGTCGACACCAACCTCTCCGGCGTGTGGCGCACGACCAAGGCCGCGGCACCGCTGCTGCGCCGCTCGCCCCGCGGCCGGATCGTGCACATCTCGTCCACGGCGGGCGCCCGCGCCGTGCCCGAGTTCGCCCATTACGTCGCGGCCAAGCACGGCGTCGTGGGGCTCACCCGGGCGATGGCGATCGAGCTGGCGGGCGACGGCGTCACCGTCAACGCACTCCTGCCCGGCGCCGTCGCCTCCCCGATGCTCGACGGGCTCGCCGACGAGCTCGGCCTCACCCCCGAGGACGTCCACAAGCGCTGGCTGCACGACCAGCTGCTCGTGGAGGTCATCCCGCCGTCGGACGTCACCGGGGCGCTGATCTGGCTCCTGTCCGACTCCGCCCGCCACGTCACCGGGCACTGCCTCGCCGTGGACGGGGGCGCACTGGCCCGCTAGCACCGCTCGAGGAGGAGCACATGGGAAGGTTCGACGGGAAGGTCGTACTGATCACCGGGGGCGCCCGCGGCCAGGGCCGCTCGCACGCGCTGAAGTTCGCGAGCGAGGGCGCCGACGTGGCGTTCTGCGACATCGCGGCGCAGTCGCTGAACCCGATCCCGGTGCCGTGGGTTGAGCCGGTCGACATCTCCAACGCGATGGCGTTCCTCTGCTCCGACGAGGCGCGCTACATCACCGGCGAGACCCTCGCGGTCGCGGCGGGCTTCAACGCATCCAACGCAGGCTAGG
>DATAOO010000149.1:0-6838 GCA_036265695.1 Pseudonocardia sp. | reverse complement strand
GATGGCCGCGTCCAGCTCGGCGGGGCGCAGGGCGGGGAGGTCGGCCTGCAGCGCGCCGACCGCCGTGTGCGGGTCGCGTTCGCGCAGGAGCTGTGCCCCGCGGTCGTAGGCGGCGTTCAGGCCGACCAGCGGGTCGTCGGCCACCTCGATGCCCGACGCCACGAGCATGCCCGCGACCGTGCGGTCCGCGGTGACGACCAGCACCGTGCGCACCCGGTGCGCCGTACGCGCCGCCGCGACCGTGTCGAGCGTGAGGGCGAGCGCGAGCCGGGTGTGCGCGGTCAGCTCCCCCGCGGGGTCGCGCAACCGGGTCTTGGCCGCCGCCAGCCGCTTGACCGGGACCACGAGGTCCACCCGCTCCACAAGAGATCATGCTGCCACCGGACCTCAGGAGCGCCCTGAAGGACTCGGCCCTACTGCGCGACGGGCGGAGTCCTTCAGGACCCTCCTAGTGGACCCGCAGCGCGCGGCCCGGAAGACTCGCGCTTGATCGGGGAGAGGGAGGCGGCGTGCAGCGCGAGAAGGGTGGGTTCTGGATCGCGTTCTGCGCGGTCTTCTTCTACCCCACGGGCTGGCTCTTCGGCCGGTCGCGGTTCGAGGGGCTCGAGAACATCCCGGCGCGCGGGGGCGCGTTGGTCGTCGCCAACCACCTGTCGCACCTCGACCCGGTGTTCACCGGCCTGATCGTGCACCGGGCCCGGCGTGTTCCCCGCTTCCTGGCCAAGCACAGCCTCTGGGGCGTGCCCGTGCTCGGCCAGGCGCTGCGCGGCACCGGCCAGATCCCGGTGTACCGCGACTCCGTCGACGCCCAGCGCAGCCTCCGTGAGGGCGAGCGGGCGCTCGCGGAGGGCAAGGTCGTCGTCATCTACCCGGAGGGCACCATCAGCCGCGACCCCGACCAGTGGCCGATGCATTCGCGCACGGGCGTGGCCCGCCTCGCCCTGACCTCGGACGTCCCGGTGCTTCCGGTCGTGCACTGGGGCACCCGCGAGGTCTTCGACGGCTACCGGAAACGCTTCCGCCCGCTGCCGCGCAAGCCCATCGTCATCCGCTGCGGACGGCCCGTCGACCTCACCGCCTACCGCGGCCGCGAGATCGACGCGGCCCTGCTGCGCGAGGTCACCGACCTGCTGATGGGGGAGGTCCGCGCGCTGCTGGCCGAGGTGCGCGCCGTGCCCGCCCCCACCGAGTTCTACCGGAGGGGCGCATGAGCACCGGGGCCAGCACCGATCTGCGCCGCGTCGCCGTGCTCGGGGCCGGGTCGTGGGGCACCGCGTTCGCCAAGGTCATGGCGGACGCCGGGCGCGAGGTGGTGCTGTGGGCGCGGCGCGGGGAGATCGCCGCCGCGGTGAACGCGACGCACGCCAACCCCGACTACCTGCCCGGCGTCGAGCTGCCCACCCTGATCACGGCGACCACGGACGCCGCCGCCGCCCTCGCCGACGTCGACGCCGTCGTGTTCGCGGTGCCGTCCCAACAGCTGCGGGCCAACCTCGAGGGCTGGCGCGACCTGCTGCCTCGCGGGAAGACGCTGGTCAGCCTGGCCAAGGGCGTCGAGCTGGGCACGCTCAACCGGATGAGCCAGGTCGTCGCCGAGGTCGCGGGCGTGCCGGATGACCACATCGCCGTCGTGACGGGACCGAACCTGGCCCGCGAGATCGCCGCCGAGGAGCCGACCGCCACGGTGATCGCCTGCCCCGACCACGACCGCGCGGTCGCCGTCCAGCTCGCCACCACCACCGGCTACTTCCGCTCCTACACCCACACCGACGTCGTGGGCTGCGAGATCGGCGGGGCGGCCAAGAACGTGATCGCGCTGGCCTGCGGCATGGCGTCGGGCATGGGGTTCGGCGACAACACGAAGGCGTCCCTGATCACCAGGGGGCTCGACGAGACCGCCCGCCTCGGCGTGGTGCTCGGCGCCGACCCGATGACGTTCGCGGGCCTCGCTGGGCTCGGTGACCTCGTCGCCACGTGCTCGTCGCCGCTCTCGCGCAACCGGACGTTCGGCGAGCGGCTGGGCCGCGGCGAGAGCCTCGCGCAGGCCGAGGCGGCCAACCACGGTCAGGTGGCCGAGGGTGTGAAGTCGTGCACCTCGGTGTGCGAGCTGGGCCAGCGCCACGGCGTCGAGCTGCCGATCGCCGACGCCGTGCGCCGGGTGTGCCACGAGGGCCTCTCGCCCGCCGAGATGGGCAAGGAGCTGATCTCCCGCGCGCCCCGGCACGAGCGGCGCTGACACGCATAGGGTCGGCTCGAGCGATCACATGAGCACCGGAGGCGCCCCATGAGCGGCGACGGGACCCGCTGCGTGCAGGGCGGCGCCGGGCCGGAGGAGCTCGGCGCGCCGATGTACCCCGGCCCGGTGCTGTCCGCGACCTACCACCTCGGGCTCCCCGACGACCCCACCCCGCCCGACTTCTACGGCCGCGCGGGCAACCCGACCTGGCGCGCGCTGGAGGCGGCCGTCGGCGACCTCGACGGCGGGGAGTGCGTGGTGTTCGCCTCCGGCATGGCCGCGGTCGCCGCCGTGCTGCGCCTGCGGCCCGGCCCGGTCGTGCTCCCGTCCGACGGCTACTACGTGATCCGCGCGCTCGCGGGCGAGGACCACGAGGTGTGGGAGGTGCCCACCGCCGGGCCCTGGCCCGACCTCGCAGGCGCGGGCCTCGTGCTGCTAGAGACCCCGGCCAACCCCGGCCTCGACGTCTGCGACATCGCCGCGCTCGCCGCCGCCGCCCACGGGGCGGGCGCGCTCGTGGCCGTCGACAACACCACCGCCACGCCGCTGGGCCAGCGCCCGCTGGAGCTCGGCGCCGACCTCACCCTGGCCAGCGACACCAAGGCCCTCGCGGGCCACGACGACGTCGTCCTCGGCCACGTCAGCACCCGCGACCCGGCACTGGCCGCGCGGCTGCGCGAGCTGCGCACGCGGGCAGGGGCCGGGCCCGGCCCGATGGAGGCCTGGCTCGCCCACCGCGGGCTCGCCACGCTCGACCTGCGCCTCGCCCGGCAGGCCGCCAACGCCGCCGCGCTCGTCGAGGTGCTGCGCGGGCACCCGGCCGTCGTCGAGGTGCGGTGGCCGGGTCATCCCGCCGACCCGTCCCACGACCTCGCCCGCAAACAGATGCGCAGGTGGAACGGGGTGGTCGGGGTGACGTTGGGGTCCGAGGCCGCGGTGGGACGGTTCCTGGCCGCGTCCCGGCTCGTCGCGTCGGCCACCAGCTTCGGCGGCGTGCGCACCAGCGCCGACCGCAGGCAGCGCTGGGGCGACGCGGTGCCGCCCGGGTTCCTCCGGCTTTCCGTGGGCTGCGAGGACGCGGATGATCTTGTGGCCGACCTGCGGACCGCGCTGGACGCGTGCCATATCACCCTCGCGTAACCCACCCGGGCTATGGTCTTATTCGCGCAGGGAGGTGGTCGCGTGAAGCGAGCGAGATCCGGCCAGCCCGACCCCGACGGCGCCGACCCCGAACCAGGGGAGGTACCGGGGGGCACGCCGAGCCCGGGCGTGCTCCCGATAGGTTCCCGGGTACTCCTGCTCAACGCGACCTTCGAACCGCTCGCCGTGGTCACGGCCAAGCGCGCCGTGGTGCTCATGCTCACCGGCAAGGCCGAGTGCATCGAGGTCACCCTCGACGAAGCGTTCCACTCCGAAAACCTCACCGTGCCCGCGCCGTCGGTGATGCGCCTGTCACGCTACGTGCGCGTGCCGTACCGCGCCGCCGTCCCCATGACGCGCGCGGGCGTGCTGCGCCGCGACGGGCGCCGCTGCGCCTACTGCGGCCGCCGTGCCGACACCATCGACCACGTCGTGCCCCGCAGCCGCGGCGGCGGGCACACGTGGGAGAACTGCGTGGCCGCCTGCCGGATGTGCAACTCCAAGAAGGCCGACCGGCTCCTCGGCGAGCTCGGCTGGACCTTGGAACGCCCGCCGCGCCCGCCCAGCCGCAGCGCAGGCGGGGTGCTCGTGCTCGCCGTCGAACCGCTCCCCGCATGGGAGCCGTGGTTGGCGGCGGCGGCCTGACACGCGCGAGTGCCGGGATGGAAGGCTCCGGGTGTGCAGGGCATCATCCTCGCAGGCGGTTCCGGCAGCAGGCTGCACCCGATCACGCGCGCGGTGTCCAAGCAGCTGCTGCCCGTCTACGACAAGCCGATGATCTACTACCCGCTGTCCGTGCTCATGCTGGCGGGCATCCGGGACATCCTCCTGATCTCCACGCCGCACGACCTGCCGCAGTTCGAGCGCCTGCTGGGCACGGGTGAGGAGCTGGGCATCTCGCTCACCTTCGCCGAGCAGGCCGAGCCGCGCGGGCTCGCCGAGGCGTTCGTCATCGGGGCCGGGCACGTCGGCGACCAGCCCGCCGCCCTCGTGCTGGGCGACAACATCTTCCACGGGCCGGGCTTCTCGCGGCTCCTCGCGGACGCGATCGTCGACATCACGGCAGGCACCGCGGGGTGCGTGCTGTTCGGCTACCCCGTGCGCGACCCACAGCGCTACGGCGTGGCCGAGGCCGACGCGGAGGGGTGGCTGCTGTCGATCGAGGAGAAGCCCGCGCGGCCGCGCTCGAACCGGGCGGTGACCGGCCTGTACTTCTACGACAACGAGGTCGTCGAGATCGCGGCGGGGCTGCGGCCGTCCGCGCGGGGCGAGCTGGAGATCACCGACGTCAACCGGGCCTACCTGGAGCGGGGAGCGGCGCGCATCCGCGACCTCGGCCGCGGGTTCGCGTGGCTGGACACCGGCACGCACGAGTCGCTGCTCGAGGCGGGGGAGTACGTGCGGGTGCTGGAGAACCGGCAGGGTATCCGGATCGCCTGCGTCGAGGAGATCGCCATGCGCATGGGCTTCATCGACGCCGACGCCTGCTTCGCCCTGGGCGAGCGGCAGGCGAAGTCGGGGTACGGGGAGTACGTGATGGACGTCGCGAAGTCATTTCGGGGATAGGGCAGCAGATGCGCATCGTCGTCACCGGCGGGGCCGGGTTCATCGGCTCCCACTACGTCCGCTCGCTGTGCGGCGGCGCCTACCCGGCGTTCGCGGGCGCGCACGTCGTCGTGTTGGACCTGCTCACCTACGCGGGCACGCGCACCAACCTCACCGGCTGCGACGTGGAGTTCGTCCACGGCGACATCCGCGACGCCGACACCGTCGCCCGCACGCTGGCGGGCGCGGACGTGGTGGTGCACTTCGCGGCCGAGTCGCACGTCGACCGGTCGATCGCGGGCGCGGCCGACTTCGTCTCGACCAACGTGGTCGGCACCCAGGTGCTGCTGGCCGGGGCGCTCGCGGCGGGCGTCGACCGGTTCGTGCACGTCTCCACCGACGAGGTGTACGGCTCGATCGACGAGGGCGCGTGGCCGGAGACCCACCCGCTCGCGCCCAACTCGCCGTACTCGGCGTCCAAGGCGGGCTCGGACCTGCTCGCGCGCGCCTACCACCGCACCCACGGCCTGCCCGTCTGCATCACGCGGTGTTCGAACAACTACGGACCCCACCAGTTCCCGGAGAAGGTGATCCCGCTCTTCGTGACGAACCTGCTCGACGGGCGCAAGGTGCCGCTCTACGGCGACGGGCTCAACGTGCGCGACTGGCTGCACGTCGACGACCACTGCCGCGGCATCCAGCTGGTGGCCGAGAAGGGCCGCGACGGGGAGGTCTACAACATCGGCGGCGGCACCGAGCTGACCAACCGCGACCTCACCCACCGGCTGCTGGCCGCGCTCGGCGCGGGCCCGGAGATGATCGAGCCGGTGCCCGACCGGCTCGGCCACGACCGCCGCTACTGCGTGGACTGGAGCAAGATCGCCGACGAGCTGGGCTACGCGCCGCGGGTGCCTTTCGCCGAGGGGCTGGCCACCACAGTGGCGTGGTACCTCGATCACCGCGAGTGGTGGGAGCCCCTCAAAGCACGGTGACGAGCCTCCTCCTTTCGGGGGACATCTCACCCGGTAGAGGGGAACCTGCAGTTGCGTGGCAGCTGGGCGTGACCCGTACTATGCGCCGTACGCGCAGCAGCTCCCCTTCCTGGCTACGCGGGTACGCAGACGCCCTGACGGTGAGCAGCCACCGTCATAGGCTGGAGCCGCGTCGGACGGAGCTCGATAGATGGATGGTCGCCGGGGTGGCACCTCTACCGAGAAGACCGTGCAGGCGAAGGAGTACAACCCGCTCTTCGACAGCTCCGTAGACCGCGCGCCGCCCCCGATCCCCGAGCCGCGCGAGCCGCTGGAGGCGCCGCCGCCCGCGCGCGGCCGCAAGGTGGTGCGGGTGTTCGCCGTGTTCGCCCTCGGGTTGCTCATCCTCGTCGGGCTCGGCGCGGCGGCGGTCGTCATCACGTTCGCCCAGCTCGGCGACAACATCCCCCGCGTCTCGAACGTCTTCGGCGGCCTCGACGACTCGCAGCGCCCCACTCACATCGCCGACCGCGTCAGCTTCTTGATCATGGGTACCGACTCCCGGCAGGCCACCGCACAGCGTGGTGACGACGTGCTGATGCTGGCGCGGGTGGACGTCGTCCTCGACCCGACCAACACCCGAGCCTCGGTGGTGTCCTTCCCCCGAGACAGCTGGGTGAACGTGCCTGACTACGGGCCCAACACGATCCGCTCGGCGTACGGACTGGGCGGCCCACAGCTGCTGGTCCGCACCGTGGAGGGGCTCACGCAGGTCCGCGTCGACCACTTCGCCGTCATCGACTTCGCCGGGTTCCAGCAGATGGTCGACGCCATCGGCGGCATCGACCTGCAGAACTCGGCGGGCGGGGTCGATCACCTCGACGGGCGGGAGGCGCTCGCCTACGTCAGCATGGGTGGCAGCGATCCGGCAGGCTACCTCGATCGG